>NZ_CP058595.1:3215167-3562750 GCF_013402795.1 Costertonia aggregata | reverse complement strand
AAAGTTTAGTTGGTTAAATTTAATCAAAAAAAATGTATACACAACTTATTGGTACCCATATACAACGAAAAAAGGGAGCTATACATATGCCCCCTTTTTGATAAAAAACTTTTTGGTACGGTTTTTATACCCATTCGTTGATATGCTCACCGCTACCTAAACCGATTTTTTTGGCCGAAATCACGAAAGTTTCGGTCAAGGGGTTTTGACCCGTAGCATCAAAACTTTCCTTATATTTAATAAGATATCCTTCTTCAAACTGCAGCTCTTTCAATGTTGCGTCGGTATCTCTTTTTACGAATACGATTGACCCATCCTTTCTCTCGAAGTTGTTGGTCATCCATTCAAAGAAACTGGTCTCACCATTGGACTCAACGGTCAAATAAATTCGACCTCCACGGGTTACTGAAGAAGGTCTTCCCGTTGGATCGACTTCTTGGTTCAAATCGTAGGAACAGTGTAAGATGTTGTGTTCCTTTCCTGCTACTTTTAATTTTGCTTTAAAAGACATAATAATTTGTTTTTGTGGTAAATACTACCGTTAATAATTTATAAAAAACGTTACATAAGAACATGATAAACATAGGGATTGTTTGTAGGAAAGACAAAAATTATCGTTCAACTGCAAAGGAAATTGTATTTTTTTGAATACCCCAGTAATGAAAAATCAAAAAAAATGTAATGTATAAATCTAAAAAAAGAAGAAATTACCAGTATCTCTAAAATAATTAATATGCTGATAATTAATTATTTAATTCTTTCACGATTTAAACCAAATCAACCTTATGCATAACAATTGGCTGATAAATTTTGAGTTTTGAGTCGCAAACAGCAAGGTCTTAGCCTTGCTCAATAAAACCAAACAGCAATGCCAAAAGAAACCTTTTGTTCATTTTGAGTGAATTTTATGACCGGATTCATTAAGAGTTTGTATCACGAACATTTTTTTTCTCAAGATTATTTCAATATGGTTTTCTTTCCTCAAAAATCGAACTGACCATGAACATGATATTCTTTAAAAATGCGCAACGGCTCAAATGGATATATTTGAAACTTTCGATACTAAGGAAATTTTAGAAGTTTTTCCAGAAAAGACCTTTTTTTGTTCGTAAATCCAAAGTCATACTTTTTATGCAGCCCGTTTTTGAATCACGAACAAGTTTTAAGTCTTTAAATTCTATTTTTACGTCCCTGATCGTATTGAACAACTGGTTTACCGTTTTTCTAGAACCACCTTTATTGAATACCGGGATACTACTGTAGCAGAAATAATTGCGAATGGCAATATCGTCAACGGTCCTGTTAGCATATCCTACAAGCATTTGGCGAATCTCATCCGATGATACCTCGATACGATTGGCCTCTTCCTCTTCTAAACGCTTTTCCTCTTCTTCCACCTCTTTTACTGGAATATCTTCAATTTGGTCGTCCAAGACCAGTTCTATGGGGTCGACGCCCTCGTTTGTAGTTTGCCTTCTGGATCTTTTTTTGGGCAAAACAGTGATTCTTTGTTTGGCCTCGTGCAATCTATCATTGTTAACGACCAAAAGTATCGTTTTCTCCCCAGGTGTCTTAAAAACGTATCGTTCTTGTTGGTCGGTCCCATCTACCCGAGTAGTTTCCCCAAAACTCCATTGCCATGTTTCTGCAAAAGGCGAATTATTTGAGAACACCACCTCATCCCCGACCCTAATATTATCGGGCAGTTGTATGGTGGGAATGCGTTCGGGATCTATCAATATCCTCTGTTTGGAAATTGCCACTTCCCGTACTTGTTTACACTGGCCATTTACCGATAAAGTGACCTTGTACAAACCCGGTGTTTTAAATTGGTGCGTCACGTTTGATCTGTTCGTAGCGGTAGATCCATCCCCAAAATCCCAAGACCAGTCTACCCCGTTTTTATCAATGCTCTTGAATTCGATCAAATCCTCAACCGTGTAAGAATTGGTCAATATTTCAAAATCCACACCCGTGCAATCTTCCTTATCGTTAATTCTGAATGATAGCAACGATAATCCCCCAAAAAATAATACTAAAAAAGTAATAAACACGTTACGGTCAAAATGGGTTTTTATACTTTTGTGGTACATAAGTAATTTATTCTTGTTAAGTTGTAATCCAATCTAAAAATACAATTCTTTTTATGAAAATAAAACTCTTGTTTTTCTTCGTTATTGTATTGGTTATCGCTTGTTCCTGTAAATCCAAGGATGTACCTGATTATAAATATTACAAAAATGAAATAGTCAAGGCGAAAAAACTTCAGGAAGAAAAGAAAACCGTGGTTACCACCGATACTTCCAATAAAAACAAATCGTACCTGTCCAAAGAGGATAAAGTCAAGTTTGCGAACGAGTTGGGTGTCTCCGAAGCGGATATAATGAATGAAAAACTGTATCATACCATTGATAGCTGGTTAGGCGTGCCCTACAAATGGGGCGGAAACTCAAAAAAGGGAATTGATTGTTCTGCTTTTGTACAACAGGTTTACAGTGAAGTTTATAAAAAAGAATTGCCGAGAACCTCAATAGAACAATTTTATCTCGACACCAAGGCGCATTTTAAAAATCAAGAATATCTTAAAGAAGGCGACCTTATTTTTTTTAGGTTACGGCATAAAGACAAAGTAGTTTCCCATGTAGGCATCTACCTTCAAAACGGTAAGTTTTTAGGGTCTAACTCACCAAGGGGCGTTGAAATCGTTGACCTAAATTCCAACTATTGGCAAGATAAATACGTAGCATCTTCTAGACTTTTGAACAATTAGGCTTCATGTATAAAAAAAATTCTCCCGAAAAAATCAAGAAAGAACTTGTAGACGTGGGCTTTGATTTAAAAGCCGAAACGTTTGCGGCCTATTTGGAGGACGAAATACCTTTACGCTTTGCTTTTTCCCAATTTTTCAAAAGACGTTTTACACATGATATCACAAATGTAACCGCATTAGAGTCTTCCTATAAAAAACTTGAGGTTACCTTAAGCCGTCGTGGTTTTTACAATGTTTTTCCCGAGCGTTTTTTTCATAGCACATATAGCAGTACACCCTTTGTGGAAACCATGGTGGCCGACTACAAAAACAGAAAAAAAGAAGAATACCATTCTCGCAACTTTTTTCAACCATTGGAAGAAGAGTTTTTTTTGAATAAAGTTGCGGTAGAACAAGAGGAAAACAATATATTTTCATCATTGGGAAGTCCAGAGTTGGTAAGTTTTTTAACCAAACTCTGGAATATTGATGAAGCCCTACCCAAGGCAATGGCAACCAAAATACTTAAAACAATGCCTTTTATGCATAAGATTGCGGGCGATTTGCCGTTATTAACAAAAATATTGGAAACTATAATTCATGAAAATATAACAGTAAAACAAGAGTATGCGTCTTTGGATACCACTCAAGAAGAGAACACCTCTTGGCAACTAGGTGTAAATCTTGCGACTTCGGCAAATGGAAAAACTTTTTTGCCTAGATATATTTTTACCGTGGATAAGGTAAGACACCCGAACGAAATCGATAAATACCTACCCAATGGTAGTATTATTTTGGTAATACGTTTTTTTTTAGAACACACTTTACCCTTTGAATGTGATTATGAGGTTAACTTTACACTACCCGAACAAAAACAGGATTTTATAATGAGCGAAAAAGTATACGCCGCCAGACTTGGGGTGTCATCTACAATTTAAGATATATGTTGAGAAGCTACCTAAAAAATCTCATAAGTTTTGAAGCATTGGTTCCCTTTGCCATTATCGTGGTGTTGGTGGTGTTGGTACTCACTTTGCTCGGTTCAAAAACACCGAGTTACAGGCCAAAGCGCAAGAAATTTTACTTATATCTATTTGTGGGTGTTTTAATTGTTGGCATTGTAACCGCAATACTTTTCAACCTAAAACAGACCGCAATCGTATTACGCTACTTTTCGTTAATGGGAGCGATGCTTATATTAGGTGGGCTACATGTATTTTTCTTTCATACCGTGTTCAAGAGGTTCAATAGTCTTAACAATTTTAAAGAAATACTTTTTGCCATCATAGCCTCATTGGTGCTCATGGTGCCCATAATTATGATAACCGCATATTTTAACGACCTAAATTATTTGGGATACTATTTCGTGATTATCTGTGCTTTTGTCGTGCCGACTTCATTCTTTATTTTGTTCAATTATGCAGTTTCAATACCCACAAGACTATACTCAAAGTGGTATTATCCATTTGGTAAAAAGTATGAAACTCCAAAACATTATGAGCTGAGCAATATGATTGTTCTCAACTTCTTATTCTACAAGAATACAAAAGAGGACCATATTACAAGTTTTAAGGCCAAGGCACCAAAAAATATGGATTTTGGCAGACTTTTCTTTTTCTTTATAAATGATTACAATGACAAAAAATCAAAAAGTAAGATAGAAATCTCGGAAGATAACGGTGATCCTTATGGTTGGTATTTTTATACAAAACCAAAATGGTACGGAGCATCAAGACATATTGACTCGGAACTCACGGTAGAGCAAAACAACCTTGTAGACGGGGATATCATAGTATGTCAACGTATTTAAACATAAACGCATGATAGAAGACATCAAAAACTTTAAAATCAACTGGATAGATGGTATGAAAATCTCGAAAGAGCACTTCAAAAGCCTTCAGGATTTTGCACACTCAAGAACTAAAGATGCAATAAGCATAGGTATAGGTCTTCATGGTTATGGCCTTTTACCTTCCCACTTAAGCGACACCAAAGAATATTCGGTAAATATAGACGCCCACAAAGGCTTAAAAATATCGGTTAAAAAACTTAGGGCCATTACCCCGGGTGGTTACCGCATAGAAATTACGCAACAAACCCCATCAATCAAAGAAGATATGATTGTTGAAGAGTTTGCGGACAAGAATTTTGAAGACGGCTATGTTCTTGTTAATGTCAATGAGGCCGATGCCGTGCCATTCGGAGAACAAGACCCCAAAGAAATACCACCACGTTATCCGCACCTTGCCCCTTCCTATTCTTTTACTTTCATAAATGCCGATTCGCTTCAGAAATCCGGTTTAGGAGTGCACCAATTACCCATAGCCAAAATCGTTAAACAAGGTAGTACCTTCTCAACAGATGACAATTACATTCCCCCTTCAAATGCCTTGGGCGCCCATGAACGTCTTGTGGATTTTTATAATACTGCTGAAAATTTTGTGAAGGTTAGTGAGAAATGCGCTATTTTGATCGTACAAAAAATAATGACCAAACAAAGTGACAATCCCATAGCGGATGCCATGCATATTGTCGTAGATAAAGTATACCCTTACTTGGCCCAGCAAGTTACCTACATAAAGTGGGAAGAATATCATATACATCCTAAAAAATTATTGGAAATCATCGTGAGCCTAGCCCGCACTTTCAAGGGTGCCGTAGATGTATCCTCACCCGAGAACAAAGAACAGTTGTTCAATTATTTTGGGGAATGGACGGACCTGAAAGGTGGGGACTATGAAAAAATATTTACCGATATCATCAATATGCCCTACAACCATTTGGATATTAACCAAAATCTAGAGTTGGCCTACTACTTTATGAATACCATTGAAAGACTTTTCACGATTCTCACTCAAGTTGATTATATTGGAAAACGCAGGGATATGGGGATTTTTGTTAATGAGAACATTGTTTCGGAGAAACCGGGAAAATCTAGCGGCCCTTCGTTTTTAGCCGAATAAAAAGATAAAAGATTATGGAAATTTTGAACAAAAAAGAAAGGGTATCTTCCTTTCTGTTATTTTTATTGATGTTCGTTGTTACGATAGGTATCATTTTCGTTGCCGTTTTCTTCAGTTATAAACTACCCTGGAAAGAAAACGAGATATTACGGGCAGAGAACAAAAAAATACAGTTTGAATTTCAATACCAGAAAAAATTCATGCAAGAATTGGAAAAAATAGATGTCCTTATCGACTCGTTGGATAAAGTGGATGAAGGCTATTTCTTTTTGGAACAATCCATAAATGCGGAGCTGATAAACATCAAGAGCGATATCCCCAAAGATTCATTGGAGGACAATGGTATGTACGAGAATCTCATATTGACCTATAAGAAATTAATGGACTCCAAGAGGGATTTAAAACAGGTTGAAAATGCCAAGAATGAAATTGATGACCTTAACGAGAAGCTACGCGACTACGAAAATGACATCAAACAATTAGAGAGAGCTTTAGAGCTATCCCGCAGATTAAACAATTAACCGCTTTTTGGATGTTAAACAAAGAAGTAAACAAAGCTACCTACATTGCATCCCAAATTGCGGAAGAGCATCGGCATCAAAATTATGGTGCAGCCCATATGGTAAAGGCCCTGCTCAATAGGGACTTATCGCTTTTAAGACATCTTCACGGTCTGGATATAGACGTGTATTATGTAGAGGAATGGGCAGAAGTACGTATGGAAGACTATTCAAAACGCGCCATGCACGTTAGTTCTTCAACGCCCGATGAGGCCGTACAATGTATTCTTGATGAGGCAGAGGGTATCAAAACAAAATTAAAAAAAGAAGAAGTTGACCTCATTTGCCTTTTCATTGCCGCAATAACCCCAGGTGTAGGTTTTAATTACGACCAACTTAAAGCATTACCTGTAAACCATGCCCAGCTTTTGGGAAGATTGAGTGGCATTAGCAATGATAAAAACGTAACGAAACCTACGATAACAAACCACGCAGAAGCATTTTCCGAAAAAAATGATGTTCTCAAAAAATATACGATAGATATATTGAATTTGGCAAAAAACGGTGTGTTTGCTGCAATCGTGAACAGGGATAAAGAGCTTAAAAAAATTACGGAAATTCTTAGTAGAAAGTCAAAACCCAATGTTATCGTAATTGGTGAGGCAGGTGTGGGAAAGACGACCCTGGTACAAAATCTAGCTCGTGAAATAGAGCAATTAAAAATAGTCGAAACCTTACAAAAAGTGCAACTTTTAGAGGTTGATGTGGCCAACTTACTTTCCGGCGCTTCATATAAAGGAGAGGTAGAAGACCGTTTGCAATCTATCTTTAACGAAGCAAAACAACTTGAGAAACCCGTGCTTTTTATTGACAACATACATTCATTGTTACAAGATAGCGCTATAAGCCAAGGTATCCTAAATGTCCTGAAAGCTGAGCTGAATAAGGGTGAAGTTACCCTTATTGGCACTACGTCTGCCGACAATCACAGAAAATATATAGTGACAGATGAAGCGTTTGCCCGAAGGTTCGAAACAGTACTATTGGAAGAGCCAAGCAAACAACAGGCCTTGGAAATCTTGAAAAGTATAGGGCATACTTTCAGCGAGCATCATAATTTGCAATTATCCGAGAGTACGTTACAAGAAGCCATTAGGTTGTCCAAAAGATATTTAAAGGACAAGAGTTTGCCAGATTCGGCATTGGACCTTTTGGACCGGACAATGTCAGCGGCAAATGTTTCCAAACAATCACTGCCCAGTGATTTAGAGGAACTTAAAAATAGTATTGAACATATACAGGATAAAGATTCGGAAGAAGTAAAAAACAAGCTTTTGGACACGGTATACCTTACGCTTAAAAATAAGCTTAGCCCAATTGTCCAAGGGAAATATGATACCGAGGATGCTTTTGGTTTTTCATCCTACAATAAAAAACGTGGGTATATTGATTCACTTTTAAAAAATATCGAAGAACATTCAAAACAAGAGCTTACGGCAATAAATGAAGAAGATTTGGCCGCCATGGTTTCCAACATTACCGGTATACCTGCCGGAAAGGTACAAAAGCAAGAACAAGAACGTCTTTTGGAAATGGAAGCTACCCTTAAAAAAAGGGTCATAGGTCAGGACAATGCTGTAAAAACAGTGGCAGAGGCCATTATTGAATCCAGATCGGGCCTTTCCAAAGCGGGTCAGCCCATTGGTTCTTTCTTCTTTTCCGGACCCACGGGAACCGGAAAAACGGAATTGGCCAAATCCTTGGCCGAATTTCTTTTCAATGATGAAAGTGCCATTGTGCGGTTTGATATGTCCGAATTCAAAGAAGAACATTCAGCCGCTTTACTGTATGGTGCCCCTCCAGGGTATGTGGGATATGAAGAGGGTGGTATGTTAGTGAACAAAATAAGGGAAAAACCTTATGCCATCGTACTTTTTGATGAAATAGAAAAGGCCCACCAATCGGTATTTGATGTTTTCCTTCAAATTTTGGACGAAGGAAAATTAAGTGATCGATTGGGGAAAATAGGTGATTTTTCAAATGCCGTCATACTTTTCACATCAAATATTGGGTCGGAATTTATTTCGGAATCCATTACTGCCGGAAAAATTCCGTCTTCAGAGAAACTTTTGGAAATAATGTCTACTTATTTTAGACCGGAATTTTTGGGCCGAATAACGGAGATTGTCCCTTTTGCCCCTATTTCGGAAAAAAATGTCCCTTTTATATTTGACCTACATCTAAAAAAAGAATTGCTTTCGCTAACAGAGCGTTTGGGGATAACTGTAGAAATCGACGAAAAAACAAGAAAGTATCTATCTTTGGATGGCTTCTCCCCCACCTATGGGGTCCGGCCGCTGAAAGCCGTAATACGGAACAAACTTAAGAGACCCTTGTCTAAAATGTTGATATCCGGAACTCTGAAAGCGCCGCAGACGGTGAAGGTTCAACTTAAGGAAAAAGAGCTGGTGTTTAATGTAGTAAAACCTTAAACCTATGGCAAAACCCTACTACAAGGCCCCATTTGATTTTAAACGTTTTTTTGAAAAAAAAGAACTCCAAAAAATATCTTTACAGGAATCCATTTCCCAATTTATCAGTGTCATCATCACTACATATTTTCAGGAATACACCTTTGACGATGATTTTGGAAGTGAAATCTGGGAATCGGATTTTGACCTATTGGTCAATACCAATGTCTTGAAAGAGCGCATTAAAAAATCGTTGAAAGAACAAATAGACACTTATGAAAAAAGATTGGCAAAAGTTAATCTGGATATTGATTTGAGAGAAAATATTTCTGAAAGTTCTAAAAAAGTACGGTTAAAAAAATTTCTCAAAATCGTGATAACCGGAGTAATAGTCAAAACCGATGAACCCTATAGTTTTGTAGGCGACTACTATTTGGCACCGTTATCTTACAAATAATTTTTGTGCGTTATATAAACACACAAGTAAAAAAGATATAAACCTATGAAAACCCTTACCAAAGAAGAGATAAAGGATCGCCTCATCCGCAGGGCAGCAGAAACTTGGGGTGTAGATGATATAGAGATAGAGTTCTCTTTTGACCCTATGGTGAGTATTTTATTTGATGCTTGTGCCCATGAATTTGAACGAATATCCGATACGGTAAAGGCGAGCCGTACCAGAATTACCGAACGCCTGGTAGATCTGTTGACCCCAGAGATATCGGTCACGGCAAAACCAGCACACGCCGTAATGCACGCACTCCCGGTCGATGCCCATATCGATATCAATGAACGTTCCCAATTTTATCATAGAAAACGAATGCCCATTTTTAGAAATAACGGGAAAAACGACTTTGAGGATTATTTTTTCTCTCCGGCCGGAGACTTTACACTAAACAATTGCGAACTAAAGTATGTAGTACATCCCAACAAAGTCGTGAAGTATGAAAACCATAGGGAGGTACCATTTTTATCAGAGTCGGAACTAAAGCAAAACACCGAAACCTCTTGCATTTATCTAGGTATTCGGCCAGCACCGGGACTAATAGAGCTCAACCAGCTATTATGCTATTTTGATGTACTTAACTTTTCACAAAAAGAGTTGTTGGCACATCATATCAATATTGCCTCATGGTCATTAAACGGCACAGAACTCAATGTTGTAAGGGGATATAATGATAAAACCGACAACTTACATTCTTTTTCCGGGTATATAAATGAATCCATACAAAGCAAACAGCGCTTTTACGAGGAACACGTAAAGCAATTTTACAAAAACCATTTTTATACCATTGATAGCACAATCAACGTTGCCGAGAATACCAAACACTACCCTGAGAATTTCAAGGACTTTATCACTAAAGAAGGCTTGAATGATTTCAAGCAACCTCTGCTATGGATTCGTATTTCGTTCTCTAGTGTAGTTTCGCAACAAATGCTCGATAATCTACATTGCCATATCAATTGCTTTCCCGTATTGAACAAAAAAGCGCACGAAACAAATAAGAGGTTACAATCCTATTTGAACATTTTACCCTTGAATGTAGATGATGATTATTTTTTTGACGTTCAAAAGATAGAGGGTGATAGCGGTAATATCTATTTTATCCAAAACAGGGAGAAAACCGATGATGACAACCCAAATGCCTATCTAAGATATGGCGGCGTATCACGTTTTGATGAACGTGATGCATCGGAGTTGCTCAATTACACATTGGATCTGTTAAAAGAGGATAGTGTGGCCTTTTCGGCCATAAACGATGATTTTATCGATTCAAACATAAAAGACCTTAAAAAAACAGTCTCCCGTATCGAGCAACAAATTGAACTACGGGATTTTAAAAAGAATAAAGTCCCTTATCTAATTATCAATAAAAACAGTATAGATAAAAATAAGGATGATGTGGTGTTTGCATCCTATTGGACCACAGCTGGGGAAAAAGCGAATAAAATTCATCCCCATACCAAACTTGTGCAATATTCGGGAACTGCCTTTATGCCCAACTCGCTTGTATTTATAACAGGTACCGTGGGTGGCAGGGACGAGCCTACCGCCAGTGAGAAAATATATGCGTATAGAGAGCATGTGCTTTCCAAAGGGAAGGTTATAACCAGGCAGGATATCGTTCAATACTGTTACAGTATTTTCAGGGAAAGCGTTTCCAACATACAGATAAAGAAAGGGGTAATGGTGGGACAGCAAGAAGGCATTGGTTACATGCCTACTACCGATATACATATCACCAAAAATATAGATGCTTCTTACACAGAAGAGGACTGGGAACACTTAAAAAAAGAATTGCTGATAGGGCTTGAAAACAGGTCGGCCAATATTCTCCCTTTCAGGATATTTTATGTGAACTAAAAGCCGTGATGAGGCTAAAGGACCCAAAATATACCAACGGGGAAATTTGTCAAAAAACACGTGCCGGTCCATCAAAAAGAAAATACCATTGTATTTTAACGAAATCACATCGTTTTTTTTGTGCATTGTGCATTTTGTGCCTATTTTAACTTGGTCAAATCAAATGAGTTATGTCAAAAATCGTATCCCCCAAACTGCTGATAGACGGTTCGGAATTCCTTCCAAAGTCTAGCTACAGGGTCACCATTTCACAGTCCATGGGCGACCATAGCGCTTTCAGGATAAGCTTCCCCGCCAATGCCACCGAAGGGTACGGCAGTGCCCTTATGGACAATGCCCTGAAATCCGTAGGGAAAAAAGTATCCATAGGTCTGGACAACGGGGAACTGGAGTTCATAGGGGTGGTTACCTCGGCGGACCTCCAAAAGCACAGCGGCGCACCGGGAAACCTCATACTTTCGGGCTACAGCCCGAGCATACTGCTTTCCAGATCCGCCCAGTGCAAAAGTTACGAAGAGGGCACTTCGCTGGGGCAGGTCATTACCGATACCTTCGACGGCCATGACACCAATCTTCTAAAGACCGCCTTGGGAAACGGTACCGATATAAAATTGCCCTATACCGTGCAGTACAATGAGGACGATTTCAGTTTCGTACGCCGCCTTTGTGCAAGGTACGGGGTATGGATGTACGACAATGGTAAGGCATTACATGTGGGCCGTAGCGGTCAGGGAAGTTTTCAAGGTACCTACGGCGAGAACGTGCATACCTTCCAACTGTCGGCGAACCTGCAGGGACGCATCTTTGGGGTAAGTTCCCATGACTGGGTCAACGATTCCCTGTTGGAATCCGATGCCTCGGCCTACAAGGCACAGGGAGGACATCCCTATATCGATGTAGTGGACGGTGCTTCCGAGACGCTGTTCTCGAAAAAGGGGAACTACCACTGGTCCTTGGACCAACATGAATATAGCGGGCAGGGCGGTATGGACACCGCTGCCAAGGTGGCCGTACATGCCCGAACGTCGGCCATGGTCACCGCCTCCGGCTCTTCGGAACTCGTTTCCCTTTGTGTGGGCGATACCCTTACCGTAGAGGGGCTCAACTTTACCGACGGCAATACAAAGGACGCCTATGGCTCCTACATGGTCACAAAGATAACGCATGGTTTCGACCATAGCGGACATTACCTGAACGAGTTCGAGGGGGTACCAGAAGGCACCGAACACCCGTTCTACGGTAATGTCTTCAGTGCACCTTTCGCACAGGCACAGAGGGGGCTCGTCCTCGACAATGCCGATCCAGAAGGCCTGGGTCGCATAAAGGTACAGTTCGGGTGGCAGAAACCTATGGGCACTTCCACCCCATGGATAAAGATGCATACTCCCTATTCCGGCAGCGGAAAAGGCTTTTATTTCATCCCCGAAAAGGACGAGGAGGTACTCGTGGGCTTCGAGGGCAACAACCCAGAGCGGCCCTTTGTCCTCAGTGCGGGCCATAGCGCGAGCACAAAAAGCGGGTTCGCCGACCCGGAAAACAACACCAAGGCCATAAGGACCAGGAGCGGGCACCTCATAGAACTGAACGATACCGATGGGGAAGAATCGATAACCATTACGGACAAAAACAGCAATAAGATATTTTTGGACACCAAAAACAGTAGCATCAGCATTACCGCTCCTGGCAACCTTTCATTGAACGCGGACACCATTGATATTAAAGCAAAAAACGCGTTGACCATAAAATCTGAAGAATCTACTATTGCCATAGCATCAAAAGATGCCATTGGTATGCACAGTGCAGAAGCTACGGTACAAATAAGTGGTAAGGAAAATGTTGATATGAGAAGTACCGAAGCCGAAGTCAAGGTAAAGGCAAAAACCAACCTTAATGTTGTGGGTAATGAAAAAGTAGATATTCTTTCCGGGAAAGAACTGGCCATGCATGGCAGGGCAACCAGCAAACTTACAGGCGGCGAGGTACATGTGAACAAAGGGTAGATCAGATGGAAACACTATTGCAGATTCGGCCACATGCGCTACAGCGTAAAAACTACAAACATACATCCAAGTCCATTGTTGCCACAAAAGATGTTATGATGAAAAACTCGTCTGAGTCCGTGCTCGAAAAAACTTATGTTAGACCAAATATTACGGGTGAAGGGCATATTTTTGATGTGAGGACCATATCCGAAGATTTTGGCAAGGACAGTGCTACTGAAAAATTGAACAGGGAAATGAACGCTTTGTTGCATGAAGTGACCGTGGGCACTGATGAGAAAGGAAATTTCAAAAAAATATATAACAAACCTTTAGTAATCGAAAAATGGGGCAAACTGCGCAAAAAATGGAAAAAAGAAGCTACCAAGGAAACCCGTGATCAAATTGATAAGACCATAGCCATTGTCGAAAACAATCTTAAAAATGGTAGTCTGGAAAAAGAAGTAGCGAACCAGGGAGCCTTATATTTTTTATTTCCCGGACTTTACGGAAACTATACAAATGCTTCAGAAAACACAGTGAACAGGCAACTCGCCAAATTTTTGGTAACCCAATCCCTTCCTTTAAAAATCGATTATAAACTTATCTCTAGCGGGGACATTAAAAACCCTTTGGTGATTGAAGGTAGCGGTACCGTTGATGAGGAGAAGTTAGATGGTAGGGAGTTGACAAAGTTCATCAGAACATTAAAGGATAAGGTAGACATGAAAGTGGAACTACAGGTAGACTATAAAGAACGCTTAGAGTTTGACCGTAACCATTGGCTCGTTAAAGGTACGCAACAGATAAAAGTAAAGATTCCTGGTTTTTACATGACCGAGAGCAAGCAAGACATCGCTGAATTTAATACCGAAACCAATGGGCGCTAAAAAGTATGTACCACAAGGAACCTATTTAGCCTGTGACAAAGGCACGGCCCCCATGGAGTTCAAAATCACGAACAACAATAATTCGTTTTTGTTCGACGAGCCTATCGCAAATACCGGCGATATGGTCCCCATGGTCAACGTACAGCCTTTTGGCACGTGCTCGGTGACCGGTAGTGCCTGTGTACCGGCACCCGTTGCCTGGGACGGTTTTGAGGACGGTATTTTCGTAGGGTATTTTAACCCGTTATTGGAAGACTCGGTCCTGCCTTGCAGTGTCGGCGGTAAAATCGAGATTTTTTACTCATTGGAAGAAGCCGAAGCAGCTTGTGCCGAGGAGGAAGGTGGATTTTGGAGTACTTTGGGTAAAGTGGCTTTGGTCGTAGCCGCTGTTGCCCTGATAGTAGTTACTGGAGGAGCGGCGATCGCGGCTATTGCTGCCGTAGGCGCAGCATCAGGGGCTTTGGCCACGGGTATTGCCGTCACCGTTGCCGCCTTGGAGGTGGCAGGTTGTCTGTTAACGGTAAAAGCGTTGTACGATTATTCCCAAGATGGCGATGAAGAAGCCTTGTTTAAAGAGGTAGCGCTGGGCTTTTTGTTTTTGGGGGCCGGGAAGGCGATTGAAAAGGGATTTCGAATGTGGAGAGCCGGACGAGCAGCTGATGATGTTGTAGAGGTGGTAGATGATGTTATCGAAGCTGGGGACGATGTTGCCAAGATTGCGGATGATGTACCGTATGATCAGTTGGGTAAGACTGAACCTTGTTTTCTCGCAGGGACTTTGGTCAAAACACCAAACGGAACAAAAGAAATAGAAAAACTTACAGCTGGTGACAAGGTGCTATCATATAATGTAAAAAAGAATAGGGTAGAGGAAAAAAATATAGTTCGGACTTATAACAACTGGACCGACCGTTATTTTAATTTAAAAACTGAAAATAATTCTTCTATAGATGCCACCTCAAAACACCTTTTTTGGATAACGGACATTAAAAAATGGTTGCCAACAAAGGAACTTGCGATTGGTATGCCTGTCTTAAGTTCTTCGGGTGATATTGAAAAGATAACCAGTATTTCGACCACCACCGTTGTTGATTTGCCTACCTTTAATCTTGAAATCGAGGAGTACCACAATTATTTTGTTGGTCATCTCGGCATTTTGGTCCATAATCAAAATAAACCTTCGCTTTTTGAGAGTACCACCAAAACTCCAACGGAGATTTATACTGTTACGGATAAAGCCAGCGGAAAAGTGGTTTATGTTGGACAAACAACTCAAGGAACCAGCACCAGAATAAGTCAGCATGCAGCGGAAGGAGGGATTAAGGCTGAATGGGATAACCCAGGAAAATACGATATCGACACCCCTAAGAGTGGTAATTGGACACCTTACGAGGCGCATGCTTGGGAACAACATCATATTGAAAAAAATGGTGGAAAGGCCAACCTAGCAAATAAGAAAAATGCTATAACCAAAGCCAAATACGATAAATTTGGGAATCTACATAACCCCTGTTAACAAAATAAAATGAGCAAAAAAAAACTGGAAGAAGGAGACATCTTCTACGCCCATCAAAATGGAAAGTATTTTTTCGGTAAAATTTTGTTGGATGTTTCAAAACGAATTCTTTTAAAGGAGCCCCAAAATTTAGGATTAAAATTTTTTAGTGGTTGCTGCTTAGCACAAGTTTATAGCGGCATTTACGATACTCCTAATTTAGAAAACAAAGAAGTCATTATTCCTAGTACTTTTATATTCACCAAATATTTTTACTCCAAAAAATATAAGGTAGACTGGACTCATTATGATCATGAACCAATCGATTACAAAGAGCTTGATTTTCCTGAAGCACTACAGTCGGTACACCAAAAAGGCATATGTTTCGTAAAAGGTGAATTAGAATTAAAAACAAAAATCACATCTGAACAGTTCGATAATGAGTACAAAATCATGAAAGGTATTAAAGGAAGCTTTAATTCATTAATAGACTACGCTTGTTATTACCAAGATCGCAAAGACTTAATGGAAGTTGAATCAAAGCGTTATTTAGATTGGTCTGACTTTAGGTTTTCGCCCAAGAAAAGGCAAGAAATCTACAGACAAATTGGGGAAGACATGAATCAAAGTTACTACGAAATGGCTCTAAAACATAGTCATGACCTTGGCCGCTTTTACCAATAAATAAATTGACACTTATGCAATACCACAAAAGATTGATGAACGATGTCCTCTGGAACTTTAAGAATAAGGTATATGCCTCGCTGCCCGATTTTGTTGTTGCCCTAATGTCATACAATGAGAATATCTTTGGTGAAGATTTTGAATTCCAAAAGGACGAAAAGGTGCTGGAGAGTTCCAAGGTGGTTATCCAGTACTCGTATTGGGACGAGGAAAAAGAAGATGATTTGGAACCTGATTTTTTGTTAAAAGCTGACAACGGCGAATTTTTTACCAAAGGAGAGCTACTTTATAAAACCCATAACGAGGTGCACGAAAAGTTACAAAATCAGGACCATTCCTTTTTCGAGGGCTTTTTGCTTTGGGAAGGGGAAAACCCTAATAATCCCAGAGTGCCACTTTATTTTGTGATGCAAGGGAGTTAATAGTTTATATCCTATTTATTTCATCAACAATATCCAAGGGTAGCAAAACAGACCTTTGTCCATCTTCCTCCTCCAAAAGCACATATACTTTTTGGTCAGCCGCCAATTGAAATTTTTTGCTCACAAAAACCAAATTGTTTTTACTATGGGCAGAAATTGTTTTAAAGAGATTGTATAAATAAAGTTGCTCAATTTCTAATTTCGAGTTGTTCTTTCTCGATTTCACAAAAAATCGCAAGCGTTTTACTTTATAATCAATTTCAGAATTATTTTTTATTTCAAGTACAAAGTATAGTTCACTACGGTCTTTTAAAATGTTGTTTAATTGTACTTTGATTAAGTTTACGGTATTACTGGCATCTTTGATTTTTGGTGGCTGTACATAATTATTTTCACAAAAAATACCATAATAGTCTTTCTTGTTCACATCATACAACCCTTTATCCATTTTTGTCTTGTCCTGTATTTTTGTGCTTTTTGCCGAAGACCTAAACGCTTCTATTTTGACTTCGGAATAGTTGGTGTTGTTCGGCAAACTGGTCTGACGGTAACTTGTATCCCTTACTTTATTATCTGGCAGTCTTTCTTTTACGTCAGTGTAAGTTTTTCCGGTAATTTTTTCAATAGCAGAAAGTGGAATCGTGCCTATCGCTTGATCTTCCGATAGGATAAAAGTAAAATTGGCAACCTCAGTTTCGTAGGTTAGGGTAAACGAATATATATTCCCGTTTTCTGTTATTACCGTCAAGTTACTGGGTGGTCCCTTGCGGGCCGTTAAAGTACCCATTGTAGAATTCGCTTTATATTTGAATATAAAATTATCGGAAGGCTTAACTAACTTTATTATCGGCGATGGAAAAAAAAAGGTAATCGTGACATTTGAATTTGCCGTTACATGAATAGGTTCATTGGAAAGTTGGCAAGCACCAATATCCACAAAATACAGTAGAGCAAATAATAGAATTATAAATCTAAATCGCATATTCAAGACAAAGTATTTGGGCACAGGTTAAAGACTCAAAATTAAGGAATACTCCCACATTTCCTTAGAAAAAAAGTTAAAAGGGTCATAAATTCGGAGACCTGCCATATTCCTATAGAGTATTTAAATACTCTTTGTTTACATATTCAAATGTAGTATGGGATTTTAATAGTATGACCCCTGTTTACAGTGAAAACAGAGGTCATGCCATGGTAAAGTAGCAACCTTTAAAAGTATTGGGTATCAGATAATTTATATTAAAGAATATAGTCCGTGCTTAAAAAATTACTCACTTTGGCATCTAACAATTGTTCAACAGTTTCATTGTTCAAATCGTTATCCTTAAATGCCAAAAAAGTTCTGATACTGAACGAACGAAGAGCATCATGCACACTTAAAGTAGCTTGGGCCGAATCTTTTCTTCCCGTAAACGGATAAACGTCCGGGCCACGCTGGCATGAACTGTTCAAATTTACACGACAAACCAAGTTGGCCAAGGTATCGATCAAAGGGGAAAGGGTATATACATCCTTACCGAACAAACTCACCTGTTGCCCATAGTTGCTTTCAGCCATATCGTCCAAGGGCTCTTCAATATCCTTAAAAGAAAGTACTGGTATTATGGGGCCAAATTGTTCCTCTTGGTACACACGCATATCTTTTGAAACGGGATACAAAACAGCGGGCCAGATATAATTTTCAGAATGCTGTCCGCCTTTGTCATTTTGTATGCTTGCACCTTTTGCAAGGGCATCGTCCAACAATTCTTGAATATAGGCAGGTTTACCGGGTTCCGGTAGCGGCGTGAGCTTTACACCATTATCCCAAGGGTTTCCAAATTTCAAGGCATCTATTTTTTTTGAAAAACGGTCAAGAAATTCCGTTTTTATATCCTCGTGCACGTATACTACCTTTAGCGCGGTACAGCGCTGACCATTGAACGAGGTGGTTCCCGCAATGACTTCGTCAATGGTTAGGTCCAAATCGGCATCTGGCAGAATAATAGCCGGATTTTTAGCTTCCAGACCTAAAACCAATCGTAACCTATTGCTCTTTGGATGTTGTTCTTGAAGCGCATTGGCAGATTTACTGTTCCCGATAAGGGCCAATACATCTACTTTACCGGTTTTCATGATTGGAGCGGCAACTGCTCTACCCCTACCGAAGAGTATATTTACCACACCTTTTGGAAAGCTATCCCGAAAAGCTTCCAACAATGGCGTTATTAGCAAAACACCATGTTTTGCGGGTTTAAAAATTGTGGTATTGCCCATAATTATAGCCGGAATCAACAAGGCGAAAGTTTCGTTCAATGGATAATTATAAGGACCTAGACAAAGTACTACGCCCAAAGGCCCTCTACGAATATGGGCATACACGCCTTGGTGTTTTTGAAACTTGGCACTGCCCCTATCCAAATCTTTATATTCTTCAACGGTATCTTCAATATATTCGACCGTTCTATCAAATTCCTTTTGGGAATCCGGTAGGGATTTACCTATTTCCCACATTAAGAGCTTGACTATCTCAGCGCGTTTTTCCTTCATTTTTTCCACGAAGGTTTCCATACATACGATCCTATCTTTTACCTTCATTGTTGGCCAAACACCTTGTCCCTTATCATAGGCACTTAAAGCGGCATCTAAAGCATCCAAGGCTTCGACCTCGCCCATATCTGGAATACTGCCCAACAGGGTTGGTTTATATTCCTCGCTAGAGGATATGGTCGAAAAAACCTGAGTAGTATTTCCGTTCCATTTTTTTAACTCTCCCGCAACCAAGTATTGTTTTTGGTCAATGGTATTTGTAATTTGAAATTCAGCTGGTATAGGATTGCTTGATTTGCTCATGTTTTTTATTTTAAAAATAAAAATCCCTAAAGATTTAGGGATTCATAGTTATGAAATTCATATTATGGGCTTCATTGCGGTCATAGATTCCCTCAACCGGGCCCCAACGATTTCGACAGGGTGCTCCCGAAGTGTTTTGTTTATGGCTATCAACTTTGCGTTATCTACGGCGTTGCCCTTATCTTTTGCATAATGCTTTCCGATGACATCGGTATCGATTTTCTTCATAAAACCTGCCAACAAAGGCTTACAGGCATGATCAAAAAGATAACAGCCGTATTCTGCCGTATCGGATATCACACGGTTCATCTCAAACAATTTTTTTCTGGCAATGGTATTGGCGATCAACGGTGTTTCGTGCAATGATTCATAATAGGCCGACTCGGCGATAATGCCTGATTCGGTCATTGACTCGAAGGCCAACTCGACTCCGGCTCTGACCATGGCAACCATTAGGACTGCATTATCATAAAATTCTTGTTCACTTATGGCATCATTACCAGCAGGTGTTTTTTCAAAAGCGGTTTCTCCCGTGGCGGCTCTCCATGTCAATAGGTTTTTGTCATCGTTAGCCCAATCTTCCATCATGGTTTTGGAAAAATGTCCCGTCATGATATCGTCCATATGCTTATGGAACAATGATCGCATGATATCCTTTAGTTCTTCGGATAGTTCAAATGCCTTTATTTTCGCTGGGTTTGATAGACGGTCCATCATATTTGTGATTCCACCATACTTCATGCCTTCGGTAATGGTTTCCCATCCATATTGGACCAGCTTTGAAGCGTAGCCTGCATCGATTCCCTTTTCTATCATTTTATCGAAACAAAGAATGGAACCCGTTTGCAATAAACCGCAAAGAATGGTTTGTTCGCCCATTAAATCCGATTTCACCTCTGCCACAAAAGAAGATTCCAATACCCCTGCCCTATGACCGCCTGTGCCCACAGCATATGCCTTTGCTTGCGCCAAACCCTTGCTTTCCGGGTCATTGTCGGGATGAACAGCAATCAAGGTCGGTACCCCAAAACCCCTTTTATATTCTTCACGTACTTCCGAACCAGGACATTTTGGGGCTACCATGATTACCGTAAGGTCTTTGCGAATTTGCATACCTTCCTCAACAATATTAAAGCCGTGAGAATAAGACAGTGTTGCTCCTTGCTTCATTAATGGCATTACAGCACTTACTACGGAAGTATGCTGCTTATCGGGCGTAAGATTGATAACAACATCGGCAGAAGGAATCAATTCTTGATACGTACCGACCGTAAAACCATTTTCAGTGGCGTTTATGTATGATTGTCGCTTTTCTGTAATTGCCGAGTCACGTAGGGTGTATGCTATGTCCAGACCGGAATCCCTCATATTCAAACCTTGATTGAGCCCTTGTGCGCCACAACCAACGATTACAATTTTTTTTCCTTTTAAAGCGGATACACCATCAGCGAATTCACTGGATTGCATAAACCTACATTTCCCCAGCTGTGTCAATTGATCCCTAAGTGATAGTGTATTGAAATAATTTGCCATTTTGTATTTTGTTTTGATTTTTATGCCCCAAGGTGCGGCATTTGTTTTTAGTGTGTTTAATTTATGAAGTATGTTGAAATTCTTTGAGCATGGCCGATATCTGCATCTCCTCTTTCGAGACCGATATACGGCCCGAGCGTACAAATTGCATGATACCAAAAGGTTTTAACTGGTCGTACATTTTATCTATTTCATGTCGTCGCCCAGACTTTGCCAAAACAAAAAACTCTCGGGACACCGTTACGATTTGGGAGTTGCTCTCTTTTATGATGTTTTGTATTTGCCGTTCGTCAAACAATAAACTGGAATCGATTTTAAACAAGGCGGATTCCTGGTAAATAGTCTCATCATCGGTATGGTAAAACGCTTTAATGACTTCGATTTGTTTTTCAATTTGCCCCACGATGTTATGTACCCATTTCTCGGTCGTATGCACGACTATAGTGAATTTTGAAACTTCATCAATTTCTGATTTAGAAACATTTAAACTCTCTATATTGATGTGTCGCTTTAAGAATATACCAGATATCCTATTGAGCAATCCCACATTATTTTCTGAATATACTGATATCGTAAACCATTGTTTTTCCATTGCATCTACTTCTATTGTCCTTTCGAGCGCAGTCGATAACTCATTTATAATCTTCGAAACCTCTCGACTGCGCTCGAGAAGACAACTACATTAATATGTTCTTACAGCTACTATCAATCCTGTAGACCAATTCATCTTGGTCAAATTATAATCATCCCTATTTTCCAAATAAGTTACCAATTCATCTACATGTTTATCATGTCCATCAGGCCAATTAGGCTGTTCGGACATGTCATCAACAACATAAAAACCGCCAACGTTGATAAGCTCCAAAAGTTCGTCTATCTGACTATACTTTCCAGGCCAGGCATCCGCAAAGACCAAATCGAATTTTTCTCCAGTATAATCCAATATCCATTCCTCCGCATCGCCACAGACAATCGCTACCCGTTTATCATGACCAAAATACGATTTTGCGATTTCTGTGAGCTGTGCATCATTGTCCAAAGTCGTTATTGTGGAATCATTACACATTCCGTCAATCATCCATGATAAAGATAACCCTATGCCCGTTCCCAATTCAAGAAACCTGCCGGAAACTTTGCTGGAAACCAGAGTTTTTAGCAAAGTCCCGATATAAAGATCCGAGGGCATAGTAAACCCGATTTCCTTTGACTTTCGTTCTATCTCCGACTGGATGTTTGGAATATCCTGAATGTTGGAATCGTTCATAAGCCTCTCACTAAACTCCTCTCCCAAAGAGAGAAACTTTTATCGATTAATTATTTTAATCTAACATCGGAAACAGCTGCCCCAGATGGAATCATAGGGAACACATTATCCTCTTTTTCAACCTTGACCTCTAAAAAGTAGGGCTTTTTAGATGCTATCATTTCTTGAACAGTCGCTTTTAAATCTATACGTTGGGTCACACATTTTGCTTCAATATGATACCCTTCGGCAATTTTTACAAAATCAGGATTTACCATGACCGTTGACGCATAGCGTTTATCAAAAAACAGTTCTTGCCACTGGCGTACCATTCCCAAATGGTCATTGTTCAAAACAACGATTTTTACAGGAATCTGATGTTGAAAAATCACTCCAAGTTCCTGAATGGTCATTTGATATCCTCCATCACCAATGATGGCTACAACCTCGCGATGCATAGCACCCTGCTTTGCACCAATTGCTGCAGGCAGGGCAAAACCCATAGTACCCAAACCACCTGAGGTAATGTTGCTTTTGGTGGTATTGAATTTTGCATAACGGCAGGCGATCATTTGGTGTTGCCCGACGTCGGTAACGATGACCGCTTCATTTTTTGAGGCCAAATTAATTTCCTCGATCACCTCACCCATAGTCAACCCTTCCTTGGTCGGGTGAATATCCTTTTTTATGACCGCATTAAATTCAATATCGTATTTCTTTTTAAATTCATTATGCCAACTGCTGTGTTCGTTCTTTTTCAATAATGGCAATAAAACATTCAAGGTCTCTTTTGAGTTGCCCAAAACAGCAACATCTACCTTTACATTTTTATTGATTTCCGCTGGATCGATTTCGAAATGAATCACTTTGGCCTGTTTAGCGTATTTATCCAAATTTCCAGTGACCCGGTCGTCAAAACGCATTCCAATCGCAATCAAAACATCACATTCATTGGTAAGCAGGTTTGGACCATAATTGCCGTGCATACCTACCATGCCCACATTCAACGGGTGGCTGGTCGGTATTGCGGACTCTCCCATTATCGTCCAAGCTGCGGGTATGCCCGCTTTGTCTATAACAGCTTTCAGTTCTTCCTCGGCTTGTCCCAAAATAACACCTTGCCCCCAAACTATAAAAGGTTTCTTGGCATTATTTATCAAATCGGCAGCGGCTTCAATAGAACCCATATTGGGTTTTGGTGCTGGATTGTAACTACGTACCCCTTTACATTTTTTATATGAAAAGTCAAACGCTTCAAACTGGGCATTTTTGGTAATATCGACCAAAACAGGGCCTGGACGGCCCGATTTGGCGATATAAAAAGCTTTCGCCATAATTTCTGGGATTTCGGAAGCCTTCGTAATCTGATAGTTCCATTTTGTAACCGGGGTTGAAATCCCAATAATATCGGTCTCTTGAAAAGCATCCGAACCCAATAAATGTCTAGGCACCTGTCCGGTAATACAAACCATAGGTGTTGAATCTATCTGGGCATCGGCCAAACCGGTCACCAAATTCGTAGCGCCCGGGCCAGATGTTGCCATAGCGACCCCTACTCTACCCGAAACCCTTGCATAACCTTGAGCCGCATGGGTGGCTCCTTGTTCGTGACGGGTCAAAATATGGGTCAGTTTATCTTGAAATTTATAAAGCGCATCATACACCGGCATAATGGCTCCTCCCGGATAACCGTACAACAAATCAACCCCCTCTGCCAGTAGGCAATGTATGATAGCCTCCGCACCAGTAATTTTGATAGTGGATTTTGTGTTGGTCTTGATTTGTTTTTCTTTTAATGTTTCCATTTTTTAAATTCTGATAGAAGTGTCAAACTCAAATTGAAAACCGACACTAATTTTAACGGCTTGCGACTCGTTGTTCCTAAGCACAAACTCTTGGTTTCACATTACATTTCGTCAGTAACACAGCCCTCTGAAGCCGATGATACCATTTTTGCGTATTTATATAAACTGCCTTTTTTGACTTTTAAAGGCGGTTGAACCCAATTATCCCTTCTGGATTGAATTTCCTCATCGGTCAATTCTACGGAAATTTTATTTTTTTCCGCATCGATAGTGATGATGTCACCATTGCACAATAAACCTATCATTCCGCCCTCTTGCGCCTCAGGGCATACATGACCTACTACAAAGCCATGAGTTCCCCCGGAGAAGCGACCATCGGTAATTAAAGCGACATCCTTACCTAGACCCGCACCCATAATAGCAGATGTGGGTTTCAACATTTCCGGCATACCGGGACCACCTTTTGGGCCTTCATACCGGATTACCACAACATCACCTTTTTTTACTTCTCCCTTACCGATTCCCGCATTTGCCAAAAATTCGTTATCATACACCTTTGCTGGACCGGAAAAATACAGTCCTTCCTTACCGGTAATTTTGGCCACAGCACCTTTTTCCGCTAAGTTTCCATATAGAATACGCAAGTGCCCCGTTTCTTTAATGGGTGAGCTTAAAGGCTTTACCACTTGTTGTCCTTCTTTTAGCGCAGGTAATTCAGATAAGTTTTCTGCAATGGTCTTCCCAGTTACGGTCAAGCAATCACCGTGCAACATGCCATTTTCCAACATAAATTTTAAAACGGCCGGTGTACCTCCCGCGCGATGCAAATCTTCCATAAGGTATTTACCACTAGGTTTCAAATCGGCCAAAAAAGGTGTGTTGTCACTTATTTTCTGGAAATCATCCAACGTAAATTCCACTTCGGCCGCTTTGGCTATGGCCAAGAAATGCAATACCGCATTGGTAGAACCACCCAAAAGCGTAAGCAAGCGGACAGCATTTTCAAAAGATTTTCTTGTGAGAATATCACTGGGTTTAATATCGTTTTCAAGAAGGTGGCGCAATGCACTTCCAGAATTTATGGCATCTTTTTGTTTCTCCTTGCCAATTGCAGGGTTGGAAGAGTTGTACGGCATGGCCATACCCAAGGCCTCAATGGCCGAGGCCATCGTATTAGCCGTATACATACCGCCACAGGCTCCCGCACCCGGGCAAGCGTTTTGAATAACGCCTTTATAATCTTCTTCGTTCATAGTTCCCGCAACTTTTTCGCCCCAAGCCTCAAAAGCGGATACTACATCCAATTTTTTATCCTTATAACAGCCGGAGGCAATAGTGCCACCATACACCATAACCGATGGGCGATTTAGACGAATCATGGCCAACAAAGCACCTGGCATATTTTTATCGCAGCCAACGACCGTTACCAAACCGTCATAATTCATGGCCTGTACCACGGTTTCCATAGAATCTGCAATAATATCACGTGACGGCAACGAATAACGCATACCATATGTTCCCATAGAAATCCCGTCACTTACCCCAATGGTATTGAACACCAAACCTACGTTACCACTTTCATTAACTCCTTTTTTGACCTCTTGGGCCAAATCGTTCAAATGCATATTGCAAGGGTTCCCCTCATAGCCCGTACTTCCAATACCGATCAAAGGCTTTTTTAAATCCTCTTCGTTAAGACCTATTGCGTAAAGCATGGCCTGAGCTGCTGGTTGGCTAGGGTCTTGGGTAACGTTTTTACTGTGTTTGTTTAATTCCATGGTTTTGCTCACGTATGCTTAAATCGATTTTATATCGTTTACATTCAAAGATAAAAGTTTAAATAGTGCCATAATTTTAACATATGCCCCGAGTTCAAATTCAATTACATAAAAATCTATTTAAACAATTGATTATCAAATCAATATCCATTTATTTTTATCACATTCAACACATATCGATATATCAAAATTTATCTTTGTTCTATAAAAAAACCTGTATCCAACGAGTCTGATACAGGTTTTTAAATCAATCAAAAATCTTTATCATTCCCGTTTAAGAAGGATAATGACCAGATTGATTGTAGTTTTATTTGCTTTCACATAGCAATAGTAAACAAAATAATTTGCGGGACAAAAGTTGCGTAGATAATATTTACTTTCGCAAAACATCAAAATACGAATTATACACAGCACATGGAGAAAACAGTGACCGATGCAATTGCTTATAGAAGGTCGATACGCATATTTGACAAAAACATTGAATTAGACGCAAAGAAGGTAAAACGATGTATTGAAAATGCCGTATTGGCCCCTACCAGTAGCAACCTGCAACTTTGGGAATTTTATCACATCGAAGACCCGGTCGTTTTAAAGAAAATGGCGTGGGCCTGTTTAGGGCAAAATGCTGCAAAAACAGCTAAACAATTGGTCGTGGTGGTTGTACGAAAGGATTTATGGAGGAAAAGGGCAAAAGCCAATATTGGTTTTCTAAAAGAAAGTTATGGCCATAAGGACGAGAAAGCATATACAAAAAGAGAAAGGTTCGCATTGAACTATTATAAAAAACTGATACCCTCTATTTATACCGATTTCTTTGGGGTATTCGGTTTTATTAAATATCTCATATTTCTGATCATAGGTTTGTTCAAGCCCATGTATAAACAGGTACGAAACTCGGATATGCGAATAGTTGCCCACAAAAGTGCCGGTTTGGCCGCAGGGAATTTTATGATAAGCATGGCGGCCATCGGGTACGATACGTGCCCTATGGAAGGCAGTGATACCGGAAAGGTAAAGAATATTTTAAGTTTGCCCTGGGGAGCTGAAATAAATATGGTCATTGGTTGTGGAGTACGGGATGAAAACGGGATATATGGCCCTCGTTTTAGAGTCCCGTTTGACAAAGTGTATCGAAAAATCTAAATCAGTTTAAAGGAAACCATATTCCCCTCACGCTTCTGCGCCAAAATAGCTATGGCCTTATCCGATAACTGAAGTATTCTGGGATAACCCCCAGTGGTTTGACCGTCTTTCATCAAAACAATAATCTTACCGGAAGGGGTCAATTGAACCGTGCCCGGCAAAGTAGCCGATGTGAGTATACCAATTTTATGTTCAGGCAGGGTTTCTTCCATTTGATAGGCCATTCTATTGTTTTCCTTGGCCACGGTAAAATTCTTTGCAAATAACATCTCAAGTTGCTTATCATTCAAAAAAGCGAATTCAGGAGCTTTATACACTTCCAAAATAGTATCATCCAAAAAACAATCAACCTTTATTTCTGAAATCTTGGGTTCAAAAATTTTGTTGCTTTCAAAAGGTATGAGGTCCCCATCTTTTATCCTGTTTTCTTTTGATATGGGCTTAAAATAAGATAAGCTGCCCAGCACAGTCCCTGTCTTAAAACCTCCTTTTATGGCCAAATACGCACGAAATCCTTTTTCAAGTTTGCCGTAGGACAAAATATCCCCGACATCAATTTGGTACACCTTATAATTTTGGATAGGAAGATTATTCAGCGTAGCCGACATTTCGGCTCCGGCCAAAACTATGTAGGTTTCCTCTTCAAAAAGCAAGGTAGGGCCGGTCATGGTAATTTCCAAAACAGCATCGTTTACTCCATTTTCCAATAAGGTATTGGCCTTAAAAACAGAAATTTCATCCATGGCACCAGAAACCGGCACACCTTTATTTCTATTAAGAAACCTCCCCGTATCTTGAACCGTTGTGTAAAAACCTGATTTTAATACCTTAAGCATCCATCTCAATTTTTTCAGGTTGGTATATACCTACTTCGGCCTCAATCTTATGCAAATCGTATTCGGCCCGCGAAATTTGATAAAACTGAATTTTATCCCCAACGCTAACAAAACAGGGCTGTTCTTTGGTAACATCGAACATGGGTACCGAACAATTTCCTATAATATTCCAACCACCAGGAGACTCCTGGGGATATATTCCTGTTTGTTTTCCCGCCAGACCAACCGCACCTTGCCGTACTTTTAGCCTTGGGGATGGCTTTCTTGGTAATTCCAATGCTTTGGGCAATCCGCCCAAATACATAAAACCAGGTAAAAAACCAATACCGTAGAGCGTGTATACGTGGCTTGTATGAAGTTCTATAATTTCTTCCGGGGTCTTGCCCAGTTTTTCGGAAACTTCCTTCATATCAATTCCAAATTCGGCATCGTAGGAAACTGGCAAGCGCCAAAGATATCTTTTACTGGGTTTTATCTCTTTACTGTCCGCATACCAATCTTGGAGCTTATTACCAAAAACATCATGTTGAATGACCAGGTGTCGGTTGGTAAGTAGTAGGGAATTATATGCTGGGACGGTTTCCCAGTCTTTACTTTCCAAGCACTTATGTTTTAAGTACTTCTCAAACAGAAGAATATTGTCCAATATGCTTTCACTGACCTCATTGGGCCATTCCATCAAAATAGCGTGTATACCAAAAGGTTTAATGGTTATGGATGGGAGATTCACTTCGAGATATAAATTTTATGATTATGCAATTCTTTAGAAAGATACGTCAATATTTGCAAAGCATTAGGGGTGTCACCATGAATACAATAGGTATCGGCCTTTATTTTTATGCGCTCCCCTGATATGGTATTTACGTATTGTTCCTTAACCATGCGGATTAGATGTTTACATACAGATTCAGGATTTAAAATCAATGCATTTGCCTCTTTTCTGGAAACCAAACGCAAGTCGGCAGTATAATTTCTATCCCCAAACGCTTCCCGTTTTATCTTAAACCCTTTCTTCAATGCCAATTTTTCTATTATCGACTTGGGTGGAACATAAATAAAAAGTTGATTCTTACACCTTGTTACCGCTTCCAAAAAAACAGAAGCGAGGTTTTCATCTTTGGCAATATCGTTATACAAAGCACCGTGGGGTTTGATATGGTGTACGTCGATTTTTTCTTTTTTAGCTATGAATGCCAAAGTCTCTACCTGTGATTTAATACTATCCGAGAGTTCTCTTGTATCCATTTTTATGGAAAGCCTACCAAAATTTTTTATATCGGGATATGAAGGGTGCGCACCTATCTTAACCCTATGCTTTTTCGCCAACCTGACAACAGCCGTCATAGAAGCCAAATCACCCGAATGGCCTCCGCAAGCAATATTGCAAGAAGATATCAAGGGAAAAAGCTCGGCTTCGTTGCCAACTCCCTCCCCCACATCGCAATTAATATCAATAAACCTTTTTTCCATTTAAAAAAGACCAAATACTTTCAAAACACTTTTAGACCCCAACACCACGGAAAGTAAAATTATACCGATACCGATTGCATTTTGCAGCTTAGTATTGCTGTATGCTCCCATAACGGATTTTCTGTTGACCACCCAAACTAAAAAAATAGCAATAATGGGAAGTAGAATACCGTTGGCCACTTGTGCAAACTTTATGATTTCGATCGGTTTAATACCAAAGGAGGAGAAGAAAACCCCAAGTACAAGTATGAACATCCAGACGAATCTAAATTTATTGTCCCTTAAGCTTGCGTTCCATCCAAAACAGCTATTGGCCACGTAGGCAGCTGCCAAAGGAGCGGTTATCGCAGAAGTTATACCGGCCGCAAACAACCCCAGTCCCATAAAATATTTGGCAGCAGAACCATACAAAGGCTCCAGCCCCTTCGCCAAACCCATAACATTTTCTATTTCCGTATTGGTTATCGCCGCAGCCGCTATGATGATACACATAGAAACGAAACCACCCAAGATTATAGAAACGAACGTATCTCTTTTAGCTGGTTTTAAATCACTTTTATTTTTCCATTTTTCACTTACCAATGAAGCATGTAAAAACAAATTATAGGGTACTACCGTGGTACCAACCAAAGCAATAATGGTCAATATACTCTCTTTGGGCATTGTTGGTACCAACAGCCCATTGAATATTTCGCTCAGATTTGGTTTTGTGATGATTGCCGTACAAACAAACGATACGCTCATGACAAGTACCAAAAGCACAAATATTTTTTCCAAGGCCTTATAGTTACCAACAAAAAGAAGCAGAAATGCGAGCACTCCAATACCAAAAGGATAAAAAGCCGAATACTGCGCTCCGAAGATTGCTTCCAACCCCAAAGTGCCGCCACCTATATTGCCTGCTTCATAAGCTGCATTGCCGATCACGATAGCCGATAAAATAATCCCGATAACCGTTTTCCTTATCCACGGTGTGTGCAATTCTTGTCTGATGACATCGGCCAATCCCCTTTGGGTAATTATACCTAACCGTGCCGACATTTCCTGTAAGACGATGGTCGCTATGATGGACAGCAACATGGCCCAAAGCAATGAATATCCGAACCCTACCCCGGCCAAAGTACAAGCTGTAACAGTACCGGGACCAATGAAAGCTGCTGCAATTAATACTCCCGGACCTATTTTTTTGAACATAATGTATAAAACAACGATATGGGATAAATATAAACATGTTTCATTGGAAACAAGAGAAACCTTTTCTGATTTTTCGATCCAAATTTTAACATAAAAACGGTAGTTCGTCTAAAAAAATGCAGTTCGTCTAAAAGTGGTATGTCATACATCGAGATTATATACTATTCCAAAAAAGTGAAGGTTATTATTATCCCAAATCAAAATTAACCTACTTAATGACGTGTTTAGAATGTAAAAAGGAATTAGGCTATGTTGACCATAAAAATGCGATGGATAGTCTAGGTGTAGAGCTTTGTGTGAAACATCACAAGCGTATGCAAGAATTGATAAAAAAGAACGATACCCCACTAGAAGCCATACAGTTGTATTATGGACTTAAAGAAGCGGGCGTAAATGCCATGCTGGAATGGTGGAACGGAAAAAAATCAATCGATATCGCCATATCCAGAGTAAAGCTCAATATCGAAATCGACTCCGAATACGATAAACTTACCGAGGAGCAAGCCATCAACAATCTAGAGGAGGCTATGCATTCCTTTAAAAATGGTTTTACCACCATACGCATTCCACATATTGTAGTACGGTATTACTTGAACGAGACCGTACGGAACATTATCGGAATCATGGAAGGGCTCAAAGCCAACATAAAGGCCATATAAAGCAATTTGTAATACATTTTAATTCCCCAAAACCATGAGCATTACAAAAAATCATACCGAAACCTCGTATAAGATAAGTATTTGGATTTTGTATCTATTGGCATTTGCCATAGCGACCGTTATACTAAATAACGACCCCAGACTATCCAGAATATTATTTGGCCTGCCCATTTTGACTTCTGGCGTACTGGGTATTATTGGCTCTATTGCTGTTGTCAAAGGTTTTGAGGAGCCCGCAAACGAAAAAAGAACCTTTGCGATGTTGGTCAATTTTGGTATGGTTTTGTTGACGTTGGCCATACTTCTAAGCAATACGGTTTATAGTTGAATGAATGCAACAAATTGTTTAAGTATACATAATATTTTCACGGTATTCTATAGAATTCAATGTAATTTACTATTTCAATTATAAAAATCATTAAATGGGATTGCAATGGACTAAGGTATTTAGATTTTCAACAGGTTTCAATTCCTTTCAACACAAAATACTTTTTTTGCCTATAATTTGCTTTAGTTTGAATACATATAGCCAAACTTTAGATAAAGATTATAGCAAAATCCCATACCCTGAAATAATACAAAATGGAAAAAATAGCAATAAACCGGGAATTTACAGTCAAATACTAAATGCTAATAATACTACTATTTCTCCAGGAGATGTAATCATTATCAATCATTATATAACGGGTTACGGCCGCATAGATCCTGAAACCTCAAAAGTATTAGCTATAGCTTCAGCCAGTATTTTTGATGAAGATAGTTCAGAAGTCAAGTCTACTTTTGGAAATAATTCAAATCCTTTTTCTAATAATGGTACAACAGGAGTTTTAATATCAACACTTGTTGATGAACAAGACAATGAACATACTCTTTTCAATGACGCAGAATTTTTAAATCCAGAAAAAAAAGCTCCTAGTATTGTTTTTGAACAAAACTCTATATCTAATAATAAAGAGATTCAACCGCCATATAAATGGATTTTGAAAGCAAAAAATGAATTGACTCCAGGTGATTATTATTTAACTTTCATTTTAACTTATTTTAATGGAGAAAACTGGAAAAACGATAAAGTTGAATTGCCTATAAAGGTTATGACTTGGTATGAAAGGAAAGAATCAATAGTTCAGGTATTTGCGTGGGTTATAGTGGTAATAACTATAATTAGTTTTTTGTTTTCAATACCCGATTTTATCAGCAATATAAAAAAGCTAAATCGTGATAAACAGAATCAAGTTAACTAATTTAATCTTAAAATTAAACATAATGATAGAAAATATGAATCATACAAATTATAGTTTAGTAAAACGATTAAATTTCATCATGAAAAATAATGATAAAAAATTCAATTAAAAAAAATTCTAAAAAAGAGTTAGAAATAAAAGGTTTTTAACGCAGTTTACCCCAACCAACCTTCCCTATCCAAACTGCGATATTGAATGGCTTCGCTGATATGATTGCCGTTAAGTTCTTCTGTATTTTCCAAATCGGCAATGGTACGGGCGACCTTTAGGATACGGTCATAGGCACGGGCCGAAAGGTTTAATCGCTCCATAGCACTTTTTAAAAGATTTTTTGAAGCATCGTCCAATTTGCAGAATTCCCTTATCTGCTTTGTGTTCATTTGTGCATTATAATGCACTTTTTCCATATCCTTAAAGCGTTCACTCTGTAGCTCACGAGCAGCGGTTACCCTTTTTCTTATAGCAACACTACTCTCGCCCTTACGTTCTTCAGAAAGTTTGTCAAATGGTACCGGGGTCACTTCAATGTGAATGTCGATCCTATCCAATAAGGGACCGGATATTTTTCCCAGATAACGTTGCATCTCGGCCGGAGATGAAGTTACCGGAGCATCTGGATCATTAAAGTAACCACCAGGACTGGGATTCATACTAGCTACGAGCATAAAACTGCTAGGATAGGTAACGGCAAATCTGGCTCTTGCAATGGTGACCTCCCTATCTTCCATAGGTTGCCGCATGACCTCTAACACACGCCTCTCAAATTCTGGCAATTCATCCAAAAACAACACCCCGTTGTGTGATAACGAAATTTCTCCCGGTTGCGGATAGCTACCACCACCTACAAGTGCTGCACTCGAAATTGTGTGATGCGGACTACGGAACGGGCGCTGGCTCATTAACCCTATGTTTTCTGTTTTACCAACCACACTATGTATCTTGGTAGCCTCCAAGGCTTCGTTCAAGGTCATTGGCGGTAAAATAGAAGGCAAACGTTTAGCCAGCATGGTCTTGCCCGCTCCCGGCGGACCAATTAAAATGATATTATGGCCGCCAGCAGCGGCGATTTCCATACATCGTTTAATACTTTCCTGACCTTTTACATCGGAAAAATCAAATTCAGGAAAATCAAGATTCTTTTGAAATTCGGCTTTAATGTCAACAATTGTTCTTTCTAAGGGTGTTTTCTCATCAAAAAAATCGATTATCTGTCTTATATTTTCGATTCCGTAGACTTCCAATCCGTTTACGATAGCTGCTTCCTTTGCATTTTCAGCAGGCAAAATAAATCCTTTAAAACCCTCTTCTTTGGCCTTTATGGCGATAGGGAGAGCTCCCTTTATGGGCTGCAGGCTTCCATCCAGTGAAAGCTCGCCCATTATGATGTAGTTGTCGATATTTTCGGATGCTATTTGCCCAGAAGCGGACAATATGCCCAAAGCCAAAGTCAGGTCATAGGCGGATCCTTCTTTTCGTAAATCGGCCGGTGCCATATTTATGGTAAGTTTTTTGCCCGGTATTTTGTAGCCATTGTTTTGAAGGGCAGCGGCTATTCGATAATTACTTTCTTTTATGGCATTATCGGGCAGTCCCACAAGATGGTAACCTATTCCCTTATCAATATTGACTTCTATGGTAATAGTCGTGGCCTCTACCCCAAAAACAGCACTGCCGTAAACTTTTGTTAGCATTGGTTATTGTTTTGGTCAAATTTAAGGAAATACTATTCTACCGTAATCATTTCTCTTAGAGATACCGGGGTGCCGTTTTTGGTAAAACCTTCAATGCATATTTCAAAATCACCTGTAACATCAGAAGTGTAAAATTCTATTGTTTCTTTACTAGAATTGAACTTAAAATTAGGAAGCCATAATAATTGATGCCGATAATCTGGAATATTGCCTTTTTCAACATCAGCTTGTTTGTTATCGTATGATTGTTTAAAGTACTTCTTAGGCACTAATGGTTTAGACAACGTAATTTCGTTAAAATATTCAGGTTTATGATTTTCATTAAATTCATTCTCCAAGGTCTGGATATCGACTATACCTTGAAAAATCTGAGAACCCAAAACATATTTATCCCTTATTATTTTTATTGATTCAATTTTTCTAGAATCAAATTCCAGTAAAGGTTGAATATCTTTCAATGCTAAACCATCTACAATTACCAATGATTTGTAGGCAGTTTGATTTTCCAAGGGTTGTAAACTTCTAACGGACAATAAGGGAGATCCGTTTTTATCGTAAGTTATCCAAACATTGGAGATAATTTCAACAAAGGTTTCCTTAACGGTCTTGAATCTAGTATAATCGTCTAAATTATATACGATATCCGCATTACCGTAAAAAGGTAATCTTTCTTCGTTAATTTTAACCGTGTCGGGCTTAATTTCAAAATAAGCGTTTTCAATTTGATTATGTATGCTACGTTGTAAGATTTGTTCTTTCATGATAGGCTTCAAATGGAAATCAGAAAATTTGATTTTATCGTAATCAATAGTGTCAATATCTTCTAAAATAATCTCATAATTTTCACTGTTGCTACCTAAAACTTGAAAAATAGCATTACTGTTTACAAGATGTTTGTCCAAAGAAAACAAAAACCTACCAAATTCATTGGTCGTCAAAACTTTAAAGATATATTCCTCACCGGGTATTGAGAATAAGATTTTCTTATTTTCGATATTCGCTTCTTCGCTTTTAGATAGCAATCTTCCTATAATTAAATCCCCCCTTAACTCAGGCAAATTAATATCCTCTCTAAAAACATTATTCTCCGAACGTTTACGCTGAGCATTGTGCGGATTAGTTTTACCAAAAAGCAAAATACTATCCTTTTTCCTAACGGAAATTGAATAGTTTCCATTCAAAAAATCTAGTTCATTGGTGCTTAATTTAAGAGCTACTTTTTTTCGTTTGGAAAATTGCTTAGAATCAATATCCAATTTTATGGTATTAGCCATATTTAAGTCACTGAACCGATTACTATTCTTAGGATTTTCTTTGGCAACTAGAGAACCGTCCAAAACTGCTGAATCTGGAAGAAGGGCTTTTTGATCGTTAGTGTATGGATTTATAACAACAACATCCGTTTGAAAAAAAGAATCAATACCCCAATTAGTCATCCATTGGGTATATCCAATAAGCTTATAATTACCGGACGGTACAGATACAGGAAGAAAAAAATCACCTTGACCTAGACCATCCACTAAAAATACCTTGTGCTTAAAAACTTTTAGACCATTTTCGCCAACAAGTTCTATATAGGCCACTTTGCTTAAATCACTCAATCGATTATTACTGGCCTTTTTCGTGTAAATACTGTAATACATATACTCACCTACTAAAAAAAAGGAAGTGTTTAAATGAACGTATACCTCTTCTTGCCCTATTGTGTTTACCAAATAAGAAAAGTTTTTCGCATTATCCATCTTTTGCCCAAAAACTAAATTTTGAACAAATAAACAGATCATAAGTAAAATACTATTCATCTTCATAAGCAAGCTATTTTAATCTTCCCAAAAAAGCGGCACGATATTACTACCTAAAACTGTACAATCAGAACATGCCGTAGGTGCTACCAAAGGCGCACCTCCTACCGTTTCTGATACATACTTGAAAGTTCCGTTTTTAATGACACGAAATAAATCAATGCCTGTTGGTGAAGGCTCAATGATTTCACAATCCGGTAAAAATCTTACTCCATTTCCAAAAATATCACTAAAACTAAAAAAAATCCTTCTTGATGAAACTCTTGTCGTCTCGAAGAAACCCAAAACTTTTTCATTAGGATTATCATCCGAACTAACATTACCAGTTATAAATCCGGGTTGGGTTTGAGAGAATAAATTCTCTAGACTCGAAAACTCTTTTAAATTTTCATAAAATGTATTGGCTTCTCTTGATTGTGAAAATTGTCTTACCAGAATACTATATCTGCTTGTCACAATCCTATCTAGTCTTTCTATGAATCTTAATTGAAAGTTATCAACGCTATTTGCTCCAAAACTATCAGAATTAGCAGTAAATACAGCATTAGATGCGACTGTCTTATAGCATATCCTTTCCTCCCTTGTTTTGTCTACCAATTCCAATTCTGGCGGGTCTTCAGAAACAACAACCAATTCTTTGGTAGGATTGAAAAAAGAAACAATTCTATACGTTTCTTCGTAAGTATACCGATAAAAACCTGACATACCATCGACACCCTGACTACTTACCAAAATTGAAACACCTTCGACACCGTCTTGAGTAGTTTTTACCGCTTTCAAATCTTGTATCTCAGCTTTGGGAGGTAGTGAGACTGCAGCGGATGAGTACGAGTTACCGGACGAGGTTGTGATACGTAGAATATAGGTTCTATCAGGTAGTGGTTCAAAATCTATCTGAGACAGATATTTTCCTGTAGTACCTTGCTCTTGAAAATTAAATACGTTACCTATGTCGTCCTCTACGGTAACCTGTGCACCATTTTCAGGCCTTTGTGTTTCATCGGAGTCAAATGTTCTAGAAAGTGTTATTTCTTTAGTGGAAAATTCATCGGTTATATTACCCTCAACGACTAAAATATTCTCGAAATCCTCTGGCTCAAATTCAAAAGGCTCAGTACAAGTAATATTCAAAAAAAACATTATTGCTAAAACTGTGTTCCCAAAAACTCTAAACAATCTCTTCATCTATCAAAACTTAAAGTTATACGTGATTGATGGTACCGGTATTGAAAAAATTGAACTTTGAACGGCTTTTACTTCTCCATTTTCCGTTAAGAAGAAAACAGAAAATGGATTGTTACGTCCGAGCACGTTATAAATAGATATAGTCCAAAAGCTATGTGCAAATTTCTTACGCTTATGGTTCCCTTCGATGTTAAAACCAAAATCCATCCTATAAAAATCAGGAATTCTAAAACTGTTTCTATCACTGAAAACCGAAAACTCGGCGTTATTAAAGTTGAATGTACCTACTGGAACCGTAACCGGCCTTCCCGTTTGGTATACGAAGTTCGCAGAAAGACTGAACCTACGGGTAAATTTGTAGTTGGTCACCAAACTTATATCATGTGGCCTATCAAAATTAGAAGGGAAAAACTCCCCATTATTTATCCTCTCTTCGGAAAATGGACTGTCGAATTTTATAAAGGATCTTGAGTAAGTATAACCTAGCCAACCGTTTAGCTTTCCTTTGTTTTTCCTTATCAAAAATTCTAATCCATACGATTTACCTTCTCCTTGTATGACCTCGGTCTCTATGTTTTCGTTTAACAACAAATCTGCACCTGTTTTAAAGTCGAGGATATCATCACTGTTTTTATAGAAGCCCTCTAAACTTATTTCATATAATCCTGAATCAAAATTCTTGAAGGCACCAAGGGAAAATTGTCTGCCTCTTTGCGGTTTAATATTTCCATCTGACAATTTCCATGTGTCTATAGGCGAAACCGTGGTATTATTAGTCAATCTATGAATGTATTGAATTGTATTACCATAACTAGCTTTAATAGATAAATCAGGATTAATTAAATATCTAGCGGCCAATCTAAATTCCGGACCGCCGTAGGCTTCAATTATCTCATTGTTGTCATATAACAAAGTATCAACGACCGTTCCTTCATTTCTAGGGCTTCCAGCTGAATAAAGTCTTTCAGACCCTTCTCCCAAGGCTGCATAAAACGAATATCGTAAACCTGCATCAACTGACAATTTTTTATTTATATCATACCTACCAGAAACAAACCCTGCGGACTCAAGTCCCCTTTCTTTCTCAATAGTTAAAGGTTCAATTATGGATGTCTGACTCAAACCTTCAATACTACCTGGTTTTACATCATATAATTTGCCTTCAATCCCATAGTCAAATCTCAATTTAGAGCTATGTAAGTAATTGAACTTCATTTTTAAACCTGTTTCATTAATTGTATAGTTTAAATTAAAATCATCATTCTCACCTCTATCAAACTCAATATTAAAATCATATTCACTATTAGACAATGTAAAACTTGCCGTATTTTTCTCATTAATCTTGTGATTCCAATTTAACGATATTAGTTTATTTGAATAGATAAAAAGAGAATCAGAGGTGATACTAAAATCATCCCTGCTTAAATATGCAGTGGCCTTTATATTGTTTTTATCATTAAAAGTATGGCTATAGCTAGCCATAAAATCGTAAAACGAAGCTTGACTATTATTTAATGATTCCTCATCAATAGATCTCAAAATCCAATTTGCATATGCACCTCTCCCACCCAACAAAAGCGAAGATTTATCTTTGACTACGGGAATCTCTAAAACTAAATTACTTGTGACGGGACCTATAGATGCTTCTCCTGAGAATTTTGATGTATTCCCATTTTTTGATTTAATCTCGAATACAGAGGAAAGTCTGCCCCCGTATTCTGCAGGTATATTACCTTTATAAATATTGAACTCACCAATAGCGAATGGATTAAGAGCAGAAAAAATACCAAAAAAATGTTGCGGACTATATAAAACCGCATTATCAAATAATATTAGATTTTGATCAGTTCTCCCTCCCCTTACATTAAATCCAGCAGCACCTTCTCCTGCTGTTGTAATACCAGGTAAAGCTGTTGCCACCTTCAACACATCTCTTTCCCCTAATACCAAGGGAATATTTTTAGACTCCTCAATATCTATTTGTTCGGTTCCTGATATAACTTCTTCAACATCGCCAAATATATCAGCACTTACAGTTACCTCATCTAGCTGTTCAAGACTTTCATTGAGCTTAAAATTAAGTATACCATCATTATAAATTACAACTTTTTTTTCTGATTTTTCGATACCTAAAGCCCTCATTTCAAGGGTGTTTAGTCCGGGCTTAAGCTTAATTTCATAAAAACCGTTTAAATCGGTTATTGTTCCTTTATTTTCACCTTTAACTCTTATTGACAGCCCGTCTATTGGTTCTGCTAATCCATCTTTGGTTATATAGCCGGACAACGAGAAAAAGCTTTGGTTATTTTTTTTATTTTGTTTCCCTACTCTGTAAATTCTACTATCTTGAGAAACTTTAGATTTTGATTCCTCATAGAAAATTGGGGCAATCTTTCTGTAAGTCTTTTTTATTTTATTGGTATCATTATTGTCAATCCCGAAAAAGCGCTCGGGAAATTCATCATAAATTATATTGTTGTTAGTTAGTATAACTTTATTTCCTTCAAAAAGGAAATAATTTATATTGGTTGTTGAAAAGATGGTATCAAGAAGCTCATCTATTTGAATATCTTGATAGTTTCCAGAAATTGAATCTTTTTCAAACCAATCACTATTGTAAAAAAAACTATAGTTGGTTTTATTTTCTAATTTTTTTAATAAATCAGGCTTGGAAATATTATCGAATGAAATGGATAATTTTTCTTCTACTTCCTGAGAAATTAAAAGATTACAAAAAAGAATCGAAATAAGGGTGGCTAATTTTATTTTCATAATTCTTTTAAAGACATTTCTGTAGATGGTTGAGAAGTTATTTGATCAAAGATTAATTTTGTAAATGAATCTTTATTGATTTTTCTTAACCTGTAATAATCTTTAAAGAAATTCTTTATTAATTTTTTGCTATTTGAAAACGATAATATCCACTCTTTTTTAGTGTTGACAGGGTATATATTTTCATTTTGTTTTATGTAGTAATCTTCACTTTCATAAAATTCGTTATATCGAAATTCCGTATTCTTTTTTTCAGATTTGTATTTTCTTATTTTTTTCAATAAAAATATAGAATTCTCTTCGGCGAGAAGTTCGCAAAAACCTAAATCTATACGTTTTGTCCCACTATCTCCATGAATCCTTAAAAACTTATGTCCCTCTAAAACAAATTGGTCTACTTTACTCTTTCTGAGTTGTAGCAATAAAGCGGAAGATGTGTTTTCTGGACTCGTTAAAACTTCATCTTCGAAAAGATCATATTTCAATCGTTGTTCAAAGAACATCTGATTATCGTATTTTATTTCTCCAATAATAAAATCTGGAGAACTCCAAAACCTGTGTTTATCGTTAATTACTTTATATTCATCGATAAACAAAATTCCATTGTACAGAGCTGTATTCTCGCTACCTGTAACATCATCGAATATAGTATATAATTTTTTATTTGAGACAGTATTATCCTGAGCCTTACCAAATAATGGACATACTAATGTTGTAATAATTAAAACGAGGCAAATTCTATAAGGTTGTATGCGTACGATTTTCAATAGTTTCACTTGTAGTTTGGTATAGAATTTAAAATTAGCCTTTATAAAATCCAAATCTCATAAAATTTTGTTAAACAGATTCTATTCAATCTTAAAATAGTTTGCACTTAAATCACACGATTAATGATTGGTTAGAACCAAAACATACTCAGCGTTTTTATGAATCTCCTCTTTATTCATCATCATTTTTCTAAACTTGCCATTAATGAACATTTCTGCTTGGTCTTTGTAGTGCTTGCTAAATGGATTTCCCGATTGTCCCGTAGGTAGAATGCTGATACTATTTTCCACGTCCGAAAAATCGATTATCCTGCGGGTAGATGGTCCGGATGCTACATTATAGCTTCCCGAATCGCCATACCCAAATGCCATGTTGTTTATAACTTCCCTTGTACCCACTACGGGAAAAGGCCCCACATTAAAAAAAGAACGCAAAGCATCTACTTGACCTATGGGATGGCCGTGTTCCAAAGTATGTACTTTATCCCATGTCCATTGTGTTGTTTCTGTTCCCAAATCTTTTTCCAAAGAGGTAATACTTTGAACAAAAGCATTGTGAACAATCGTTTTTTTAGTTTCAACTTTGTCTTTGGTTTCTACATTATCATACCAAATTGAATGGTTCTTTTTTGCCATTGGGGCAATGAGCCGCTTGTGCAAATGGGTATTTAAAAACGCATCGAACATTTCTTGCCCTAACTCATCTTTAAAAGTGCTTTCCAAGAAATAATAAATCCAACGTGTATAGAACGTGGCTTCGGTACTTTCCAAAGGATAATCCCCTTGCCATATATTTAACCTGTCTAAAAGCTGAATTTGATCATCGGTAAGCTTCTTGACATCTATCTCTTTTATTAAATCTTTAACGACCAACGTATTGACCGTAGAAGTCACATCGGTAATCATATTTGAAGTGGCCTCTAGGTCCCAATCATTCTTGGGTTCTAACAACGCTACTATACGTTTTGCCCTATTCTCGGGTAAATAATATCCCGGATACAGCATACCTGCAATAGAATCCGGTTGATTGTTCGCTGAATACACATAATGCCATGGTGGATTTATCGCTTGGGGATTTTTGGGGAAATCCAAATATTGTTTATTGATTTCCAGACCTTCAGTTGGTTCGTAAACAAATTTCGTATGGATACTATCCGGAATACTGTATAACTTGGCGGTTGCGAACCATGCTACGTTGCCTTGTGCGTCTCCATACATAATATTAAGTCCCGGGGCATGTATTTTGGGCAATCCTGATGTAAACTGGTTCAGGTTTTGAGCATGGGCCATCTCATAAAACGCATCTATAATGGTATTTTCCATTTGTGTGTAGATCCAGGACATAGCAATAGGCCTGTCACCTTTTATCTGATCTGCAATTCCGTTCAAAATAGGCCCGTGCTTTGATTTCTTGTAGGAGAACGAAATATCACCGGAATCTTTAACCTTTATGGTTTTATTGACTGTTTCAAATGTCGCCCATCCGTTTTTGGTTCTATATTGATTTTCATTGGATGGATGTATTTCTTCGTAATAAAAATCAACATCATCGTTTTCGAACATTGTTAGACCGTAGGCCAATTCTCTATTATGCCCCAAAAGTGGGAAGGGAACCCCGGCAATGTGATATCCGTATTTGGAATATGTTGGAGTCTCTAAATGCGCTTCATACCAAACGGACGGTTGGGCAAAACCAATATGAGGGTCATTGGCAAAGATCACTTTTCCGTTTTTGGTCTTTTCCGGTGCTATGGCCCAACTGTTGCTTCCCTCGAACAACGGTATGTTTAATTTACCCAAGGCCTCGGTAACCATTGCCGTTATGTTGTTACCGATTGAATCTTTTTTTGGTTTTTTATAGTTTTTGATCCATTCCGTATTCACATTGGACACTATCTCTAAATCCGCCAAATAATCAACTCCCAATTTATCTTTTACATTGGTCAAAAAGGGGTCGGTCTTATGGGCCATGGCGAAACTGAAGGCCATGTAGCCCGCAGTATTGAATATATCTTTCAACGAGAAATCTGTTTTTTTGATTCCCGTCAAATAGAATTCAAGTGGTGTTGGCCCATCTTTTATAAATTGATTGATACCGTCCAAATAAGCGATGGACAGCTGTATAGCTTCACTGTCCATGTCAAGGTCGGAGACGGTCTTTTCAGACGCTTCATCTATTCCAATGGACAGGAAAAACTTATCGGTACCGATCAAGTCGGGTCCAAAAACCTCGGAGAGTCCACCGCTCGCAATTCTACGTAATAATTCCATTTGCCATAGCCTGTCCTGTGCATGTACATACCCCAGGGCACGAAAAGCGTCGATTTCATTTTCCCCATAAATATGGGGAATCCCATAGGTATCGTAATACACTTTTACCTCTTGGGAAAGATTCACTAATCGCTTTTCCCCATCATACTCAGGTTTCATATGATAAACAAAAAAAACACCTGCAACTATCAACAATAAAAACAGAACCAAAAGCACCTTACCTATTTTCTTCACGGTTTTCATGTATATTTTTTCACGGTTTTAAGAGACTACTGTACAAAAGTGCCGGTAAGGTAACTGAATTTTCAAAACTAAAAAAGACCCATGGTATGGGTCTTTCAAAGGCGGTGGGTATGGGCATCATTTTTTGAAAGTTTGTAGTCCTTTTTTCAACCAAGCGAGGTAATCGTCCCTGTCGGTATATTGCACCGCATTGTTCAAGATCTCTAAGTCTGCCGACAATAGTACATAATACGGCTGTGACGCAGCATTAAAGTTAAGGGTTTGAAAAGTTCCCCATTTTTGCCCTACGGTCTCGATGGATTTTATACGGCCTGATTCATATTTAAAATCAAACTGTAACGCCTTCGGCAGTTCTTTTCTATCGTCAACATACAACGATATTAAAACATATTCGTTTTTTATAATCGGATAAATATCCGGTTCGCTCCAGACATTTTCTTCCATCTTACGGCAGTTTACACAGGCCCAACCTGTAAAATCTAGTAAAATGGGTTTGTCTACTTTTTTGGCATAGGCAACACCTTCATCAAAATCCTTAAAACAATCTATCCCCAACGGACAATCGCTTTCTTGAGCGGCTACGGTATAAAAATCCGGGGGAAGAAATCCAAAAAGTTTCAAGTCTATCACTTTTCCTAGACCTAACAAGAGATAAATGGCAAAACCGATACTTACCATACCAATGCCCTTTCTTGTAAAAGACACTTTTTGTTTGGCACCGTCATGTGGGAATCTAAAAACACCGAACAGATATAAGGTCAGAAGCACAAAAATCAATATCCATATCCCTAAAAATATTTCTCTTTTCAGTACACCCCAATTCCCTACCAAATCGGCATTTGATAAAAATTTAAAGGCCAGTGCCAGTTCCAAAAACCCTAAAACCACTTTTACGGTCGTCATCCACCCGCCAGACTTGGGCAGCGAGTTCAACCAAGCGGGAAACAGCGCAAATAAAGCAAACGGAAGTGCCAAGGCAACACCAAAACCGGTCATACCTGCTGATAAGTTGGTGGCCACATCACCGTCTGCCAGAGCGGTACTTCCCAACAACCCTCCCAAAATAGGACCTGTACATGAAAACGAAACGATTGCCAAGGTAACGGCCATAAAAAAAATACCGATGGCACCACCTACTTTACTGGATGCAGAATCCATTTTATTGGCCCAAGAACTGGGCAGGGTCAATTCATAATATCCAAAAAACGAAAACGCGAAAAATACGAATATCGAAAAGAAAAATAAGTTCAACCAAATATTGGTGGCGACCGTGTTCAGTATCTGAGAGTCTATCGAATCAAACAAATGAAAGGGTAAACTCAATAAAAAATAGATAAGTACGATAAAGAAGCCGTATAAAATCGCATTCGCAATACCTTTGGACTTACTTTGGGACTGTTTCGTAAAGAACGAAACCGTTAAGGGTATCATGGGGAAAACGCAAGGGGTCAATAAGGCTATCAATCCTCCCAAAAAACCCAGACCAAAAATTATCCATAAGCTAGATGGGGCACCTAAGCCATCGATTTGACCTTGTTGTAGAAGTGCTTTGTTCTTCAAATCCAACTTTAATGCGGCACTCATAGCCTTACTTCTTTCGTCCAAGGTCTTTACATCCTCTACCGCCGTGCCACCGTCCAAAACAAAAATAAAATCCTCCTCAACGGGAATACAGACTTCTTTACACACCTGATACCATAGATTAACCCTTATTTGTCTGATATCGGGACGCAAGAGCTTAATTTTCTGTGTAAAGACCGCCTTATCCTTAAAAAAGGTTTCATCAACTTCAAATATCTCGCTGTATTCGGTTACAGTCTCACTTTCAATGGTTTCTCCCAATAGTTCGTAAGATTCCCCAGCTTTTTCAAATGTAAATTCACTCGGCAGTGAGCCACCTTGGGCGGTATGCTGCGAATACACATGCCAACCCTCGAAAATATAACCCTTGAGAATAAGCTCATATTCGGTCTCCGATATTTTGTTCACTTCTTTTGACCATAATACGGGGTTTTCCTCGGTTTGCGAAAAAAGAGGGGCAATCGCTACTGTATATGTGAAGAGTAATACTATATACTTCATGTATGGAGTGTAAACTTTATGATTTTTTTTGTGGTTTTTGTTATTTTGAATCGATTATCGGAACGTTTTCCAACAATCCAGACAATAGCATTTCCCGAACATAAAAGCCACTGTTTCCGTTTGGAAATAATATCGATTTTTTCATCCTTGAAAAACTTGGACACTTTCTTTTTTCCTTTCATGCCATAAGGATATATATAGTCGCCTTTTTTCCATTTCCTAACGGTCAACGGATATGCTAACGTGTCCGCATCGGCATATAGTATATGTTTTCCTGTTTCACCCAATGCACGAACGGATTCTATTTTTAAGCGGACAGGGGTCATCATCTCGGTTTGAAGTGCTTCTATCGTGTAGGTTTCATCTGTTTCGGTTCCCAATTCTTCCAAAATGAGATACTCACGATTTTTGACCAATTGATGTGTTTTTGAGAGTATCTTTTTACCGCTCAGCCCATTCAACAAGTTGAGAATATCTTCCCAAGCCGTAAATCCATAAGACTTGAATAATTGATAGACATAAGCCTTTTGAGGCTTTAACTGTTTGATATCGGATATTTTTATGCGGATAGAGCCGTTATCGGACAAAAACAGTTCAGACTTGAGTTGATATATATGATTTTCCAGAATTTTGGAGCTATCCGAAAGATGCCCCAAAGTATTTTGAAAATTATTCAAAAAAGTGGGATGCAGTTCTTTCAACTCTGGGAGCAGTTCATGCCGAATTTTGTTCCTAAGGTATTTGGTTTCCACATTACTGCTATCTTCTCGCCAAGATAGCTTTTTGGTTTTGGCATACTCCAATATCCGCTTTCTTGAAAAGGGCAATAACGGTCTTGCTATCGTATCGGTTTTTTCAGGAATGCCAGTAAGGCCATCCACTCCCGTTCCCCGAGAAAGATTGATAAGAAAAGTCTCTAAATTATCATCGGCTTGGTGAGCCGTAACCAAAGTCGAAATTCTATTTTCTTGCATAATTTCAGCAAACCAAGCGTAACGTAGCTCACGGGCAGCAACCTGTATAGACAATTTATTTTTGTTTACATAACCTATTGTATCAAAATGGGTTACGTAAAACTTAGTTCTGAATTCCTTAGCTAAATTTTCAACAAATGTTTCGTCACTTTCGCTTTCATCGCCTCTCAACCTGAAATTACAGTGCGCCAAGGAAAAATCCATTTCACAAACGTAGCAAAGATGCGCCAAAACAACGCTGTCCACTCCCCCACTGCAGGCCAGTAAAAAAGTGGTTTTGCCCAATTTTGGAAAATTATCCCGAACGTGTTTTTTAAATTCCCGTAGCACTCGACAAAGGTAATTAATTAGCTCGCAGGTAAGAAAACTAAAACCCCTCTAACACTTCGCGCATGGCTTTTGCCTTTAACAAACATTCCTCATATTCTTTTTCTGGCATCGCTTTGGCCGTAATGGCACTACCTACCGAAAAGGAAACATATTTTTTGGCAGCGTTATACAGAATACTTCGTATAACAACATTAAAATCAAAGTCGCCATCAGGAGTAAAGTACCCCACGGCACCACTGTATAACCCGCGTTTAAAAGATTCCAGCCTTTCTATGATCTTCATGGCAGAAACCTTGGGAGCACCTGTCATACTTCCCATGGGAAAAGTTTGCCTTATTATATCCACTGGATTTTTGGTAACGTCCACCATAGCCACAACTGTGGAAATCATTTGATGAACCTGCTCAAAAGAATATACTTTACAAAGTTCTGGTACGGTGACACTTCCTTTTAATGCGCTTTTGGACAAATCGTTACGCACCAAATCTACGATCATGATATTTTCGGCACGTTCTTTCTCGTCGTTTTCAAGTTGCGCAATCAATTCGGCATCCCGAATTGGGTCTTGGGAACGTTTTGCGGTGCCCTTTATCGGCTGGGAAATTAATGTGTTGCCCTGTTTTTTCAAATAGCGTTCAGGAGAAGCACTTAGCAAGTACTTATCGTTTATTTTTAAAAAAGTGGCAAATGGGGTTTTGGATATTGCGTTTAATGTAGTGTAGGTATTTACAACATCAATTTGTGTTTCCTCAGCATAAAACTCCTGGCAAAAATTGGCCTCATAAATATCACCCCTACGTATATGCGCTAACATCTGCTCGACTTTTCCAAAATATTCATCCTTGAAAATACGTAGTTTTATTCGAATATCCTTTGTGGCATTCATAACCTTGGTATATTGAAAATCTGACTTAAAAATAATGTTGAAATCAGCTTCAATTTCATCGGCCACCATGTTCAGGTAATCAAAAATGACCTTGTTGCCTTGTATTTTGATAATTTTTTTAGGCTGAAAAAAATACAGTTCGGGAAATTCAAGACCATCAAAATTCAAAGAATCCAGGTTCTCAATATCGTTCTTTAAATCGTACGACAAATAACCAAAAATCCAATCCTTGGTTTCCGATTGGTATTCTTTTAGGTCGTAAAATGCATGCTCGGCATCGGTCTGTAAAAGTGTTAAGGCATCTACTGCCAGAAGTCCATCAAAAGAAGTATAAGAGTCTCTGTATTCATTACTGTCCAACCAAACGACTTCATGAAATTGCTGGCCCCATTGTAAAAGGGATTGTTTATGTTTTTTGATATCTGAAACCGTAAAAGAGACTTTTTTCCTCAATAGCTACAGCTTGGATAAAAACAAATTAAGCTTTTCTTGATGTTCCCTGGCCAATTTCTCATCAACAATACCCTTTTCCTCGTCCAAATTATCGGAAAAAGAGGGCAACGAAAATGTGGCAACAACTTCCCCACCAAATCGGGGCAATAGTTTTTCGGTAACTTCCAAAGCATTTTTCGCACCTCTTTTACCGTTGGAGGTGGATTGCAAAAACACCTTTTTTCCTTCAAGAAAATTTTTATCCACCCGGGACAGCCAATCCAAAAGGTTTTTGAAATACGCAGAAGGGTTGCCGTTATGTTCGTTTACCGATACGATAGCACCATCTACACTTTTGATATCATTTTTAAGCTCCACCAAAGAATTGGAAAACCCGTTCACTTTTTCATAATCCTCACTATACATGGGAAAAGGGTAACGCACCATATCCAGCGTTTGTGTTTTATGCCCTTTAACCAAAGAAACGGTATATTGTATTAACCTGTAATTGATGGATGTAGAAGAATTACTGCCTGCGAATGCCAATATCATAGCCATAAAAACGTTTTATTGTTATTGTAACGAAAATACCGCAAATACCGCTCATTTGCGAGTATTTTACCTAATTTTGCAACGCAAAACATCCAAACCCATTGTATCACAAGTATATAGGGTGTGTTTTTTGATATGGATAATACAACGAAAAGATTATATTTTATAGATGCCATGCGGGCCTGGGCCATCTTGATGATGTTACAAGGCCATTTTGTAGACGGGCTCTTGGGAATGGAGTATCGGGACAATACCGATGTCGTTTTCAATATATGGCGATACTTCAGGGGGATTACGGCCCCAGTGTTCTTTACGGTCTCTGGTTTTATTTTTACTTATTTGCTGATCAAGGTCCCACAAAAAGGAATATCCAACCCAAGAGTAAAAAAGGGAGTAAAAAGAGGCTTACAGCTCATCATTATAGGATATTTGTTGCGTATGAACCTTTTTGGCCTTTTTGTTGGCGAAATCTATGAAGGTTTTTACTTGGTAGACGTATTGCACTGTATCGGGCTTTCTATTTTGGGAATTATCGGATTATATCTCCTGACCCAAAAAAGCAAGAAATATATTTTTCCCGCAGCTCTTTTTGGCATTACGATAGTATTGTTCTTGTTCGAGCCTTTGTACTCAAAGTGGAGCTTTAGCTTTTTACCAGATGCCTTGGCCAACTTCTTTAGCAAGGCCAATGGCTCGGTGTTCACTATTTTCCCATGGTTTGGGTATGCTACGTTCGGGGCTTTCCTATCCATTTTATTTTATCGATTCAAAACGTTCAAATATCTATACCCAGCTGCTATATTCTTATCCTTGGCTATTGGTAGCGGACTCATATTTTTTTCTTCGGATGTTTTCCTGGCCATCTCCAGATTTACCGGTTTACAGTTGTTTGCCGATATTTTCTTCAACAACTACCTGTTCATTCGTTTGGGAGATGTGTTTTTGGTATTTGCCGTTTTTATGCTGTTGAAACAATTTATGAACAACAAAACAATATTGAAAATAGGTGCGAGTACCTTATCGATTTATATCGTACATTTTATAATCCTTTATGGAAGTTTTACTGGACTTGGGCTATACGGCTTTTTACACCATACGTTGGCACCGGCAATCGTTATTCCCGGAGCTATTGTATTTATGACCGGCTGTACATATCTAGCTTTGCAATATGAAAATCATAAGGCCTCGATCAAGTTAAAACTAAGGGATGTACTCCAAAACATTTGGGCAGTTATTGAACCTTGGTTAATTTTTGGATTAAAACTAGTTAGGGACACAACATTGAAACTGCTTCGCCTATTTGGACTGGTTAAAAATTAAGAACCCATTGATTTCTTTAGAAAATATTGCTCTATTTTTAACATTCAATTGTTAAAATAGAAATTATGAGCGACAAGAAATATGCCCCTATCGCAGTTGAACTGGAAAAAGATAAACGGTATGCATGGTGTACCTGCAGCCACAGTAGCAACCAACCCTTTTGCGATGGTTCGCACAGAGCGCATAATGCAACACCTTCTTTAGGGTTTAGTGTAGAAGAAGACAAAAAAGCTTATCTGTGTACATGTAAGCAAACGAGCAATCCGCCATACTGCGATGGTTCGCATAACCAGTAACTAAAAGGCCACCTTTACGGTGGCCTTTTAGTTACTGCACTTTTTATGATTATTTAAACATGAAGAGCCCTATCCCCTGTTGCGGCTAATGCAGCTTCTTTAACTGCCTCGGCATAGGTAGGGTGAGAATGGCTCATACGGGATATATCCTCGGCTGAGGCCCTAAATTCCATAGCCGTTACGGCTTCTGCGATTAAATCGGCACAACGCGCACCGATCATATGTACGCCCAAGACCTCATCGGTTTTTTTGTCGGCAAGTATCTTTACGAATCCGTCCAGATCCATGCTGGCCCTGGAACGTCCTAAAGCACGCATCGGGAATTGCCCGACTTTGTACTCAATACCGGCTTCTTTTAATTCCTCTTCAGTCTTGCCCACAGCAGCGACTTCAGGCCATGTGTAAACCACTCCCGGAATCAAATTGTAATCAATATGTGGCTTTTGTCCCGCTAAAATTTCGGCGACCATAGTGCCCTCTTCTTCAGCTTTATGGGCCAACATGGCACCACGTACAACATCACCTATGGCATAAATATTTGAAGCACTGGTCTGCATATGGTCATTTACCGCTACCCTGCCCCTATGATCCAGCTTTACTCCAGCAGCTTCTGCATTAAGACTGTCAGTGTAAGGTCTACGACCTACAGAGACTAAACAATAATCGCCCTTAAATACTATTTCCTGACCTTTTTTATCATCGGCCTTAACGATAATTTCATTTCCTTTTCTTTCAACGGATTTTACCTTGTGGGACAACGCAAATTTCACTTTTTGCTTTTTCATGACTTTCATCAATTCCTTGGATAGCGCACTGTCCATTCCAGGAATAATTCGGTCCATATATTCCACAACAGTAACTTCGGCCCCCAGTCTTTTATATACTTGACCCAACTCAAGGCCGATAACCCCGCCGCCTATGATAATCATATGCTTGGGTATTTCCTTTAATTCTAAAGCTTCGGTAGATGTTATAATGCGTTCTTTATCAATCTTGATAAAAGGTAAGGTAGAGGGTTTAGAACCTGTGGCAATAATGATATTCTTGGCCGCTATGGTTTCTATTTTACCATCGTTCTTTTTGATATTTATATGCGTAGCGTCCTTAAAGCTACCCAAACCTTCGAAAACTTCGATTTTGTTTTTGTCCATCAAAAACTTGACCCCAGCGCAAGTTTGGTCAACCACCCCTTGTTTGCGGGCAATCATTTGTTCCAAGTTTACTTTTATCTCGCCCGGAATATCAATGCCGTGTTCGCTAAAATGTTTTACGGCGTCTTCATAATGATGTGAGGAATCCAACAAGGATTTGGAAGGAATACAACCTACATTTAAACACGTACCGCCCAAAGTACCGTATTTTTCAATTATTGCCGTTTTCATTCCCAGTTGCGCACAGCGAATGGCCGCTACGTACCCTCCGGGACCTGAGCCAATTATGGCTACATCGTATGAACTCATATATTTATTTTTGCTTAAACCAGTTACAAAATTAAGTATTAATTTCTGGTTTACAACGGTATTGCGGTAGTATGATTTACCTCATTGATCACAAAAGAACTCTGCGTACTTCCAATATGGTTAATCGCCGTTAGCTTAGTAACCATAAAATTACGGTAGGCCTTCATATCGCTGACATGTATTTTCAAAATATAATCATAATCACCGCTCAAATGATGGCATTCCACAACTTCATCCAGTTTTAGGATTTCACGCTCAAATTGATTGATATGTTCCTTGGTATGCTGAACGAGCTTTACATGGCAAAAAGCCGTGAACGACTTATTTGCTTTTTGTTTATCTACCAGAGCTACATATTTATCGATTACTTGATTTTTTTCCAATCGTTTAATGCGCTCGTATACGGCCGTGGTAGATAAACCCAATCGGATTGCATACTCCTTGGTGGTCTTTTTACAATCGGCCTGCAATAAACCCAGTAGGTTTTTATCTATTTCATCGAATTTTAGCATATATTTTTTCTAAAGCTTGATAAAAATAATGAATTTTATAATTTTAAAATCTACATAAATAACAAATTTTAGATTTATTTTCTATTTATTTAGAAATTTATTGATTTAAAGTCTAATCAATCCTATTTTTATACTTCTAAATTCAAAATAATGGACTTTAAGGCATCGAACAATTTGCAGGATTTACAATACTTTGGAGAATACGGTGGAGTGAACCCATCGGTCTCGGATTCATCTACCTACACCTTTTTATCGGCCAAAACCATGTTCGATACATTCGAAGGCAATACCGAGGGGTGTTATCTGTACAGCAGGCACTCCTCCCCGTCCAATTTATACTTGGGAGAAGCCCTTGCAGCATTGGAAGGTACCGAAACCGCAAATGTTTATGCGAGTGGCATGGGGGCGATAACATCGGTTGTTTTTCAATTGTGCGATGCAGGGGAACATATCATAAGCAGTAGAACTATTTATGGTGGTACGTATGCCTTTATGAAAAACTTTTTGAAAAAATTCGATATCGATACATCTTTCATTGATATCACGGATATTGAAATTGTGGAAGCCGCCATAACCCCGAAAACCAAAATGATCTATTGCGAAGGTGTGAGCAATCCCTTGCTTGAGGTCGCTGATATTGAAGCTTTGGCCAAACTGGCCAAAAAACATAAAATACCCTTGGTAGTCGATAATACTTTCTCTCCGTTGACCATAGCCCCGGCCAAATTGGGAGCCAATGTCGTAATACACAGCCTAACCAAATTCATTAACGGAACGAGCGATTGTGTCGCTGGTGCAGTGTGTGGCACTACAGATTTTTGCCTTAGCCTCAAAGATGTGAATAATGGTGCCGGGATGTTATTGGGCAGTACGTTGGACAGTCTACGGGCGGCATCCATTTTAAAGAACATGCGAACGCTGCACATCCGAATGAAAAAGCATAGCGAGAATGCCCAATATCTTGCGGAAAAATTCGAGAAAGACGGGTTTAGGGTGGTTTACCCCGGCTTGGCATCACATTCCGGAAATTCCGTAATGAAAAAACAAATGAATCCTGAATATGGTTTTGGAGGATTATTGACATTGGACGTCGGCACATTGGACCATGCCAATGCCTTAATGGAATTAATGCAAGAAAAAAAGTTGGGTTATTTGGCCGTAAGCCTAGGGTTTTATAAGACATTGTTCAGCGCACCCGGTACCTCAACCTCTTCGGAAATTCCAGAAGAGGAACAAAAAGAAATGGGTTTAAGTGATGGCCTTATTCGTTTCTCCATTGGTTTGGATAATGACATCCAAAGAACTTATGATACGATGAAAAGCTGTATGGCCTATTTGGGAATACAAGGTAAAAAAGCGATATCTGTCTAGGGAGTAGTGTTGAATTTGCACAGCCCTTCCCAAAATCGTAATATTACGGAATAACTAACCGTACAGATAATGGGTGACCAAAATACCAATAAGCACAGGGGAAACGAAAATATTGTTGAAAATAAGGAGCTTAGCATTTGGGAAGCCCTTATACCTGTTATTGCTTTGGTAGGTATGTTGGCCTACAACGTATATGTTTTTGGTGATGATGCCCTGAGCGGGTCTAACCAATTTGTTTTGCTGCTAGGTGGCGCAGTTGCCGCTATCATTGGGTTCTACAACAAGATATCCTATAAAAAAATGATTGCCGAGGTAGCAGAAAACGTAAAATCTACAACCGGTGCACTTTTGATACTTTTAATGGTAGGGGCCCTGGCGGGTACTTGGTTGATAAGCGGTATTATTCCCGCTATGATATATTACGGGCTCCAAATACTCAACCCGACCATATTTTTGGCAGCCTGTGTCATCATTTGTGCCATTATTTCAATAGCTACAGGAAGTAGCTGGACGACGGCCGCTACAGTGGGTATCGCATTGATAGGTATAGGGGACGCGTTGGGCATATCATTGGGCATGACAGCCGGGGCCGTACTTTCAGGTGCTTATTTTGGAGACAAGCTCTCCCCGTTGAGCGATACCACCAACCTTGCCCCGGCCATGGCGGGCGGTGAGCTTTTTGAACATATAAAATACATGTTATGGACAACGGTACCTACAGTCTCCGTAACACTGATCGTATTCATAATTATCGGACTTAATTTGGAAACCAGCGGAGAGGCGGACATCGATTCTATTTTAACTTCAATCGATGCTTCTTTCAATATCAATGGTTGGTTATTTATAGTCCCCATAGTTGTTGTTGCCCTGATCATCAAAAAAACGCCACCGTTGGCCGCATTGCTTATCGGTACGCTCCTGGGTGCTGTTTTTGCGCTTATCTTTCAACCGGATATCGTGGCGGGAATTACAAATGCCAAGGAATTATCCTTTGAATCGGCCTACAAGGGAGTGCTTAAAGCAATAACGGTAGAAACTTCAGTACCCACAGATAATGAAACCCTGAACGATTTATTTTCCGCTAAGGGAATGGCGGGAATGTTGGGTACTATTTGGTTGATCGTATGCGCTATGGTTTTTGGCGGCATTATGGATGGTATCGGAGCACTTTCAAGAATTACGAAATCATTATTGTCTATGGCCAAAAGCACTTTTAGTCTTTTTGCCAGCACTGTGGGTAGCTGTTTGGCATTGAACGTCACGGCATCGGACCAGTATCTGGCGATAGTCGTTCCCGGAAAAATGTTCAGTAAAGCTTATGAGGACAAAGGCCTGGCTCCTGAAAACCTTAGTAGAACCTTGGAAGATTCCGGTACCGTAACATCGGTCCTTGTACCTTGGAATACCTGTGGCGCATATCATAGCGGTGTTTTGGGCGTGAGTGTTGCCGAATACTTCTTTTATGCCATATTTAACTGGTTAAGCCCCATTATGACCTTGATTTTTGCTGCGTTCAGTATCAAGATAAAGCAATTGACCACCAAGCAGGCGTAAAAAAACTATCGGTTCAATTTTTTTCGGAGGAAAAAGTATCGAGAACAAGGTTTTATATTTATCGAAATGTTTATTTTTCCTGGTATTATTTTTTTATTTTCACACTACATTAAACACACTATAAAATGGCTACCGTAACATTAAAAGGAAACGAAATACATACATTGGGCAATTTGCCCGCACAGGGAAGCATGGCACCGAATGCGACATTGACAAAGACCGATCTGTCAGCAACATCCATAGCGGATTACAAAGGAAAAAAAGTTGTCTTGAATATCTTCCCAAGCATAGACACGGGCACTTGTGCACAGTCCGTTCGGCAATTCAATGAAGAAGCCGCAGAACTTGACAATACCGTGGTGCTCTGCATTTCAAAGGACTTACCTTTTGCGCAAACCCGCTTTTGTGGAGCAGAAGGTATTGAAAATGTGGAAATGCTGTCTGATTTTAAAGATGGTAATTTTGGCACATCCTACGGGCTTTCCTTTTCCGATGGCCCCTTGGCGCCCCTACATTCGCGCGCTGTTGTGGTCTTGAACGAACAAGGTAATGTGCTTTACACCGAACAGGTTCCTGAAATTGTGGATGAACCCAATTACAAAGCGGCTTTGGAAGCTTTAATGGACGCTTAGTACAATTTTCGCTTCTAGAAAATCGTTATAGAAACTGTTTTATCAGTTAAATAGATGCCAAAAGAATCATTTTTAGTGAATCGTATAAAAAGTGTGGGATTTGCCCTGCGCGGTGCATGGTTACTCGTTAGGACCGAGGCCAGCATAAAAGTGCAGGTTTTCATTACTATCGTAATGACCGCAGCCGGTTTTTATTTTGACATCTCGAATACGGAGTGGTGCATACAAATTCTCACTATTGCCGTTATATTGGGAGTTGAAGGTCTCAATACAGCGGTGGAAAGTATATCTGATTACGTGCAACCCGAATTTGATGTAAAAATCGGTTTTATAAAGGATATCTCTGCGGGTGCGGTAATGTTGGTGTCCATAGCCGCTACAATTATCGGCTGTATTATTTATTTGCCAAAGATTTTTTGATCGGGCAATCCAAACAGCATCCATTTCAAATTTGTATTTTTACGCTCAGAATCTAGGATTTAATGGCAAAGAAGGTTAGAAAGTCAAAGCCTAAAACTACCACAAAAGGCAATACTTTTAAATTATCCAAACAAAATAAAATAATACTGGGGAGCTTGTTGATGCTCTTCAGCATTGCTTTGTTCTTTTCTTTTGTTTCCTTTTATTTCACCTGGCAAGACGACCAAAGTCTTTTGACCCAGTTTGCCGATCGTAATAAAGAGGCGCAAAACCTACTGAACAAATTTGGTGCCGGCGTAAGCCACTTTTTTATGTACAAGGGTTTTGGTCTGGCATCGCTAATCTTCCCTTTTCTCTTGTTCACAACAGGGTTGTATATGTTCCTCAGCATGCAAAAGCAAGGTCTTTTGAAAAAATGGGTCTGGGGATTGCTTTTTGTAATATGGATTTCCATCGCTTTAGGTTTCTTCGCAGAAGCACAACCTTTGCTAGGTGGCTTGGTAGGCTATGAGATGAACGATTTTCTACAGGACTATACCGGTAAAATAGGGGTTTTTCTGCTCTTGCTGTTCGGGTTGATTTTTATTTTGGTACGATTGTTCAATATTACTCCCGATGGGATTGCACAATATTTTAAACAGAAAAGTACTTCATTGGCCTCAGAATTTGAACAAAAGTCTACCCAGGAAAATACCATAAACTCCGAAAAAGAAGAGGAAGCTCCTGTAATCATTGATACGTATACCCATAAGAAGGATATTCCATCCCTAAAAAAAGAAGAATCACCCGATAGTTTTGAGATAACCCCGCCCGTGGCCGAAGAATTGGCCATAGAAGTTGAAAAAGTAGTTGAAGAGACCGAGGAAACAGATAATATCGCCAATAAATTGGTTGATGATTTTGGCGAATTTGACCCTACCTTAGAGTTGGGCAACTACAAATTCCCCACTATGGAACTTTTAGATGCCCATGGGGTCAGCGGTGGCATCACCATTAATCAAGAAGAACTGGAGGAAAACAAAAACAAAATTGTTGATACGTTAAAGAACTATAAAATCGGTATCGCCCAAATAAAAGCGACCATAGGCCCAACAGTTACCTTATACGAAATTGTTCCCGAAGCAGGAGTGCGAATATCCAAAATAAAAAACCTGGAAGATGATATCGCCCTTTCTTTAGCAGCCTTGGGGATTCGTATCATTGCACCTATACCGGGTAAGGGAACCATTGGTATAGAGGTACCGAACAAAAACGCTACAATTGTATCGATGCGGTCCGTAATTGCGTCGAGCAAGTTCCAAAAAGCAGAGATGCAACTACCCATCGCTTTTGGGAAAACGATAAGTAACGAGACCTTTGTGGTCGATTTGGCAAAAATGCCGCACTTGTTGATGGCTGGTGCTACTGGACAAGGAAAATCGGTAGGGCTAAATGCCGTATTGACATCTTTGCTGTATAAAAAACATCCGGCCGAGGTGAAATTTATTTTGGTAGATCCCAAAAAGGTAGAACTATCCATTTACAATAAAATAGAACGTCACTTTTTGGCAAAATTACCCGATTCCGAAGAAGCTATCATAACCGATAATGCCAAGGTTATCAATACCTTGAACTCGCTCTGTATCGAAATGGACAACAGGTATGAGCTTCTTAAGCATGCCATGGTACGTAATATTAAAGAGTATAATGAGAAATTCAAGTCCCGAAAGCTGAATCCGAACGACGGCCATAAATTCTTGCCCTACATTGTTTTGGTCATTGATGAATTTGCCGACTTGATCATGACAGCCGGCAAAGAGGTTGAAACACCTATCGCACGTTTGGCACAATTGGCACGGGCCATCGGAATTCATTTGATCATTGCTACCCAAAGACCATCAGTAAACGTAATAACGGGTATCATAAAAGCTAATTTCCCAGCAAGGATTGCTTTTAGGGTAACGTCAAAGATAGATTCCCGCACCATTTTGGATACCCAAGGTGCCGACCAGCTTATTGGTCGTGGAGATATGTTGTACACACAAGGCAACGATGTCACCCGTATACAATGTGCTTTTGTAGACACCCCAGAAGTAGCCAAAATCACTGAATATATAGGTTCACAAAGAGCTTATCCCGAAGCACATGAACTGCCAGAATATGTTGGGGACGATTCTGGCACAAGTATTGATTATGATATTGCCGATCGAGATGCCATGTTCAGGGATGCGGCCGAAGTCATCGTCACCGCGCAGCAAGGGTCGGCCTCTTTAATACAACGCAAACTCAAACTGGGGTACAACCGTGCGGGGCGCATTGTTGACCAATTGGAAGCTGCGGGAATCGTCGGCCCTTTTGAAGGGAGTAAGGCAAGGCAGGTTTTGGTACCGGATTTAGTGGCATTGGACCAATTATTAAAAAATGAAGGCTCTTAGGGCATAACAAAGAATTTTTAAGAAAATGAAAAAAATAGTACTGTTATTAAGTTTAATGGTTTCTTCCCCATTCGCACTAGCACAAAATTCCGCTAAAGCAAAAACACTTTTAGACGATGTCTACAACAAGGTCAAGAGCTACGATAACATATTCGTGGATTTTAAATATGTACTGGATAACAAAGAGGCGAACATAAACCAAGAAACACGTGGCGATGTCACGTTACAGGGCGATAAATATCTCTTTAACTCTTTTGGGGCACAACAATTATTTGATGGTAAAAAAGTGTACACTATTGTACCGGAAAACGAGGAAATCACCATTGAGGAAAAATCGGAGGACGAAAATGCAATAACGCCATCAAAAATGCTCACATTCTACAAGGAAGGCCATAACTATGAGTGGGACGTGTTGCAAAATGTGCAAGGGCGAAAAATTCAATATGTAAAATTGACACCTATCGATACCAATTCTGAAATTAAATCGGTTTTATTGGGTATCGATGTTGAGACCAAGCACATTTACAAGCTCATACAAACCGGTGATAATGGTACAACCACTACGATAACTGTTAATTCTTTTAAAACAGATCAACCTTTATCAAAAACCTTATTTACTTTTAACGAGCAAAAATATAAGGACGAAGGTTACTATATTATCAGAAATTAAGCCGTTAATACGCAATCATTGAGAATTCTAGACCGATATATCTTATCGAGATTTTTATTCAATTTTTTCAGCTCGTTTGTAATATTGATGTTCATCTTTATTTTTCAAACGATTTGGTTGTTTATAGATGATTTGGCGGGCAAAGGTTTAGATCCGGTCATATTTGGGAAGTTTTTCTTTTACATAATGCCCAGTTTGACCGAAAAAGTGCTCCCGCTCACTGTGCTTTTATCCTCTATTTTAACCTTTGGTACTTTTGCCGAAAACTATGAGTTTGCCGCCATGAAGGCATCGGGCATATCCTTGCAGCGTTCAATGCGAAGTTTGATCGTATTCGTTATTTTTTTGGGTGGGGTCACGTTTTATTTTGCCAATAGCGTTATCCCTGCGGCAGAGCAAAAAATATATAACCTGAGAAAAAACATAGCCAAAGTAAAACCTGCCGCTATAATTACCGAAGGGGTTTTTACCGACCTAGAAGGCACCGGAATGAACATGAAGGTCGATAAAAAATATGGTGAGGAAGATCGTTTTTTGGACGGCGTGGTCATTCATGAAAAATCCAAAAGCAATATTAACGTAACGGTCATCAAAGCGGAAACGGGAGAACTGGTAAGTAGCGAAAAGTCCGATATACTCAAGCTTATTCTCAAAAACGGACATTATTATAACGAAGTAAGAAGTGCCAAGGCAGATAAGGAACGAAAATTCCCATTTACAAAAGCCAATTTTGATACCTATATCATCAACAAAGACATCTCTGACCTCAATGATGTGGATTTGGAGGAAGAACGTAATGTAAGTACGGACAAAATGAAAAATGTTGCCCGGCTCGTAAAAGACATAGACTCCCTAAAAGACAGGACCGTAGAGGTCATCAACGCATTCTCAAAAAATATATCAAGCAGAATGGGGGCTTTCGTTCCTGTTTCACCCAAGGACACTTCAAAATTAAAAAAAGAGAGCATTTCGTCCCTTGATTCACTTGAATTGACAATGGAAAAACCTAAATTGGATACCATAGCAACGTCAAGCGACATTGTTTCCTTATACAATGAATGGCAACAGCAGCAACTTATAAGTTCTGCTAAGAATTCCACTACCAACATCTTGAATTCCATAACAGGAAAAAAACAAGAGCTTGATAGGTGGTATAAAATCCATAGAATGCATATTCTGTCGTTTCATAACAAATTTGCATTGGCGTTGTCCTGTATCATATTATTCTTTGTAGGCGCACCATTAGGTGCCATTATCAGAAAGGGTGGTATAGGTCTGCCCTTGGTCATAGCGATAATCCTGTTCTTGGTATATTATTTTTTGGGCGTTTTTTCAAATAATTATGCTAAAGAAGGGAATATATCCCCTATTTTGGGGGCATGGTTGCCTACATTGATCATGTTGCCGTTAGGCATATTCCTGACCAAACGTGCCACGGCGGACAAAGGTTTGCTCACCATAGGCAATGTTTGGGACGGTATTAAAGCTTTGTTCAAGAAAAAAGAAAAAAATAGTGCTGTATGATTACGAGTATGGAAAAAAACATCCAATTAAATACCATAGAGGAAGCTATTGCCGATATACGCCAAGGCAAGGTAATAATTGTGGTTGATGATGAAAATCGTGAGAATGAAGGTGACTTTTTAGCGGCGGCCGAGTTGGCGACTCCCGAGACCGTCAATTTTATGGCAACACACGGTAGAGGTCTTATCTGTGCTCCTTTGACCGAAGGGCGATGCAAAGATCTTGGCCTTCACATGATGGTCAACCATAATACAGATCCGTTGGAAACGGCGTTCACCGTTTCGGTAGATTTGCGTGGCAACGGGGTTACAACAGGCATATCGGCATCGGATAGGGCCAAAACGGTTTGCGCGCTCACGAATCCCGATACCAAACCTCACGATCTGGCACGACCTGGGCACATTTTTCCTTTGATCGCAAAAGAAGGTGGTGTTTTGCGTAGAACGGGCCATACCGAAGCGGCGATTGATTTTGCCCGTCTAGCGGGATTACAGCCTGCGGGAATTATTGTAGAGATCATGAACGAAGATGGTACCATGGCACGGTTACCACAGTTAATGCAAGTCGCCAAAAAATTTAATCTCAAAATAGTCTCGATAGAAGATTTAGTCGCCTATCGGATGGAGCACGATAGCCTAATCGAAAAAAAGGAAGATTTTGACATTAAGACACGATTTGGCGATTTTAGGTTGCGTGCCTATAAACAAACCACCAACAATCATATACACATAGCCTTGACCAAGGGAAATTGGAAAAAAGATGAAAAAATCCTGACCCGAATCAATTCTACGTTGGTAAACAATGATGTTCTGGGCACGCTTACCAATAATGAGGACAAAAAACTGGAAGAAATGTTCCAAGCCATCAATACCGAAGGAAAAGGGGCAATCGTGTTTATAAACCAAGATTCGGAATCGTTAAATCTATTGTCTCGTTTAGCCGAATTGAAGATTTTACAAAAAGAAGGTATCCACAAGGCACCTAAGATTGATATGGATACCCGTGATTTTGGTATCGGCGCACAAATTTTACATGATTTGAACATCAACAAAATGAGACTGCTAACCAATTCAACACATACCAAACGTGTGGGTATTGTTGGGTACGGTCTAGAGATTGTTGAATACGTAGCCTACTGATAAAATTATAATGCCGAGATGATAACCCTTCGCATTTGCTGGGCCCTGTCATTAACCTCGTCATCGGACCAACCCAATTTTATCAAACAGGATATGGTTCTCCCGATCCAATGGTCGGATAAGGAAAAATCGGATTCACGATAATCGGGCAACTGTCTTTTAACCTCCAAAGGCATGTTTCCCAATGATGTCAAATTGGTTAAATGGTCCCACTTTTTGTAATAGTGCCAGTTATTGTCAAACCAATAAAAGCAAGCATCCACACCCTCTTTTCCTAAGGTCGAGTGTACTTTTTTGGCCGTTTTCGCATCCGGTAGAAAAAAATTGAGAAAAGCATAACTCTCTTCCCCACCCTCGGGGACACGCCTAAAAGTTACCTCTGGAATAGTTTCCAAAGCGGTACGCAGTATTGAGTAGTTTTTCTTTTGAATGGCCAAAAAATCATCTAATCTTTCTATTTGTGCCAAACCAACTGCTGCGTTAAGTTCGGATATTCTATAGTTATACCCTAAAAACGGATGTTTTTCCGCTCCCCTATCCGTACCTATGTGGTCATGCCCATGATCGGAATAATGATCAGCATGGGTATGGTATTCCGAAGTATTGGTAATGACCGCACCGCCTTCACCGCATGTAATCGTTTTTACATAATCAAACGAAAAACAGCCTAAATCGCCTATGCTTCCCAGCGGTTTGCCCTGATAAGTTCCGCCAATGGCCTGGCAGGCATCTTCTAACAGTAATAAACCATGCTTTTTGCATATGGTTTTGAGTACACCCAAATCTGCCATGGAACCGCACATATGAACGGGCATCACAACTTTGGTCCTATTGGTAATGGCTTTTTCCACAGCTGCCGGATGTAAGGTCAAAGTATCGTCCACATCAACCAGAACAGGAATCGCCCCAATAGCCAAAATGGACTCAAAACTGGCCACAAAGGTAAACGTAGGCATTATGACCTCGTCCCCTGCTCCAATTCCCGCACTGGCCAAAGCTACGGTCAAAGCGGCCGTACCACTCGATACGAGTTGTGCGTGCTTTACACTAAAGCGTTCTTCTAATGCATTTTCAAGTTCCTTGGCTTTCCAGCGTCCTTTACGCATACCATCAAAACCATACCGCATCAATACACCTGTATCCAATACTTCGTTTACCTGTGCTCTTTCCTTATCCCCAAAAAGTTCAAATCCTGGCATTTTATGTTCTTGTTTTACGCGTTGTTCCTTTCTATAAAAATTCGTTCAAATTAAAAGAATTTTATGATTACAATGGAGTGCAATTCATATCAAGAATACCATTTTTAACCCAAAAAATTGTTCTCGATATGATTTTTCATTATTTAAAATCACTCAAACTGATAAATCGGTACTGTATTCTTCAAAATACACGATATATTCTTATTTGCATCGCTTACGGACTAAGATATTTCTATCACACTATCCTCAATATTTTTTCTCACTTTCTTAAAATCGGAAAATATATCATCTTCTGCCCGGTAACCTATGGGCAACACCAAAACAGAGGACAATCCCTTTTCATCCAATTTTAGGATTTCGTCATAGGCAGAAGGCACAAAACCTTCCATGGGGCACGAATCTATTTTTTCAACAGCACAGACCGTCAATAGATTTCCCAAAGCCAAATAGGCCTGATTCGTAGCCCATTGCATGATATCAGCTTGGTTCTTTTTCGAAAAATTGCGTATCAAATCATTTTTGAAGGGATTCAAAATGGTTTCACTTGTACCCCTAATTTGCCGAACCTTGTCAAAGTAACCGGAAATATACTGGGCATCAATAGTAGTATTGATACAGATGACCAACACATGCGATGCCTGTGCAACCTGTTTTTGCCCAAAAGAAGATGCAACCAATTTTTCCTGTATACTTCTATTTTCCAAAACTACCATGGATATGGGCTGCAACCCATAGGAAGTAGCTGTTAAGTTAAAAGCAGTCTTGAGCGTATTTAACTTTTCTTGGGGTAGTTTACGCTCCACATCAAACTTTTTTACGGCATAACGCCATTCAAGATTTTCTATAATAGTTTTACTTTTCATACGCAGTTTAGTTAAAGAACCACAATTTTATTGCCATGGCAACGACCATTACCACTAAAAACGTTTTGATGAATCCGTCACCTCTTTTTACGGATACCCTACTGGCCAACCATGCGCCCGAACCATTGCCGATGGCCAATATAAACCCTATTTTCCAGTTGACCTTATCATTAAAAACAAACACCGCTAGCGCCGCCAGCATATAGATAAGCACTACGGCCACCTTTGTGGCATTGGCCCGTACCAAGGTCATTTTATTGATATAGTGCAAAAAGAGAATCATTAAAAACCCGAGTCCGGCATTGATGAATCCCCCATAAATGCCAAAAAAGAAAAAAGTTGCGATTCCCAGCCAAAGGTATTTTCCCGTTAACCTTTCCTGAAAATGTTCCAAACGTATCTTGGGCTTAAAAATGATAATCAAAACAACGGCTATCATCACAATGGCCAAAATTCTGTTGAAGGTCTCGCCTTTGATGTCAACGGCTATGTAGGCACCGATTATGGCACCAAAAAAGGCCGAGATGCCCAAATATAAATTAAAAGGAAATGTAGATACTCCCTTGCTTTTAAAACCTGCGGTGGCCAAAGTTGTCTGTACCACTATGGCTACCCGATTGGTACCATTGGCAACACTGGGCGGCAAGCCCAGAAAAATAAGTACAGGCAGCGAAAGAAGGGACCCGCCACCGGCAACGGTATTGATAAAACCTACCGCAAACCCGGTCGCTATTAAGAGTACGTAATGGTACCACTCGTTCATAGGGCAAAAATAGGGTCTTCAAAGAAATAATACCTGAAATAACGGAAAATAAAAAAACAGAAAAGCTTTTACGAAAACGAAAAACCTTGTTATATTTGCACCCGCTAATGCAATGCCAGTCATATTGTTTTGATGGGTTAACCCGTTGGACCGGCAAACGCAAAAGACACTGGAGAAATGGCAGAGTGGTCGAATGCGGCAGTCTTGAAAACTGTTGAGGGTCACACCTCCGGGGGTTCGAATCCCTCTTTCTCCGCGAAAAGTCCTACAAAAGGCAACAAAACCCTGTAAATAATTGATTTACAGGGTTTTTCATTTTATATGATTTCATTAGACATCAAGTAATATCAGTTAAAAAGAGGACAATTCGGTGGACGTTGTAACTTTTTTAAAAGGTCCACCAGGCACTCGTAATCAAATGTATATTAGATACTTAAATTTATTTTGATGTCGTAAATTTTTACAACATTGCTGGAACATTAATACCCAAAAACTATGTTGCGTCCACTTTTCCTCTTATTTTTTAGTAAAATAATTACCTATTTATGGTGATTTCCAAAAGAATTTATTAAAAAGAAACGTTTTTAAAAAATAAATAATAATGCCCGTAAATGTTACCATCCTAAAAACATCAAAGGCACTCAGCATTTTGGTATTAATTTTTAGAAATGAAAATAGAAATTGTATAGATTGCATCTTTTCAGCACTATTAAAAAAGGGATTCTCATATTTTTGTATCAACCAAGCTTGTGGCATTATAGAATGTAAATATTCAGGTACAATAAAAAATAAAACATAGAAAACAACTAATCCTACCACTGGATTTATTTTCTCCGTTTTACTGTGAATTTTGTAGACCACCAGGTACAAAAGAAAGACATTTGCTACTCCAAGGATTATTGCAATGATTAGAGATGTGTCCATAGTTATATTTTTAGATTTAGCTAGCCTATATTTAAAGCATTTGGATTTCAAAATTGCGTTATCTGTCATAAGGTATTGAGAGACCGTTTCTTCAGAAAGCACCAACTGGTCCGAGTCGTTATATTCATCTTTTTCAAACACCTCATTGATAAAAATATTCATCGCATAGATGTCTTCTGGTTCTATCTTTTTCAAGGTGTCTTCTTCCATTTTCTTTTTTGGTGATGCCTTTGCTCTCTTTACCAGTTGTTTTTTTCCATATGCTGTTACCACATATTTTTCGCTGTCTGATGTCTTTTTCATCATATAGTCAAAAAGTGTATCACAGGTTAGGTTTCCGTTAAAAAGAAAGCCAAATGGTGTAGCCAGATATGGTGTATTTAGCCATTATATTACCATATATTTCTAAATGTATATCCATATTAAAGGCTAAAAGTGTTTCTTCTACGATTAAATCACCACCAATTATTGTTATTAAATCTCTTATGATGCTAAAGTTTTTACATTAGACATTTCCTGTTACAAAGAGAAAGTTTTCATCAAAGCATTTGAGTGTGTATTAATATTACCAGAAACATGTAAATCTCCCTCAATGACAAAAATGGCACAAAAAGATATAAACTTTCCATCGACTTTTAAATCACCTTCATGATGACAAAAAACAGTTGCCTTATATTGCTCTTGATATCCCCCCCATTCTTCTAAATCATCTTCATCAAGAAAATCAGAAAACCTTAAGTGATTTTGTTTTCTACTATTTCTATTAGTTTCTCCTTATTTCAATAATCAGGTGAATTGAATAATCTCTTCGGATTGGTTCCAAGTTCCTATAATATTGTGTTTAAATTTATAGGCATCACACTCACCTAGGTCTGGGTAATCGGAATGGATTTCTTCTTAATCATATAAACAGCTTGACAAGCACTCTTCCTCTAGATTGAATCCATTATATTTTAATAAAAAATCAATATGGTCTTAGGTAAATTGAAGTTTCCCCTTTTTCTCATACGCTTTAATTTCTTCGAGGGTTACTTTTTTTGGGGTTGCAGATTTTGCAAGTTCTCTTGGTATCATTTTCATTTTTTTAGCGACATTTTTTTCATAAAAATATCAAAATCAAACAATAAGATATCTTAATTGTTATCTCGTTTGGACTTAATTACTTCTTCTACCTTAGCAAGTATGGTTGGCATTTGATTTTCAAATAGATAATGCGTGTGAACTTTTACTAAATAATCAATATCGTACGCTTGGGATTTGGTTTCTTCCGGGAAATTAGAAAAAACACTATCTACATACTCTTTAGGAGTGAAGAATGTGGTATTCTCTATATTTTCAAACTTTGAATTTATTATTTCGGTGTGTTTATTTACACCCGTATCAGTAGCAGGGTTTTTTTGATATGAAGCATCAATAAAACACTTAGCTTTAAGATTAATATCAAAAAAGTTAGCTGTTGTGATTATTATAGGGACTTCATTTTTTAATTTCAATTTTGTGAACCCATTGTCATCGCTATCAAAATGCAACATTGTTTGGATGGTTGTATCACCTTGTACATAAAACCAGCCACAGATGTTACTAAGTACTTGTGTTATAAAATCCCCACAGACAAATATTTTTTGAATATCATCTACTAATGTCACTGTCCCTACCTCTAAGTTCCCTGAAAAAATGATATTGTCGGGATTAAAACCTTCCTGATCTATTTGCTTATAGATATCTATAATGGTTCCTTCGGTCGTTACATCACCCAGGACTAAACTTCCCTCAAATGGTGTGTTTAACCACTCATCATAATCAAGGTCACCTCCTAGGGCAAACTCATATACTTCTTTTACTAAAAAAGGTTTTACCTGTGGTGCCATCTCAAAAAGTTCTGCGATGCTTTTAAATTTTTTTATTTTCATCTTTTTAAGTTTTTTTAAAATCTATAAGATTTGTAGTTGTTAGTATGTTATTTTTTATATACAGATATTTATCTTTTTTAATCTCTGCCAGAAATGTTTTTAAATCTGGAACTCCATATTCCCAAGGAGACCAAATAGCATCAGATTCATCATCTCCCGCAGCTGCTTCTGATTCATCAGTTATTTTCATCAATAAAGATAGGTGTTCTTCTTTGGCAGGTTTTTATCTATTTCCAGCATTTCTTCAATAGAATCACTGTAAAAAGCGATTTTGTGATTCCAGAACATTATTTTACCGTAGTGTTCTCCTTTTTCACTGATTTGAATGATATGATCTCCTGTTGATATTATTCCAATGATATAATATTCAAATTCATAACGGTCTTCTTCTTTTCCTTCCCATACATCATATCTGTCATTTAATGAATATAGAGCATCTACTGCCATTCCTTCTCCATTTTGTGATTCGTACCATTCTGGAAACTCCAATATCCCGTTATGTTCTTATAAAAACTCAATATACTCTGCGGTAAAAGTGATGTTTTTTTCCTTTTGATAGGCTTTAATTTTCTCTAATGTAACTTTTTTCGGGTTTGCGATTTTTGATAATTCTTCGTGTGTCATTTTGTTTTATATTTTTAATTTAAATAATAAGCTTAGTGATAATTCTAATTAAAAGTAATTTGAAGCCAACCATTTCCATCAAACTTACTGACATAGCGTATACCAGAGGTCAACATTTGGTTATCATTAGCAGATGTACGAAAAGCGAATGCACGGTATTTAAAAGGGACGACCATATCTTTTTTTAATACATCTATACCATTGTAGCCAGCGCCAAAATATCGTTGCCCTTGAAAAGCGACCGTAAAATGAAAAGCACTATCCTCGGGTAATTTAAACCTTGGCATTTTGCCTTGTAAAACAGCACAAAATCCTTTTGAACCTCCCAAATAAATCTGCTCGTCATCATTTGCATCTACACAATAGATATCCGCATCTACCTCTTGTAACAAGGAAAACCATGTATTGTTAGTATAAGAGAATAGCTTTTCATTTTCACAAGCTGCATGCATTGTGCCATCTGGCGATGTACATAAGCAATGGTCTGTTATATTTTGCTTCAGTGGCATTTCAATGAGTTGTGAGTTTTTGATTTGAGCTACATAGCCGTCAACTCCAGAGACAAGTAGTGCGTCATCTTTTCGTAGATAGAAGTTTGTTATCTCTACATCAAGCTCAACATACGTTTTAAATTCTCCATCTTCTAAAAGCTCAATAAAGATTTTTGGAATGGGCAACATATATAGTATTGTCCTAATCTACCACTATAGCATAAATGCGTTTGTGATTATCTAAAACTCCCGCATCGTCAGAAAGTTCAAACTCATTTGAGCAATAAATCTGACTGCGATAGGGATTATATCCACCATTTGCGGTTGATTGAACAGATAGTGCAACCATGTCATTTTCACCATATACGCAAATACCAGCTGCATCTGCGTGAATGTTTTGAGGTTTTTCCATTGTATACTATTATTAATTTTAGTTGAACAATAATAGGAAAGAATCAAGGGTTAACTGTACCATCCGTACGGATGGTACGGTTTTTTTGAAAATGAAGAATGACTACCTAAGGTTAGTTTACAGGTTTGGTGAGAGCTAGGTCGAAGCTTGTTCAACAAACTGTTCCCTATAGGCTGATGGTGTTAGCCCAGTATGCTTTTTAAACACACGGTTAAAGCTGGTTTTACTTTTAAAACCAGCTTTATAGGCTATAGCCAGCATTTTTATATCATGATTTTCTAGATTTTCAATGATAATTTTGGCCTCGTTTACCCGGTATAAATTGATAAAGTCATAAAAATTCTTACCAAGCGAAACACTAAGCACCTCAGTAAGATGATGGGTGCTCATATTGAGGTTTTGGGCAAGTTTTGTTTGCGAAATTTCAAAATCAAGATATGGCTTATGTTTCTCCATATAATCTAAAATGGTATCCATATAGGCTTTATGCTGTTCTTTTGTAAGGGAAAGCTTGGTGTAGGTAGTTTTAGATCTAGGGCTTTTGATCGGTGAGCGTTGGGTTTCTTTTGTTTCTGCCAGTGTTTTTAGTTTTACTTTAAGTGAAGTATTGTGTTTATTAAGTATCTCATTCTCTACAACTAATTGTTCTTTTTGTAGTTTCAACAGTTTTTTTCGTTTTAAATGAAAAAATAATAGGCTTGTTAAAAGCAATATAGATATCAAGCTAATGATGAGTATGTTTTTCCTAGAAGCTTCAGCCGAGTCGATAGTTTGTTGTTTTACATCTATTTTTTTGTCTAACTCCTGTCTTAGGTCTTCTTTGGAGGTAGCCGCAATTTCATTATTTTCATCATCCTTTAATTTATCATATGCTGCTTGTTCTTCATACGATGTTTTATAATCCCCCTTTTCAGCATAGGCTTCCGCCAGATATAAATGGCAATCCATTTGTGTTTTTCTAAAACCATTTTTAGTAGAGATATCTTTTGACCTAATTAAATAATCAATAGCTTTTTCGGTATTTCCTAATGCTATGTAACAAACACCAGAATTAAGTAAAGTTAGCGCTTCTGTTCGAAGATACTCTCCGGGTTTGATACTTTGTAAGATATTTTCACAAAGACCAATAGCTTTCTCATAATTCTTCTGTTTTCGGTAAATAAGGGCAATATTATTTAAAGCTGTCATTTCTCCATTAAAGGCTTTGATATCTTTACAGATTTGATATACCTTATTGTAACTTAAAAGAGCATTATCAAACTGTTCTAATCTGGAATAACTGATTCCTAAAGAATTAAAAAGTGAGGCTTTTATCGTTTGGAATCTATCGGTATCAGAGTTGATACTATCCAGTGATTTCTTTGCTATTTCTATAGCCTTTTTATATTCCTTAATTCTCGTATATAGATTAGCAAGATTTACGGATGCTACGAGAAAAAGCTCATTTTTATCATTTAATTCATTTGACCTTTCAAGCACTTTTATATATAATGCAAGTGACTTTTGGTAGTCGCTTCTATTTTTAAAATAAATACCCTGATTAATTGTCGCTCTTAACTCGATCTCTAAAAGTTTTGATTTTTTTGCAAGAGACATAGCAGAATCCGTGTACTTCTTATACGATTCGATATCATTATCAGCTACTGCGCTGGCTAACCTTAAGTATGACATTGCTTTCTCCTTCTTATCAAAGGTTTGCGCAATGACTTTTTTTACAGAATCTATCCGCTTATTCTGAGAGAAGATTTTTAAGGATAAAATTAAAACAAGTATGAGAATCGTGTTCTTTAGCATAAAGAAATGAGGTCATTATGGATTATTAAATTCGTTGTATGCATATCTTATCAGAATAAATCTAAATTTGCTTTATTGAATAACGTTTTAATATTGAGAAAATTTCTACTAGTGCACGACTAATAACAAGGTTTTGTTCTACTTGATAAAACTGTTTCCAAGGTGCTTGTTCTTGCCATTTCGCTATGTAAGGCTTCGGAATCATAAATCACTTTCTAATTTTATATTCACATCAACTTTCCAGCGATTACTAACCGCACCTGGCTTCTCTTTTGATTTTGGACTCAATAACATAGGATAAAATTTAAGCTTATTTAAATGTTCGTAAAGACAGGCGGTTTTATCTGTTTGCCCCTCAATTTCTTCTAATATAAAACCGAGACGTTGCAATACACTTTTATGTGGATACCAATCAAGCAATCTCGCTATGTCTTCTTGATCAATAACTTCAATGAGTTCCTCTATTACAGTGAACACTCTGTTTAGCCCACCTATTTTAGACTGATGATAGAGTAAATCGGCAGCCGTTAGGGCTGGACTTGATATATTGAATAATCCTGAATCGCTTTTGCGGGATATGATGTTCTCCTTATTCCATTTATTGGTACTGATAAAATCAATTTGAATTGCATTCTTCTTTATATCCAAAAAGGCAGAACCACTGTGAATCACATAATCCTTCTGAATTTGCTGGTGTGCCGCTCCATGAAAGCGAGCTGCAGAATATAAGCCCACATAATAGGTACGCTTTAAAAAAGAGAATAACTTATCGACGTATAGTTCTAAAGGTAATTTGCCTTGCCTTGAATAACGCGGCGGAATGATTAAGTAGAAATGATGCCTTAGGGGTACAATGTCACCTTTTTGAGTAGCATATTTTAAGTCATTGTTTACCGATGTTTCAGACTTATCTTTGTAAGCCTCAGCAATTTCATCAAAAGTGAATGCATAATTTTCAAGCGATAATTGATTATTAGTAAAGGTTGATAAGGTCAATCTTAGTAAATTTTTGAGAAAGGTAGTAAAAATCACCCTTTTTCTCGAAAGTTTACTAAGGTATTTTATATTTAAATCGCTTTACATACATTTAAAATCTATTATGAACTACCTTTTTATCTGCTCCGCTAACAAACAACGCTCTAAAACAGCCGAAGACTACTTTACTGAAAAGCATCCCAAACACAAATTCCGAAGTGCAGGAACAAATAGCAAAATTTGTAGAAAGGAAGGCACTACTGAACTCACCGAAGAATTATTAGAGTGGGCAGATAAAGCGTATGTAATGGAAAAGAAGCATTTTGACCAGATTAAGAGGCATACTGGGTCAAAATATTATTCAAAGATTACAGTATTACATATTCCTGATATTTATCAATATTATGACAAAGCGCTATTAAGGATTTTGGACGAAAGAATTAGGTTTTAGAATAGCCATTATACTGGTAGTTTCATAAAAAAACTGTAATATTTACCAATATAATGGTAATTATTGGATAGGTTAGATGCGTAGGCTCGAAATTATATTTGAATTAAAGAGATACAAAAAATATTTATAAAGTAAAAATCACACCTTCTAAGAAGGTGGCTTTTAGGCTACCCCCATAGGGGGGGGCGGTAAAGTTACAGGTCAAACCGCTGTTGTTGATCCTCGACCCTACCTTCCTCCTTTTCTTGGTGCTTCACGTATTTCCGTATCAGTTCTTCGTCCTAGCCGACAGTGCTGACGAAATAGCCTCGTGCCAAAAAATGGTTGCCCCAATACGGCTTCCTCTTCAATCTCGGATAACTCTTGAACAGCTTTATGGCCAACTTCCCCTTCAAGGTGCCCATCAACTTGGAAACCGAAACCCTTGGTGGAATCGAAACCAAAAGATGGACATGGTCTTCCTGTACACTCAGCTCTTCCACGGCGCAGCCTTTCCACTCACAGAGCATTCGGATATCCTTGTTCAAAAGTACTTTTATATCACCTGTGAGCACACGTAAACGATACTTGGGAACCCAAACTATATGGTAATCGCACTTGTAAACAACATGGCTTAATTTCCTATATTTACCCATATCCCAAATATAGGCATAGCCTTTAAGAACATGACCACAACCAAAGGAGGTGGTTTTTTAAGGTTAAATAAAATTTACACTCATCTATACTTATTTGAATTCAAAGATGGTATAAAATCTTCAAAACTCCTAAACTTTGTTAAAAAGGGCTAATTCGGTAGACATAGAATTTAAAGCTGCCTTTAAGCCCTATAAATGCTATAAAAATGAGAATTTGGATGGTTCCCTTTTTTTCTTGAAAAGGTGAGGGAGAAATCCTAAACGGGAAAGCGGAGCATATGCATACATATATATAAAAAGAAACTATTTACATGTATGTTCGTCATCCTAGCACACTGCCCAGTTTGAACATTGGCAAATACATTGCGACAAGAATAACCCCGACCAATATGCCTACAATAAGAATAATCAGGGGTTCCATAAGCGTGGATAAGAGTTTGGATTTTTGTTGTATCTCGATATTATACTGTTGGTTAAGACGGTCAAAAATGAATTCGGTCTGGTTGGTTTCCTCGGCAACTTTGACCAAGGAAACCATACGATGGTCGAACATGGTATTTCCCTTAAGGCTATCGCTGAGCCCTTTTCCTTGTTTAATACGTTCTTCTACCTGCGACAGGGCTTCTCGCAAAGGATAAAAATCAATCATACGTCCCACCAACTGGATACTATTGAGTACCGGAAGCTTAGAAGAAGTCAACAAGGTTATAGCTTGGGTAAACTGTGCCAAATACACGGATTTCATAAATTTTCCGACATAGGGCAGGCGTAACACGAGATAATCTTTTCTTCGCTTAAACCATTTTTTGGTTGTAAATCGTTTTTGAAATACCAACAAAAGAAAAACAGAAAACACAATCCACCATCCATAGGTTCCAATAAAATCGGAAGCACTGATAATCACTTCGGTAATCCAAGGCAGGTCTACCTTATTTTGTCTAAATATATCTTGGAACATGGGAACGACCATTCGCAACATGAAGGTAACTACGACGACGGCTGTAATCAATATAATGATGGGATAGGTCAGCGCATTGACCAAATTTCTGCGTTGTTCGTTTTTACCTGCAAAAAACCGACCCAATTCCGTAACAACTTCTGCAATAGTCCCTGTTTCTTCGCCAATTTTGAGCGAGTGATATTCATACTCGGTAAACTCAGACTTTTCTTGAACAACTTCGGAAAGGTTATGTCCTGATACCAATCCATCGACCAAATCATGATAAAATAGTTGTTGTTTTTCTTTTTTCTGATTCTCTTCAATAAGGGTCAAAGCCTCTTTTAAGTGTATCCCCGCTTTGAGCAATACACTTAATTCCGTATAAAAATCTTCCTTTTTTTTATTGGAAAAGGATTTTCCAAAAAGCGTTATCTCTTTTTCCAACAAAGCGGTCAAACCACTTTTTCCAGTGGAAGAAGAATTGGTCTTGGCAGAAACTGTATTGTCGAGTTTAAATCCCATTAGCGCATATAGTCGGCTGAAGCATTATGTTTGTAAACAAATATCCGTTTTGAACCCTGTTCTTTTCCGGTCAGCAATTCAATTGCATCAATAGAACCGGATGATATGGATTTCCCATCAAAATAAAATTTCTTTTCTGCCAATCGTACATGAAAAGTATCCTTTTCACGAAGCACAAAATCAGTTTCAAACGTATAAATAACTTTTTCCAAAGGATTACTGCCTTGTAACCTATTTGAAATCCTATCAAAATTGAATTCGGAATATCTATTAAAATCAATCCAAAGGGCCTGTCGCAGCAAATTGGTTTCCGTTCCCTGCTCATAATTACTTTCAATAGCCCACATTTGCTTTTGAACCAAGCCCAAAATAGTGAAGGCCAGCCCCACTACAATCACTGTAATCACTAAGGCAATGACCATTTCGCTTAAGGTGAATGCTTTGAATCTAGTGGCTTTCATTGTTCTGTAACAAATATGTTTTTCTTGATTTTTGAGTTTTCCTGTTCTTGGCGATAAGCGATATCATTGGGCTTCCCCTTTCATGATAACGGACTATTTCAATATCCCAATCCTCCCAATCCTCAAAATAAGGGAGGGTCAAACCACCTTTGATGTATTTATATTCCAATTGATGCAATTTTTCCGAAATGGGTTCCATATTTCCGCTTCTGTGTGTAGAGAAAGTAGCCTCCATTACCAAACTAGCCATCATAAAAATGATGACAATAAGTACGGTGGCCACCATGGTTTCCATTAGGGTAGAGCCTTTGACTCGTTTTAGTACAGCCATTGTACAATGCTTTTAGGATTATTGAGTTCATCAAAAATAATACCTGAATATTCTAGAGGTAAAGCATCACTATCAATAGTTCCATTAAAAAGATGATTTTGATAGATACTTCCATTTTCCATAGCCATAAAGGAACGGGTAGTCACACTGCCTTTAACACCACCTTTAAGTTCCAGATTCTGTTCACAAAAGACTTCCCCTTGAATATAAGCTTGTTTACCAACATGGATTTGGGGATAAAATAGTTGCTCCTCCGACTTTCCCAAATACATGACCGCCCCTCTTATAATTGTATTTTCTGAAATATTAATATTTGTTTCCCTTACTTGGGATGTGTCCGAATCCCATTTTCTTTTATTGTTCACTACAATCGCCGAAGGATACTCCAAAATACATGATTTGCCCACATTGATTTCACTTTGAGCTATGGCCTGAAATTGTCCTAATGTTCTATCTCCAATGTAGATTTTTGGAGCCAAAAGAAGAACGTCGGTCAATTGTGAAGAATTATCGACAGCTATTCGTTGGGATGCTTGTACGATAATATTTCCGATTAAGGTTACCCCACTCAAATCAATGAAATCGCCCGAAATTGTTACAGCAGGGTTTAGAAAAGAATTCTGTACTACATCTCCAGAGACTACCGATATGTTTTGTCCAGAATAGTTCCTCTGTGGTTGTGAAACCAACAGGCTTAAATGGTTTAGCAAGTTTTTATCCAACTTTGGAAGACGTTCGCTACTTCCCTTTTCACGACCATAGACTAGGTGTTTGTTGTAATAGGACTGACCAGCAATGTTCCCGGGTCGTATCCCTTGTTGTGGTAGATAGGCATCACCGATAATTCGGGACTGGCCGACAATAATCATGGGGCGTTTCAAATCTTGCAGATATAAAGCAGGCCTATCAATAGGAGAACTGCTACCGACCATGGCGGTCTTGCTTATTCGATTTTTATTAAAAGTGGATGTCACCGTATATTTCTCAAAAATACCCCAATAGCTTTTGATTGATTTCACTTTAATTTGATCCGTAAAACCCAAAGCAATAGGTACTGTGTCATTTACAGTGGTCTCTTTTTGCAGGGCTATCTGAACTCCTAAATCCGCATGTTTTATGGTATCCACTAATCGCAGTGTTTTTTTACCGAAGAAAGAATGGGTATAGCTCAAGGTTACAAAAGCCAAAAGTAATAAAGCGATGACCACCCCGATGAAGAGCACAAATTGCAGTGCGCCCGCTTTTATCCGAAGATGTGATTTAGCCTTAATATTGTTGATTTACGATTATTGTTGAATGGGAATTGTTCGTATTTTGCCATTACTTCTCACCCGTATTTGAGAGGCCGAACCCTTAATTAGGGTTATGCCTTGGCTACTATATTTAGGTTTCATCAAGTGTTGCTGTCCATTGATGGTCACAAAGAATATTTTTTGCTTGGTACTGTTATCGGTCACATATCCGGTATATAGTATCGTGTTCTTGGGTGTGTTTTCCTCTACTATTTCGGGTACTATTATCTTTTTTTTTGGTGCTTTTGGCACGGTGCCGAAAAAAGGGTCGCGATAGTTCGCCATAATACTAAAAGTATCCTTAGGCTTGATTTTTTTTGGTTTGAACTTGATATTTTGTACGGTCGGAACCTCCGTGTTATCCGAAGATAATGCAGTAATAATCTTAACAGCTATAATACCCCAAATGATGATTACCAATACTAATAACAGATATGTTTTGGTTTGCTTTTTCATTTAGTTTATTGTAAAATCAAAGGTTTCCGAAGGGTTGCTTTCATTCCCGGCCGCATCAAAGGCCTTCACGAACCAATAATACGTATTTGACCCCAAGTCGGCAGTAAATGATTTATTGGCGCCCATTCCCTTGATTTCTAGGGTCTGTAAATTCTGATCTGTAAATATATAGATGCTGTCCAGTTCCGGACTACCCGAAACATCGGTCCGTGACCAGGTAAAGGTAATATTCGTGTTATCCGTTACACTTTCATCGGAAGGCGCAATAAGGCTTGGTATATTTGGCGGAACCAAGTCCGCATTTTCATCGCCATTGACCGTAAATGCCGCAACGGTATATCCGGTTTCAAAGCCCCCGTTCAGTGCTTTAATGCGCCATGTGTAGTCTCCGTTCAATAGACCTAAATCCCGAATTCTTGTCATAACAAAACCCGTGGTGTCCTGCACTACGGTACTATCCAAAAGAATTTGTACTGCATTCTCAAAATTAGGTCGGGCCACTTGGATGTTGTAGGATGTAGCATCCGGTATGGAATTCCAATTAAAACTAACACGATTCCCTGTTATGGTAGCACCATCAGTAGGGGCAAGCATCTGTACTTGTTTTTCACTAATGTCCGGCTCTTCCAAAATATCCTCACAGGCCAGCAACATAACCGCCAACAAAAAATACAATCCTATACTTCGTAGCCTCATATTAAAACTTTAAATAGCTTTTGTCCGCTTTTACTTTCGAGGGTTTTACAAATGTGCCTTTTGGGCATTTACTACCATCGGAGACTATATTTTCTATCCGTTTGCGATGATATCGGTCCTCTCCCCAACAAAAGGAGGAGTATTCAAAATCAAAAATCTGTATTTCATTAAAATTTACCAATTCTTCCTTTCCGTTTGCAATCAATACCAATTGCACTTTATTGAATTTGTCTTGTATCAAAACTACATTATCGGCAAGTTCAAAAGTCGGCATTACGGTTTCTGGAACGGTAAAATCCATACGGGTGACGATTTTATAGTCAGCATCATTTGCCAAATATGATAAAACAGCTTCATTTGGTTCACTGTTCAATGCACGGGTCAATCTTATTTTGTCAACCAATTCCAAACGCAGGTACTTCGGTTTATAGGGTAAGGAATCATTATAAGCAATAGAATTTATTTTCCCAGCACTCGACATATATTTTGCGTATGTGTTGTAGCTGTCCGGATTAAAAGGAAGTTGCCTTATGTTTACAGTCATAGGCTCAGACCATAAAGGTATGCCTACTTGCTCCGATGTGCCGTACCATAGCATACCTTTTTTCTTAATTATACTGCCCAACTCCGGAAAAGTCAAGGCACTTGTCCGTTGTTCGGCCTTGAACGAGCCACAGGAATAAAACAATACTACCACAGAAAAAATATAAATAAAACAGTTTTTCATCAATGGGATTTATGTAATCTAAAAATAAACAAAATGGAGGAGAAGCTGCACAAAACATTTTAAATTAAGGGCATTTCTACCTTTTTAAGGTAAAATGTCCCGTAAACACTTTTCCGTTATCGTATTCATAGCGAAACCAATAGTCAGATGCAGGTAATGGTCTTCCGTTGAAGGTACCGTCCCAACCGACCGAAGTAGGCGATAGTTGATGCAGTAAGCTCCCATACCGATCGTAGATGGAAACCACGGAATCGGGATATCGGTCCCCGCCTATAATGTTCCAATGTTCGTGCGACATGTCCCCATTGGGTGTAAAGAATTTTTCGTAGCCGAGTGCAGTAACGGTTTTTGATATGGTCCTACATAGGAATATATCCCTTGCAAAAAAGTTATATTCTCCTGGGAAGACCTCAAAACGGTTATCGGTCTGAAAAACTATACCATCCATAGAGTATTCAAATTCCCCTGTTCCGTTTACGTTTAGCGAAATATCCACTTTATCGGAGAATTCCCCAATTTCTATTTCAAGGCTTTCGGGAGCCCCAGAGGAAAAGACCTCAAAACTTTTTATATTTTCACAGGTTAACCCATTGTTGGTTTGGGTAATGGCAAGGGAATATTCCCCGATTTCAATAATATCCAAATTCCTACCCGTTCCTATTTCAATACCGGATTCGTTCCTCCACGACCAGGTCTCGAAGTTGCCTGCGTCAATGATGAGTTCGGGACTATCAGGACAGATAACATAAGAATCCTCGATATTGATTTGAGGTAACGGGTTTACTATCAATTCCAGAGGTACCGTTTTATAGCATTCCCCATAGTCAATATTCTGAATGCGAGCGTAAAGCGTCTCTGTCAGCAGCGTATTGCTATAATTGGTTTTTGGCAACGGGCTTTCCAATAATAGGGCATCCGTTTCACTGGCGAAATAAAAGACTTCAAATTGTGAGGGATTCTGGGGGCCTAAAATTTCGATATCCTTGGAGGTCAAATCAAAAATTTGCCTTCCCGTTTCTTCGGTATCACATACAATAAAAGGCGTAGGGGCATTGGCCTCAGGAATGTCTTTTACCCTTATGATAAAACTATCCACAACAAAACAGACTGGGTTCGCCACACTGGTCAGCCTGTAGAATACTTCTTGGGTTTTGGCAGTGTTGTTCCAAATACCTACAATCGGGTTTGCACCCGTTTCCGCTTCTACCCTATTCTCATAAAAGGAAACGGTAAAATCCAAGGCCGATTGTGCGCCCAGTATTTCCATATTTTTCTCGGTCAAATCAAAACCATAAATCGTATCGTTATTATCATCGCAGACGTTCCAATCTGTAACATTCTGTAACACGGGAGAATCGTTTATCGATATATCGAACGAAATTGTATCGTAACAGTCCGTGCTTGAATTATTGCGTATCCTCGCATACATGGTCTGGTCATAGGGAATGGTATTGGTAAAAGATGATGCTGTTACCGCATCCATACCGTTATCTGCATCAAACTGCGTAATATGGTAGGTAACCGTAAAACTACTGGCATCCTGAGTGCCCAGTATTTCTGGATTTTTAACGGTCAAGTCAAAAACGGAAAATCCATCATTATCATCGTCACAAACGCTAATAGCACTTACACTGTTTGCCGTAACGCCAGGAATGACCTCAACAGCGAAATTTCCCGTTTTAAAACATTCGGTAAACGTGGCGTTTTCTATTCTGAAAAACACCTGTTCCGAAGGATTACTATTTGTATAGCTCAAACCTAACGGCGCTGTACCCGCATCGGCATCAGTTTGCGAGCCGTGGTAGCTTATATTGAAAATCGATGCGTCCTGAGCGCCCAGTATCTCTGAATCTTTAGTGCTTAAATCAAAATCAAAGAACCCGTCCGTATCATCATCGCATACCGTCCAATCCGAAATTGCCAAGAGCTCTGGTGCCTGTTTTACAGTAATGATGAAACTGTTTGTGTCATAACAGCTCGTATTGTTCCTATTATAGATACGTGCATAAATGGTTTGGTTCAAACTAGTTGTGGTATACGTATTTGGTATGGCCAGTACCCCGTTTTCAGCATCTATTTGTCTGGAATGGTAGGTGACCTCATAATCCGAAGGGGACTGTGTTCCCAAAATTTCAGAATCTTTAAGGGACAGATCGAGTTCTATGGATGTGGTTGTGGAACACACCTCGATATCGCTTATGATATTGGCCATAGGTGTCTCATAAATAGTAATATCCTTTACCTCTGTTTTGGTCTCAGAAGCCGTAGCCGCAGTCACACTTACTGTATAAATACCTGAATTAGCATATATATGTGTGGGGTTTTCCAAATTGGAAGTAGTGCCATCACCAAAATCCCAGGTTATACTAGTAATGGGTTCGTTAGTTGTGACCGAGAATTCAGTGGAATCCCCTAAGCAAAAATTATTGGCACGCAGTCCAACGATAAAGTATGTTTGGATAAATGGGGGCAATCCTAACCTTGAACGTCTGCTTCCCAAACTTACCCCGTTTTCTACATATCCAGAACCTGTTCCACCTACATTTGGATTATTGATAACCCCTAAGTAATATTGATTAAATTGTGTAGCATAAATTTTTCCGTCTATGGCCAGTTGCAACGCACCGATCTCTACAGATTGACTAGCCACCAATGTGGCGGATGCTTCAATTGAGGTAGCATCGTAATTGGAAAGGTCAAATTGATAGATTCTACTATTTAAATTGGGGTAATTAAAATAAATGGTACTCTGTACATACAATTTACTACTGTCCGATGAGAATGCCAAACCATAATTCCCCATTATTCTTGTACCCGCAATGCCATTGTAAAATGACTCAAATTCCAAAAAATCACTGATTACACCAGTAGCATTGTTAAAGCGAAAAAGTTGCAGAAAATTTCCTTTAGAGGCCGCCGAAGCCAAAAAATTACCATCTGGTGAAAACTTTAAATAGCCTCCCACATGCCTTTGCTCCGTAGCCGGTAACCCAATAGCAGATACAATCGGGCTCACACTTACTCCTGCGGTTGTAACCAGATAGGCTATGTATTCATTTCCAAAGTTACGATGTGCCACTACCCATATATCAGTACCATTGGCATGGGCAACAGCCGTTAATTTTTCCAGTACCGGAGTTTCCAGAAGCACATTCTTGACCGTAATATCACCTAATCCCCCATTCAAGGTCAAATCCACGATACTGTACTGCAGACCTTCTACATCTGCCAACTCATCTACGGTAAAAACATAGTAAATATCCAGATTACCAGGAGCGGGAACAATAATACCGGACTGGGTACTGGAAGGATGCCCATTTAGACCTGTGCCATTCGGCATTTGATCGTGATTACGGTCCCAAACGGTTACCCCGTCCGTATAGAATAAAAGATTACCGTTAAAGTCGGAAATTACAGAACAACCTTCTTGGGTGCGTATTTGACCATCTAAAAGTACCACGGGGGCACCAGTGTTAAAATCCAGTCCAGCGTTTTCCCCAAAATACCAAACCGCGGCTTCCTTTTGGGCATGACTAAAAAAAGAAGACAATAATAAGAATAATACTAAAAAATAATTTCTCAAGTTGCAGAAAAATTTGAAACCGAGTTTTGTATGAAAAAAATAGTGCAAGTTAAGGGAGCTAAAAAGAGGTTATTAAAAGTTGAGCAAATATATCTTTGAGGTTAAATACTAAAAACGGAACCCAAAGCCAGCTTTAAAAATATTCACACGAGTATTGAACTTTATGTCCTGTGCCTCACCGGGGGATAAGTATATGTAATCATATTGCACCTTAATAAAAAAGCGGTCAGTAAAATTAAAAGAAACCCCACCATTAATATTCAATCCACTTTCCGTATCACTTATCCTTGAAACCCCTTCTTGATTAGAATCCAGTCCGTCAGCTTTGAAAAATAAGAAAGAATAACCTATTCCTATGTAGGGTCTTATTTTTCCGTTCGATGTCAAATCTAGTTCGGCAACCGCCCTTGGCTGTAATATCACCAAAGTGCTATTCCCAGGTCCAGATTGGTTATTGTCGGTCAATAATCCACCATTTAATGAAATTCCCACCTTTGCTGGGTCAAATTCCAAAAAATGGTAGTCAGCACCAAGTCCTACAATTCCATTGAAATTTTCTCCTACAAAATTGTTATCAATTGGAACGGGATAATGTAAATCAATACTAAAATTGGAATTTTGGGAATAGACCTTGATTGAAATAAGAGTTACGGCAATGATTAATAAATTTAGTTTCATAATTTAATTTGTATTTAAGATTACCAACACTATATGATAATAGTAGTATTACTTTTTAAGGTATCATTACATACTTAAGTCCTGTGGCAAATCACCTCCAGCGGCTACAGGGTAGCATAGTATTGCGCTTGATTTAGAGTCTTGGAGAAAGCACCCATAGTGGATACAAAAAAAAGAGTATTAAGGTTTTTTTCATAAAAAGAATCTGGTACAGGTTGTTTAACAAATATAGAAAATGTATCTAAAGGATTATTAAAATGTAAGAAAATTAGATAAACGACACTGTAAAGACGCTTATTAATCGTATACAGCTGTGTAGGTTATTAACGCAATGTTATTGGAACCCTTTATCTTTCCGCTTAACTTTTACTACAGTATCACAAATACTGCGGTAAGGATTTTTTTTTGATTCTTTATTCCTGCTCTTGCTGGCCGCTAGTCACAAGCTAGTGGCAACAGAAGTACATCAAAAATCACTTAATATATTTTCGATTTCTCTATTGTTGACTTATTAAATTTGACGGGAGATTATAACTATTTTCTTCTATTAATTTACCTTCTCTAAAAATCTATATCCTAAAGAATTAAAAATAATCGTCGCCAATAGCGAATGAAGATATGTTTTTTACAATTATTTTTGCTAATCCATTTGTTTTATTACACCGAAATATTTATCCAACCTATCCCTTTTATCATAAAGATAGATATTTGATTGTGTTATATTTGTTGGGTTAACTACGTAAACAGAAAGGGTGGTCGCAGGGCGAACTCGCCAAACAGATTGATGCTTCCCGTGAGGCCATTGGTAAATACGAGCGTAACGAGGCCGTGCCGTCCGTTGGTACGGCAAAGAACATTGCCGATGTTTTCGATGTTTCCCTTGATTATCTCGTCGGCGAGGGGGTAAATGCCTTTTTCGACAAAAAGACCGTCAAACGCCTACGGGACATCCACAACCTTGACCAAGAGACATGCAACATGCTCTTTCGCCTCATCGATACCGTGCTGCGCGATACCAATGCTAAAAAGGCCTCGCACCCTAAATTTTTACGCATAAAAAACCACAGCTATTAACTGTGGCTTTTTATTTCTTATCTAAATGCAAACTTTGCATCTTTGGGTCAATCTTATGAATTTTTAAAGCCCTCTATTATTCTTAATAAAATCGAAGAATTTACCTTTTTTATAAATGTGTAGATTCATGCTTAAAACTATGGAGTTGTTTTTATAGTCCTCTATTTGTTTATACTTCTTGCTCAAATTCATAGTGCTGTTTTTTAGTATTGCAATCAGGTTATTTGCATCGTCATCAACATGAAGCATAAATGTTTCTGACTTTCCGATTATATTGATTACTCTTATTGTATGGGACACTATACTTTCGGTTTCTTCCAATAGAAAAGCCATCCCCTCAATTGCTGGCACTTTCGTTACATCTTTTTGGATTTTACTGCGATGGTAGTAATTTTCTTTTAAAACCGATTTATTCACAACGGTGTCTTCATGAATTATCACTTCTTTCATCAGTACTTCTAGGCACTCCTTTGCATATCGCAAGTGAGAATGTCTGTTTAATAAATTCTGATATTTTTCAACTATATTTTTATCCATAAACTCTTTTTAGTATGCGGTTCTTGTCCCAAATCCAAGAGGTTTTGTTACTTGCGCACCTTTAACCACCCCAGGCACGAGCATTTCCAATTCAGAAAAATTATCTGGCGAAGGTACAGTTTGGGTCAACCTAAACCTTTTAACTAGAACAACTCCTAAATATGGATGCGCTTTAGTTGCATGGTAATCGGCAACACTTCTAGAAAGAGTCCAACTTGTAAAAATACTTAATGTATTCCCACCATTGTGTGCATCAGGTGAATTATGCCCTACTGGCATAAGTGCTCTTGGTGTAGCTATCCCATTCAATGCGTTAGTATAATCTGGATGATTAGCTGCTACCCCTCTATATAAAGTTAGATAACCTCCATTATCTGGTGTAGCTGTGTATGTATAATCATCCTCGAAAACTTCGGGAAGTACAATAGCGGCTGCGGTCAGAGCAGTAAGGCCCCAAGCAACTCCACCTGACATATCGCCCAAAGGCGAAGGTCCATCGAACAGAGCAGCTCCTTCAGCAGTAACAGTAGCTCTGGCCATTAAGGTTGTGGCCAATGCGTAACTTTGTGCTTTACCTACATTTTGAGTGGCTGTAATATTTACATTGGCACCGTCCGACCAACCACCAAAAAAATTATCATAAATATAGGTTTGACCATCGCTTCCTATATGTTCGGTTCCATTTTCATATGTCCCTCCCGGACAATCTGGACAGTCAGCGAATCCACCATCCCTATCGATTAAAGAGATAGGATTATTCCCCATACCTAGATAAGGGCTTGCATATTGTCCATAGGGATCCGTAGTGAGCCACCTTCCTATTCGAGAGTCCCACAACCGTAGTTCAAACGCCTCCTTGCCCGTCTCGGGATCTTTTTCTTGACCTTGGAAGGTATAGCGGTAGCTCCCGGTCAGACTACGCCCGGGCATCGCCATCCCAAAGGGATAGTAGTCCGTTCCGGAACGGGTGTCCGCAGTATTACCGGCTTTCGCAAATCCCGCCCTTACGTTGCCCAAATGGTCTGTAAGTTCATAAACGCTGGTATTGCTTTGCCTGTAGAACACGGCCAAACGGTTGGCGCCGTAAACAGGCTGTTCATTTAAGACATTATTGGTGTAAATACCCATAACACTGCCTGCAACATCTCTAACATAGTGGGTGGTCTGCACCACTTCAACACCGTTACCGGCATAGGTATCTTTACGTACCCTGTGATTTCTATCATTGTAAAAGAACGTAATTAAAGATAAGCCATTTTTTTTAATACGGGTCACCAGACCAGCGGTGTTGTATTCATAGGTAATGCCTTCCGCCTTGTTTTCTATAAGTTGCCCAATAGCATTGTAGTCATAGTTTGCTGTCTCCGTTTGGGTGTCAATGTCATCCGCATTTGGAGCATCGCCCTCTGCATCCTGTACCTGTAACAATTGGTTGGTACCATTTTTATAGCTATAGGCAAGGTCGTCCATACCGTTGCTGTTATTTATTGTATTCTTATTTCGCCTCAGACTTAATATATTCCCATTGGCATCATAAGTAATATTGGAAACGTCATAGTCTCCGCTGGAAATGGCCGTACCACTTCCAGAATCTGCTACTATGGTAAGGTTTACCGTACTACCGGTTTGGGCATGAAAATCCGGTAACAGGGTAATACTATTGGTAGCCTCAATATCCAAAGTTTGCCCGCTTTGTACAACCGTATTGGAAGTCTCATCGGCTTGGACTCCGTTTGCCAAGGTTCCGGTACCATCAAAATCCGCACTTTCTAGCCAATTGTTCCGGTCATAATCATAGGCGTACATTAATTCTCCGGTGGCTCCGGGAACGGCATTGTTTTTCCAACGCATCCCTTTAATATTGCCGTTGAGCTGGTTCTGTCCGTAAGCCTGTGGCGTTATATTGGTCCTGCTGGTTCTTTGGTAGTCATTATTGTGGTAATCCAACTGCATACCAAAAAGGTCATTGGCATCGCCCCCAGGGTCATTGGTGTTTTGCAAGCTAGGGTGGTTTAGACTTTTTAATTGCCCCGCCAAATTGTATACATAATCTATACCTTGTACACCACCGGCCAGCTCTGTTCTTTTCATGGCTCCTGTTTCGTAATAAGTGTAGTCCGCATGGGTAGTAAAATCAATGCCGTCCGTTGCGGTCTCCACTTTTACCAGTTGATCGCTCTCATTGTAGGTATATCTATGCACAAAACGTTCAGAAGGCGTATCCTTTTGATAGTCTACCCGCAGCACTTGCCCGGTGATGGGGTCATAGGTATAGTCTATGGTCTTGGCACCCAAACCTGCTATCTGCTGCACCACCCAGTCTACCCTACCATATACATCATAACTGTACCAAGAGGTTGTGGCTACATCTGCATCTACGGTAAAAGTTTTACTTACATTGCCATTCACAAATTTCTGTACGGTATAATAACCGGACGCTATTCCCGATGCCGTTAAGGCCGCATGTAAACCTGCGGTATCCTGTTGGTCATATAGGGTAAAGGTCTGTTCCTTACAATTGGTATTTGGAAGACCGTCATTATCCGCTGTGATATCATCCAACGTATTTTCCAACAGATTGTCCGCATTGGTAAATGTAACAGAACCTTCTATGAATACACCGCTCTCAACCGGTCTGCCGTAGGTATCATAATTGGTATAGGAAAACTCTGCGGGAGTAGCTTCCAGCCGCTGCTTGCTGTTCTGTGAGAAGCGTATTTGACCATCTTCCCTGTACTTGAACCATGCTTCGCCCTCATCCGGACTTGTGGTATACAGCAGTTGCCCCACTGTATTATATTCATAAGAAGATTTTAATTTTGTTGCCTTAGTGACTCCCAAAGGTTGGTATGAGGTAATCAAACGGTTCGCTTCGTCATATTCGTTCAAACTGTAATCATAGTAATTTATACTATAGCTCACGCTAATACTTTCTGGTACATAACTGCCTAAATTATTGACCGCCACCCTGTAGAAACCATTGCCCAATCCCGAGGTGGATGTGTATATAGGGTCTTCCGTTATTAAATCATAAACGGATACGGCACCGCTATTGCTTACGGTAAAGCCAATGATGCCCTCGGGTACATGTATGTCCACAAAACCTTGCTCGGGGATACTTACACTCATTTGTGGAGAGGTAATACCCTCACTACCGCTACGGGCAGCTGCAAGGACTTTGCCATCCGTATCCATAAACACTACGTTTTCTACGCCATGCACATCCCGTGTAACCGTTTTGGTGATTTCCATAGTGTTGTATTTAATCTCGCCAAAGGCCGGTACTTGGGAGAGTTCCCTAGAGGCTTTCATGGTAAATGCATATGCCTGTGGCCATTTCCCATTGATTTTGTTGCCCCCAACGGAACGCAGTACCGTACCCGGATTAAGGTCGCTATATACACTTTTCGTAAATGGATATTGCGTAATATCCTGATAGGGCTCCCTACTGTTGTTTTCGCTATAGTACCAGCCTAAAGTAGTTGGCGCATCCCCAACAGGATTAGGGGTTTCCCTATTGCTCCCATCATAATCGGTTAAATCATAATTGCCGTTATTATCCTCTTTTAAGATTAAATTGTCTTTATATTGATATACCAGTCCTTCACGAATGGGTGCGGAAAGTGTTTGTAGCGATAGCCTGCCATATTCGTCATATAAAGTGGCTGAAGCCCAAATAGAATCCGATTTTACGTCCCAAGCTTGCGTCTGTTCCATCTTGCCAAGTTCGTCAAAATAGGACTTACTGGAAGCTTTGACTTGTCCGTTCAAATCATAGGCCCAGGTAGTGATGGTATTTCTGTTTTCTGGCTCCTGACCTGGAGGACAGCCATTATTTTGAACCGTACCAAAATCATACGGACACAAATCATTGTTATTGGTCACCCAATTAATCCCATCTCCATAATCTGGGGCGGTGCATCCATAATATGGTGTTCCGTAAACATCTCCCATAGTATCACCATCAGAATCCGGATACCAAAGTATACTTGTTGCCATAGGTGGATCTAAAGTGATAGTAATTTGATCCTGCGTATTGAATGAACAACCAAGACTGTTTTTTAAAGTAGCACGGACGTAATAGGTAACTTGGCCGTTATTCGTATTTTGATAATTTACTGTAGGAGAGAAATTAGAACCTTCATATATAGGCGTTACACCACTTGGCGTATTGAACCATCTATAAATGCTCCCAGTACTGCCTCCACCTGCATATAATTGCATGGTTGTGTTTGAACCACATTGATCTTGCTCGTTAAATGCATTATATAGGCTCAAAGAAGGAGTAACATTAGCGGTATAAGTAGCGGAAACCTTTTGCCTTGTCGTCTCGCAAGCACCGTAAAGTGCACTTACCCAATAATCCTTATTCTGTCCAGGAACCGTTACTTGGGTTATAAATATCGGGGCGTTGGGTTCTTTCGTACCTGTGACGTATGTATTCCCTGTTTCAGTGGTATACCAGCGATGCTGTATGTTTGGGTCATCTGCATTAACATCGAAACTGATTGCGCTCAGGACAATATCCGAGGAAAAACAGCTATTGCTAGCGTCATTTACGTCTAAGGAAATATCACCTTCGTTCACAATTGCTGTTACCTTTGTCCTACTATCGGCGACACAATACGTTGTGCTGTTATAGGATTCCGCATAGTAGGAATACGTTCCACTGCCAAGCGAGCCTGTACTGAATGTCGTCCCAGTGCCCAAAATTTGACCACCGGTTGGTGAACTGTACCAGCGTACGGTGTTTCCGTTAGTTCCAGGATTTGCTCGGAGGGTGAAGTTTCCGGCACAGTATCTTGGTAAAGGATCGTTAGCGATTGCGCTACCAGGCAACCGATTTACCTTTATGGTAATGGGCAATCTGTTTTGTAGGGAAATATTGAACGTACATCCTAAGGCGTTTTTCAAAGTTCCGCCTACATAGTACGTCTTTTCCCCATAGGTGCTCAAGGTGGGGGCAAAGTTGGACCCGGTATGGATAGGGATGGTTCCCCCAGGGGTTTCATACCATTGGTAAACACTCCCGGAACTTCCACCGCCCGCATTCAGGTTGAAGGTGGCGGAGGGCCCGCACTGTTCGCCCGTTATATTAAAAACACTTAGAGTGGGGGTAGTATTGGCGGTATAGCTTGCGGAAACCTTCTGTCGCGCAGTCTCGCAGTTATTGTATCGGGCACTAACCCAATAATCCTTATTCTGTCCCGTCACGGTTACCTGCGTAATATAAATCGGTGCGTTCGGGTCCTTTGTTCCTGTAATATAACCGCTTCCCGTAGCACTGGTGTACCACCTGTGCTCAATGTTGGTATCGTTTGAGCTTATGCTCGGACTAATTGCACTAAGGGTTATGCTTGATGAGGAACAGCTATTGCTAGCGTCATTTACGGATAAGGGAATATCACCTTCGTTCACAATTGCTGTTACCTTTGTCCTACTATCGGCGACACAATACGTTGTGCTGTTATAGGATTCCGCATAGTAGGAATACGTTCCACTGCCAAGCGAGCCTGTACTGAATGTCGTCCCAGTGCCCAAAATTTGACCACCGGTTGGTGAACTGTACCAGCGTACGGTGTTTCCGTTAGTTCCAGGATTTGCTCGGAGGGTGAAGTTTCCGGCACAGTATCTTGGTAAAGGATCGTTAGCGATTGCGCTACCAGGCAACCGATTTACCTTTATGGTAATGGGCAATCTGTTTTGTAGGGAAATATTGAACGTACATCCTAAGGCGTTTTTCAAAGTTCCGCCTACATAGTACGTCTTTTCCCCATAGGTGCTCAAGGTGGGGGCAAAGTTGGACCCGGTATGGATAGGGATGGTTCCCCCAGGGGTTTCATACCATTGGTAAACACTCCCGGAACTTCCACCGCCCGCATTCAGGTTGAAGGTGGCGGAGGGCCCGCACTGTTCGCCCGTTATATTAAAAACACTTAGAGTGGGGGTAGTATTGGCGGTATAGCTTGCGGAAACCTTCTGTCGCGCAGTCTCGCAGTTATTGTATCGGGCACTAACCCAATAATCCTTATTCTGTCCCGTCACGGTTACCTGCGTAATATAAATCGGTGCGTTCGGGTCCTTTGTTCCTGTAATATAACCGCTTCCCGTAGCACTGGTGTACCACCTGTGCTCAATGTTGGTATCGTTTGAGCTTATGCTCGGACTAATTGCACTAAGGGTTATGCTTGATGAGGAACAGCTATTGCTAGCGTCATTTACGGATAAGGATGGTAATGCAGTTACGGTTACATTTCTTTGTGCTGTACTACTACTATTATTATTACCATATGCAGTGACTTGAACGGTTGCCACACCAGAAAAACTGCTATTCCAACTTACTAGACCAGAGCTACTTATTGAACCAGCTCCCGAAGGGGTAATTGTCCATGCATAACTATTCGCATTAGATGCACTTGCATTATAATCTGAAGTTCCGCCTCCTTTGCAACGGGAAGTTAGCCCAGAGGTTATACTTACTTGACCGACCACAGAACCATTTACTGTTACATTCTTAGTTAAATAGGTGGAACTGAAAGAACTATTTAACACTGTCGCCCTAACAATGCCCGATCCAACCGAATTAAATTTTATACTCGCATTTTGACTGCTTTGTCCAGAAACTACTGTGTAGGAAACATTGGAAACATACCATTGTGTATTAATTACACTTCCAGGTCCGCTATAAGATGCAAAATAATTTTCCGTATCCCCTACATCAGTGCTACTGGGGCCAGAAATACTACCTTGTGCAAATACACTTGCACACGTTAAAAAAGATATTACTATTAAAATGATTTGCAATGATATTGGTCGGTCTTTCATAATAATTTCTTATTGACTTTTTATAAAATACAATTCTGGAAAAAGTGTACGACTAGCAAGATCGTTACTTGTTGGGGCAATTAGTACAAGATTTGTGGCATCTAAACCTCCAATTTGATAGGTAGTGGTGACGCCACTGGTATCCAACATTGTTAACGTACCAGTATTGAGACTCCATTGCCCATCTAAACGCTGACCTGTACCTAGCAAGATCGAAAAGGCACCTTCGTTCGTAAACATTAGTTGTCTCCCGCTATAAAAAGCTGTTATATGCTCTTGTAACTGAGTTGAAACGGCTAAATCATCTTTAATATCTTGATCCATTTTATCAATGGAAGGGGCTTCTGAAAAGGACCAGACCCCAACTAAAAGATTTTCCTGAGAATTGCTTTGTCCATAAATAGGGTTAAATATGACGACAGTAAAGCAAATTACCGTAAACAATTTTGAGATTTTATGTATTGAGTATTTCATTTTTATAGTTTAAAATGTTGATGGCTAGTTCGTACCAGTTTTGTAACTATATCTATTCTCGCTTACTTTTTTAAAGCCGCCTGAGGCATCACCATTAAAATCGACTACTTCGGTGAATGTTCTGATCAATCTACCTGCCTGATCGTATTCGTAATGTGTTCCAAGATTATTACCCCCTAAAATATCCGTAAGTTCATCCCACTGATTGTAAACGTAGGAGGTCATAGTGGAGGCTACAGGGTGCAGTCTAAAATCGTCAACAAAAGCCACCCCTCCTGAACTGGTTACGCTTACCGTTTGTGTTCCGTTGATTTTAAAGTAGAAGTTGAGTTGTGCCCAATCACCTGCTCTTACTATCTCATCTGAATTAGGAGATACTAAGGTTCCACCAACATTTAAGCGCACATATTGATGGCCGTCAAATTTTGCCCAGAGAGAGACTTTATAGTCGTCTTTTCTACCTTCTTCAACATTTACAACATATCCGGTTTCCCCTGAAGCAATTCGCAGGGAATAATTTCCTGTATGTTTATTCGTATTACTAGTGATTGCTGAGCCCAATTGAACATGGCCTCCGAAAACATTTACGTCGAGATCTTCCGCTCCGGAGTAAAAGGATTCTTGGTAACCTGCATTACAGGTAGATATGGTTTTTGTATCGTTATAGCCTATTTTTGTGGAGATTTTATTTCTATTTACATCCAGAATTTCCAAAGGAATAGAAAATGCACTATACCGTGAAATCTCCGAAATCAGTTTCCATTCAGAATCAGAATTATTATCAGTAATCCAATCAAAACCATCATCTTCACCGGAATACGTAGTAAAAAATCCGTTTGTATCGGTATTTCCATTCCATACATAATTCTTACTTGCGCGCCATATATCCTTATATTGTGTTAAAGGCACGGTATTAATAGGATCTCCAACGTAAGTTGTATATCGATACTCTTCAGGTTTCCATGTTTTTATGTTTGAACTAATTTTATGCCATAATCCGTCTTTTTGTATTTCTGAAACACTCAAAGCCCTCTGAACAAGCATATTTGAATTTGAGGGGTTATCCACTTTGCTGCCCATCTTCGCATATATTTCATAAGCAGGTGTATGCTTAGTTTTAAAAAGTCTTCCATCACTTAGCAAAGAGGAAGATTCTTTTACCTGACCTGTAAAGAAGTCATAACCTTTTGTTTCTTGCTCTTTTGTAAAACCATTAGAGACAATACTAATTTTTGATAATATATTTGGTACTTTTGTCTTGCTGGACGATGTCATAAAAAATTTATCTTTTAGCGGGGAGTCTCTTAATAGTTTATAGGAACTGAATGTTTCTTTTAAAATACCTTGGTCATGATTATAATCTTTAGGTAAGTAAGAATTTTTTATTTTTCGAACAAGCTGCCCTTCAGGATTATACTCTTCTGTGCTTTTCAATCTTCCAACATTTGCAGAGTAGTCAAGTAATTTGAATTTTGACAAAACAACATCTACGTCTTCATTATTTACTGATATGTCGTAATAGGTATCGTTTTGTTCGAGCTGTACCTCCAACACGTTTTCTACAAGTACACCGTTCGGCAAGTACTGTATTGGCTTTGGAACTTCAAAGTGATATATTTTCTTGAATAAGCTGTTATCATTAGTATCTCTTCTTTCAGTTGTAACGTTTTGGTATAGTACCATTGGACTTGGTAATTCAGTAATATATGGCACAATGCGTTCTCTTTTGGAAACCGCATAGGAAGTCACCCCAGTTTCCTCACCATCAGAATTTTTATAACTATAGCTGGTTTTAGTTGTATGTGAGTCTCCTTTAACTTTTAGCTCTTTTACCCTTACCCCTCCACCAAAAGAATTACTTAAAGGTTCTTTTTGAGCTAACAACTGATACCTTGATCTATTGGTTCTTTCTTCAGGTCGTTCACAAGAATTATAATTGTTTCTTTTTGACCAACCTGCGGTCAAATCAACAACATGGTTATATTCACCGTCCCAATATATCCAGTCTTTTTTCTTACAATTAGAAAATTCTCTACCCCAACTTTGATTAGTGTTATTAGGGAGTGAAAATATAATCAGATTATTAGAAACTTCTTGAACGATGCAACTTGCAGCCACATCCGCAATCCAATTACTATTGGTCTGGGTAAAATGCCAAAATTGAACATCAATTTCTGCTAGTTGACCAGCTGTAAAATATTCGGTAAAATCAACGTGGTATTTTGCGTCAACATCGGCATCATTTCTAAAGCTAACAGTTTTAGGGCCTAAAATTGTGCCTCTGTATTTAAATTCCAAACCGCTATCAAAAAATGTAGTGGGGCTAGCGTATTCGTTTACATACCTATCGTTTTCATAGATTATTTCCAATGCCCCACCTAATGGGTTCGTTATTTTGTTCAAGCTCCACATCATAGCATTGTTTTTAAAATATCCCCAATCATCAATATCATTTTCTGTAAATGTTGTGCTTGGTGAATAATATTGGAACTTGTATGGTGGTATTAATTGGGTACCTTGCTTTCCGATAAATCTTACTGAATTTAAAGTCAATTTGCCCTTTGGGTTGGATACGTATCTGCTTAAAGGATAGTTTTCGTCATAATTAAAATCAACAGTTTTAATAGACTTATCTATCAAGGTAGTCAAATCCAAATCTTGGTTGTTTAGCACATAATCATAAAATTCCCCATACCAGGTGTGGTCTTCGTTAACAGCACTCTCCTCATCTTTTATGAATCTACCTGAAGCCGTTTCAATTAAAGAGATTTTTGCATCGGAAAAAGTCCTTCCTGCATATATTGAACTGGTGTCAATCGAATTATGTTTTTGAACATTTTCAGCATCTTCGTTCTTTAAGAGTATTATTTTATTCAGCCTCAATGACTTTTGCTCCGCTAAATCTGCATATATCCAAAAATCTGAGATTGAATGAAAATTCCAGGGAGGATAACTATACACTGGAATATCAAGATGAGTACCTTGTGAATAATAGTTGCCATCTGTACTTTGCAAGATTCCTCTTTCAAATGGGAGTTTATAATGTTTAGGGTTATTACCATCTGAAATTCTGCCTGAATAGCTTCTGTTGTCTTCCCTTAACTCTTTAATAAACAAAGCCGTATGCGTCCTTGTTTTAATCTTATCTAAATAATATACCTCTTTAATTCCCCATGAGTAAGAGTTTATTATACCATTGGATTGAGTGCCATTCTTTGGGGATCGCCAGGCAAAACCATCGCTCCATTTACCATATTCAAAGCTTGTCCAGTATCCAAAATCACCTTTATCTACACGATTGTTTTGGTTTTTGTCAAAATAATCTGAACCAGTAACAGCGGTTAATAGCCAATGAGTGGCATAGGGCTCAAATTGTTGTTGTTCGAAAAACTTATCTTCACTATCATCTTCTACATTTGAAGCTCTGCTAAATTGTTCTTTGTGATAAACGGGTAACGAATAGTGATATGTCTTACCATCTAATGCCGTAACCCTAAATGCACCAATACCTTTTTTCGGAACAAATTGATTTGTCCTACTAAAACCTGTAGCTTCCGGTTGGATTATTTTCGAAGGCGATTCGTTGATTTCTTCGTTTGTGAACGTTTCTATGTAATTACCTTTTTTAAGTCTTCCATTTGCCTCATTGTACGAATCAAACAATTCACCGTTTAATTCTTTATTGTCTGTAAACGTTTTACTTATAAGAGAAATATTTGTTAAATCATCATAAGTGTTGGAATTAAATGGTACTGACCAATTTCCTGAACTAATATCCAAATATGATGAATACTCGTTATCGAAATAAAAATGAACGTCTTTTTGATCTAGACTTTTGGAAAAATTCCTTGAATTGGCCTGAGGTTTTAAATAGGTAATGTTCGTAGATGGTGTTTGATATGCCCCGCTTAAACTTGTTCTAGTTCTCAAAGTTTTTATTGGCATTATCAATGCCCCATTTTCTAATAATTTGGGTGAGATGCTTCCTCCAATACCTTGAGCATTTATGTTATACTTATCATAACTTATGAAAGAAAAATTTACATCTCTATATTGATCTGTCCTATCAGCATCATATGTTGCCTCATAAGCGTCAATCCCAAACTTTAACGGATCAACCGTGTTTTGATAGGTTTCATTAACCTTACCCGCATACAAGGAACCATTGTATGAGGAATAATTTGCATCAAACGCCCAGTAATTGGTTTTTCCGTAAGAGAAACTACCTACAAAAAAATTCAAATAAAAAGAAGATTTCTGTTGGTGTACGACACTGTTCAAATTATCGCCCCCAGCTAATGATATATTCCTTCCCAAACCATTGATTGAAGCAGAAGGACCACGTGAGCTTAGATTAATGCTAGCACTAGCCCCACCTATTGAGGAATAGGCACCAATACTAAACCCCTCACCGTTAAAGCTTTGAAATGTACTTAGCCCAACCCCTGCATTGCCTCCGGCACCATCCTTCATTAAATATCCCGCATTTATACCAAACCCATTCGTGCCTAGATAACTACCTACGCCTAAACCACTATTATTCCCATTACCAAAAAAACTTGCTGAAACGCCAACGCCAAAATCATGCGCAGTTTCACCTCCAGTAGCTTTATAAGAAGAATAATTCAAAGAAGCTGCAAAACTAATCGCTCCATAATCAAGCCCACCTGTAAGAGAAATACTTTTAGCAACCCCAATGTCATTATACATCATACTATATTTTTTCTTTCCCAACCAATCGTCAGGAACACCGGAAACATTTCTGTTGATCGCGCCAGGGTTTAAATTCCAACCCAAACCAACCCAAGAAGCTTCTTGATCTACCCCGATACCTGCATGATAAGATAATGCCAGAGGATATCCACCCTCAGGTGATGGAACATTTAACAAGGGTAAAACATAACTTAAATCTCCTGTTGCAAGATTCACCATATCTGGAGCATCTACTGGCTCAAAACTTGCAGCTTCTGGTGCGGTAGGTCCATTATTGGAAGCATAGATATAGTTTATTGGCAAAAGACTAGGCAAGAAGGTGAATGTTAGAAAAATTGACATCACCTTGTGTGAAAATTTTGTTTTTATCATAGTTTGATTGTACATTAAATTTTACTTTAAATTAAGTTTAGGTTCATCAATTATTTTTTTGATAGGTATTTGGAAGCCAACTTCTCCCGTTGATAATCCAATATCCTCAATTGTAAATTGTACATAATTACTTTCCATAACTTTTTTATTGCGGGGATATACAAATAGCATATTGGTTGCACCTCCCATACCATATACTCTTGGATAAACATAATCCAAAAGTCCTATGGTATCTTTTTGCTCATTGTACAGATGTACCTTTTCCCCCATACCAAAGGCAAGTTGACTTACCATTGCTCCAAAGTCAGTTCTGCTGGTCGAGATATTACTGAGCAGCTCTTTGTCGTTTTTTGAAATAGAAACATTCAGATATAAATAGTCCTCATATTTTCTTTTTAGACTGTCCCATGTGTTCTTATTGGCAGTATCTCCTACTTCCTGTAAAACCAATAAATCGGTCGGCCTGTATGCTACTGAAAAATCTACCCCATTAACAGATTTTTGAATAGTATATCCATTTTTGGGATTTGATATATATGCCATCATCTCTTCTTTGTCGTCAAATGTTTTTTGAGAACACGCAGACAATAGCAGATGCATAATACATAACAATAAGAGTGTTAACCTACTTTCCTTCATATTGCTTATTCAACCCGGTCAATACCTCATTAGTTAAGTCTGCACCATCTTCTGCATACATGATGTTACCATTACCCCCTGCTCCAAAAATTACTCTGTATCCGTTTTGCTTACCATACTCCTTTACATAACCATTGATGTCGTTTACTACGGTTTGGGTCATTTTTTTGTCCTCTTCTTGAATTTGTTTCTGAATAGCTTGCTGATAATTATTTAATTGCTGTTGTTTATTGCCAAGAAGCTCCTGTTTGAGCCCTAATTCTTTCTTGCTCATGCTAGAACGTTCCTTTTCGTAGTTTTTGAGTTCATTTTGCCAATTGGTTATCAAACTGTCTACATTGGCTTTCAATACATCTGCCTTTTTGCTGAAAGCATCACGCTCTACTTTGGTTCTTTTATAACCTTCTATAAGCTTATTTACATCTACATAGACCAGATCGGATTTGGAGTTTAATACAAAAAAGGATGAAATACTCGCTATAAGTGCTATGATAGCAATAGGTAGGGCTAGTTTGTTCATATAATTGATTTTGGATAGTTCGGTTTTCGGTTTAGTTTTGGTTTTCATTAAGTTCTATTCGCCTTTCTATTTTCACTAATCTTTGTTCAAGATATTTGTTAATCTCACGCTGTGTTTTCAATTCTTTTTTTTGAGAAATTACATATAAGGTCAATTCCTCTATCTTTTCGAGAAGCAGTTTGTTCATCTCACCGAGCCGGATACCGTTTTGCTCCACTTCCTTTGCGGAAGGGATATTTATGAGATGGCCTTTTTCCTTGATATGCTTCTCCACCTCTTCCAGAGTGGGCAAGGGATAGTCCTTATAGAATACATAATCCGACCAGCCGGTCTCAACTTTTACCTCTTTTGCCCGAACGTTACCGTTTACGGCCAATTTCCAAGTGCCGGGGTCATCTGTGCCAATTCCAATATTTCCATCGCCATAGTATAGGTTCGAGCCGTTCAGCGTCCAGTTTCCGCTACCTGACGGTCCGCCCCCTCCTTGAGATGAATCCGTGGTGACGCTGATGGTGTTGCTGTTGGGGCTTTCGTTACCCGCCGCATCCAAAGCCTTAATGACAAAAGTGTACGTGGTCGCAGCTGTAAGGCCCGTAGCTTCATACGAACTGACGTTTCCCAAAGTGCTTGAAAGACCACCGTTGGTATATACCTTGTAACCCGTTACCGCTGTATCGTCCGTCGCACCGCTCCAACTTAGACCTACCGTTGTATCGGTTTTTACATCGCTAGCCAAAAGAGGAGCCGATGGAGGTTGTGTGTCAGCATTATTGCCACTTGGAGTAGAAATAGAAAATGTAGCTTCGATTTGATTTAATTTATCAGACATATCTTCTCCAATTAAAACATAAGATATTTCCCCATCAAAACGAGTGAAATTTGAGCTCAAATTTGAACCATAACCTAACAAGGTAAAATCTAAGGTTCCCGATATACCGGACGCATGGGTAAGCAGTGTTGTGGCCTCACCAATAGATGCTATAAATGATGACGAATTATTTCTTGAGGCACCAAGTAATCCCGTTCCTGAAAAATCAAATACGGGGGGCAGGCTTCCATCTGTATTAATTTGTTGACGTTGCCATACGTTTCTTAATAAAATATTAAAGCTCGCGGTACTGTTGGAATTATTTCCGGCAAATCCAAATTTTGTAGTATGTTCTTGAGATATATACGCATAAAAACCGGCATTGTTTTGTCTATACCGATTTGTCCCAGAAGACAAATTAAAATTAGTATTTATTATGGCCTTACCATCCCCCTTTACTCCAGTAGATGACCAAGTAAGGTTTCCGCCAAAACCTACCTCAATAGCCTTAGGCCCAGAAGGATTTTTCCAATTGATAAGTTTAAAGTTTTTGCTCCCGCTTCCTTTGAAATAAAAAATCACATCTGCCTTGTCCCAAATACCGTTGGCTTTGCAACTAATTACGATTTGGTTTTGAATATCTTGATCGGTGACACCAGGTAAACCATATCCTTGGACTATCGCCTCATCTAATATTGCCTGATAGTCTGGGTCTAGAAAAACTAGGTTCGGGACATCAGGATTTGGTTTTTTCGCATGTATAGAATGTAAGCTTATGAAGCTTATAAAAAAACAAATTGCTCCACATTTCGAAAAACTTATTTTTGGTATTTTTTTAAGCATGCTTATTATTTAAAAATTGCATTTTCAAGTTGTATTATCCTATTTTCAAGAGATTTTAAAAATTCTATTTCCAATGTTTGGAATTTAATTTTTTGTTCTTGTTTTATTGTGTAAAGCGTCAACTCCTCTATCTTTTCGAGAAGCAGTTTGTTCATCTCACCGAGCCGGATACCGTTTTGCTCCACTTCCTTTGCGGAAGGGATATTTATGAGATGGCCTTTTTCCTTGATATGCTTCTCCACCTCTTCCAGAGTGGGCAAGGGATAGTCCTTATAGAATACATAATCCGACCAGCCGGTCTCAACTTTTACCTCTTTTGCCCGAACGTTACCGTTTACGGCCAATTTCCAAGTGCCGGGGTCATCTGTGCCAATTCCAATATTTCCATCGCCATAGTATAGGTTCGAGCCGTTCAGCGTCCAGTTTCCGCTACCTGACGGTCCGCCCCCTCCTTGAGATGAATCCGTGGTGACGCTGATGGTGTTGCTGTTGGGGCTTTCGTTACCCGCCGCATCCAAAGCCTTAATGACAAAAGTGTACGTGGTCGCAGCTGTAAGGCCCGTAGCTTCATACGAACTGACGTTTCCCAAAGTGCTTGAAAGACCACCGTTGGTATATACCTTGTAACCCGTTACCGCTGTATCGTCCGTCGCACCGCTCCAACTTAGACCTACCGTTGTATCGGTTTTTACATCGCTAGCCAAAAGAGGAGCCGATGGAGGTTGTGTGTCGGTCACAGTTTGTATAAAAGTTATGGTAAAACTATCCGTTGTTATCGGATTTAAGTTAGCGTCCAGATATTCAACAACAAAAGATAAATCACCCACTACGGGTGACCAACTGTACGTTAAACTGTAATTCCCGTTTAAGTCCCCACGATATGCATATGGAATGGCACCTTCGGTTTGGCTATGTTCTACAGTAGTAAAACGTACTCTGTAAGCTACCCCACTGGCAGTCAAATTAGAGGCTACATTTAATGCATCGGCATCGTTTAGATTCCATGTAATGTTCCCATCAAACGATGGTACTACAACAGTATTGTTCCTCGCGTCGATAAGACGGTACGTATATGTATTCTGAGCTTTAAGCATCAATGGTAATAAATATATTATTGGTATTATCAGTAAAAAGCAATTCTTTCTCATTTCTCTTTGTTAAAATTTTTGGAAATTATTTTTTCCAAATGTTTTATTCTTTCTTTTAAAAGACCTATTTGTTCCAATTTTTCTTCTTGTTGGATTGTGTACAGTGTCAATTCTTCTATTTTTTCGAGAAGTAGTTTGTTCATCTCACCGAGCCGTATACCGTTTTGCTCCACATCCCTTGCTGAGGGGATATTGATGAGATGTCCTTTTTCTTCAATATGTTTTTTGACCTCTTCTAAAGTGGGTAAATTATATTCTTTGGAGAATACATAATCAGCCCAACCCGTTTCAACTTTAATCTCTTTGGCCCTCATATTACCATTCACCGCTAACTTCCATACTCCAGGGTTTTCTGTGCCAATACCAACGTTGCCGTCAATATAGTTTATATCTGAACCGCTGGAGGTCCATAGCGTTTCATTGGGACTATTTGTGTGGGGACTGATTAATTCTTCTATAGTAGGTTCTTGGCCATTTATCTCATGAATAGTCGGACCATAAAAGAATTGTGTGTCTGAGGGATTTGAATCGTTATAAAGATAGTTTCGGTGTACGATCCAATGAGTACTTGTAGAAAGCTTAAAATCAGTGAGACCTACTACTTTAACGCCATTGGTATCATAAATTCCTCCTTGGTTATTTAAGTCGCTATGCCCATGACCATATGCATAGCCTACTAAAAGGTACCATTTGTTAAGTTCTGGAAGATCCCCCCAAAAAAAATAGGGGCTATTCTGTAGGGTACCATCTAATTTTCTACTGCTTCCTGTCTCGCTGGTGGTAAATGCGTGAAACCCAAAGAGAGTATTACCGTCATTAGAATTTGTTTTTTTGACCCATGTCGTAAAACGAAAGCTTTTTGATGGGTCTACTACAAAATAATTGGTATTCCATCCACCGTCCTGAATACTGTTTCCATCTGCAAGTGCTTTCCAAAGCAAAGTGGAATTGCCAAATGGATTGTCGCCAATTTCTCTAATATTTTTGGTGTCTATTCCAAATTTAAAATATCCAGGAACACTACCATTACCAATATTCCATGATGATGTGTCTAAAAGGTTGTTTTGGGCTGAAGCGAATAAAGTTAAAAACAGACAATAACATAAAAAATTTGTTTTCACAGATGCTTGGTTTACGTTCATTCTAAATAATTTTAAAAGAACTTTAACAAATACACACCTAACCTGCTCCTGAAATTTAGAAATCAGGAGTTGAACAAAATTAATTCTGCGTTAATGCTTGAAAAACAACAAAAATCGGAAAGAGTAATTTGGTCGGTCAATTATATTGGTTTGGTTCTCGAGATAAAAATATATTATTTAAAAATTGGCGAGGTTAAAAAAAACCGTACTTTTTTTACGGTTTTCGTTCCTTTTTTAAAATTTAACATTAAATTAACATTGACTCCCTATTAATATCAATCCCACTATTCGGTGGCTACTATTGATTTGCTATGGTTATTTTTTAGGATTAAAGAGGAAATATCCTATTTTTAGACTAAATATTTAAAGTATTATGATACTGAATAAATTACGAATGTCGCCCAAACAGCGCCTCAAAGCCATTAACTTACAGGAAACACTCATTGTATTGGCGATAATAGGAATACTTCTTTTATTGGCGTTACCCAACCTTATGCCATTGATAGCGAAGGCGAAAAGCGTTGAGGCACAAGTACAGCTAAAGGCCATCTACAACGCACAGACCACTCATAGATTTATGTACAGCAAATATTCCAACAATATCGAAGAAATAGATTTTGAAGCCCCAAGAACAGTAAAGAACGATGGTACGGCGAACTACCAATATCAAATAATAAGTGCCGACAATGCTACGTTCAAAGCAAGGGCCGAGGCCATAACCGATTTTGACGGGGATGGGGTTTTTAACGTATGGGAGATAGACGAGACGGGTAATCCCAAACAAATTGTAAAAGATTGACCATATTCCTTCAAGTAGCGGCTATATCTTGCTTGGGTTGTATTTGTTATCAGGATTTTAAGCAACGATCGGTGTATTGGTTTTTATTTCCTATTGCAGCCATTCTATTAGGTTTGATACACTTTAGATATTTAGATACTCATGTGTTTGGATTATATGTTTTTTTAAACCTATTTATAGTCTCTACCATAGTATTCTTACTCTTTGCTTACACCAAATATATCAAAAAACAGAAATTTTTGAACATTAGTTTTGGCTTGGGCGACATGCTTTTCTTTTATGCGTTTAGTATTGGCTTTCCTACACTGACCTTTATTATACTATTTGTTTTTTCAATTTTTTTTTCGCTTTTGTCTTTTCTAATATTCAAGAAGAATATGGTTTATAAAACCGTTCCGCTGGCAGGATATCAAAGTTTATTTTTAATATTTGTGATAATGTTTTCAATATTACATAAGAGTCCGTCCCTTTACAACCTATAGCATATGCTGTCCGATACTTTTACCATTGATTTAGATCTTAGACAAACAATAACTGCGAATCAGGCCTTTCATTATAGAATAGTGCCCGTAAGTTTAATAGAGGGTGAGTTGATTTTTTTGACCGATTCCAAGAATATGAGCGGTCTGACTTCTGAGCTAGAGATCATACTGGATAGTCGAATACGATTGGAATTTTGCGAACCTGAAAAATTACAGAATTATCTCACTGCTAATTATAGGCAATCCGATAATACGAGAGAAAACCTAACATATACAGCTGATTTTTTGGAAAAGATTCTTTACACGGCAAAAGAAATAGGAAGTAGCGATATACATTTTGAACCTTACGAGGAATTCTGTCGGGTACGTTTTAGATTGGATGGGAAATTGATTGAGCAATATGTGATACCGAAAAACGAATATCCCGTCATCATCAATAAAATCAAGATAAAAGCAGATTTGGATATTGCCGAAAAACGCTTGCCACAGGATGGCAGAATATCAATGAAATCCGAAATTGATGAATTTGATATACGCGTTTCTTCATTGCCTACCCTGTTTGGGGAAAAAATCGTACTCAGGATCTTGACCAAACAAGTTGGTGCCGTAGACATTGAAAAATTAGGTTTTTCCGAAGAAGAGCTAAGGGTTTATAAAGAAGCAATTCGTAAACCCAACGGGATTATTTTGATTTCTGGACCTACAGGTTCAGGGAAAACGACAACCCTGTATGCAACTCTTCAACTTTTAAATACACCTGAAACCAATATCTACACAATAGAAGACCCTATTGAGTATACCTTGGAAGGAGTAAATCAAGTGCAAGTAAAAGAAAATATAGGATTTGATTTCTCCAAAGCACTCCGAACCTTTTTACGCCAAGATCCAAATATAATAATGGTCGGGGAAATAAGGGATATAGATACGGCCAATATGGCGATTAGAACGGCATTGATAGGAAGGTTGGTACTGTCAACGATTCATACCAATTCAGCATGGTCTACCATTTCCCGTCTGGTCGATATGGGTATTCCCCCTTTCCTTATAGCCACCACTTTAAATGTTAGCGTGGCCCAGAGACTTGTTAGGAAGCTTTGTGAAAATTGTAAAAAGAAAGAAGCTGTTGCGGATAATATTTTTCCAGAAAGTTTTGTAAAACCCAAGTCGCTTACACACCATTACAATGCAGTAGGTTGTCCAAAATGTTATCATACGGGATACAAAGGGCGAAAGGCCATATATGAGATTATTCCCATAACAAGGGAGCTCGTAACATATATTCGCGAGAATGTGACCCATATCGAGGAATATCTGCACCAAAATAAAATTGTTACCTTACGAAAAAATGCCCTACAAATGATAGAGGATGGCATTACCTCTGTTGATGAGGTATATGCGCTTTTAACCAACTAACCTATGAGAAAAATACTATTGATTGCCTGTTTTGCCTTTTCTTCTGTTCTTTATACACAGGAAGAAAACAGGATTCAAAATATTAAAAACAACCTGGAGTTACTTGCCGTAGAAAATTCTGGGCTCACAGAAAACCTTAAACTGGATGTTAATGTCACCAATGTCACTTTATCAAATTTTTTACTGGCCATTTCCCAAGTTCATAAAGTAAATATAAATGTTGATCCCTCTTTGCAAGGCATCAATATTGTCAATAATTTTTCCAATGTTACCGTAGCTGATCTTCTAGTGTTTCTATGTAAAGAATATAACTTGGATATCAATTTTTCAGGTAATATTTTATCGATTAAAAAATACAATCCGCCGCCACCAGAAATCATTGAAAAAGAAATCAAGATAAATTTCGACCCTACAGCGAATTTAATTTCGATGGACCTTGAGCAGGATGGATTGGAAAAAGTGTTTCGGAAAATAATGGATATAACCGGACAAAATCTCTTGTTCGGTAGTGGTATGGAGCAATTACCACTAAATATATATCTAAAAGCCGTGCCTTTGGAAACAGGATTGGCAAAATTGGCCGAAGTGAACAATTTGGTTTTTTCAAAATCAAGAGACGGTTTTTATTTATTTGATCAAAAAGATATTGAAAACTCACCGAGGCAAGCAGGACGTAATAGGATATTTCGTGACAATTTAAAATATGAAGTACTGGACTCTACCAATCGTATCCTGAAAGTCGATTTTGTCAATACACCTATCGCTACCATTATTAATGAAATAAGCTTAGACCTTAATCTGGACGTTTACACGGCAACTCCCTTGGAACAAGCAGGTAACGTTACCTTCAAAGCGAACGAAATTTACTATGACACACTATTGGAACGAATATTTGAAAGTAGTACAAAAAGTGAGCCAATTGATAATAGATTTAATGGCAACAATTCTCAAGTGCCTAATACCAATGGCTCATCAAATAGAGGGAACAGTGGTTTTGGTAATACTACCTCCTCGGTAAACGCTGCTGCAACATTCACTTACAAAAAAGAAGATGGTATATACTTTTTTGGTCTCACTGACCAATTAAGTGTACGAAGAGTAGAGGTCATTCAAATGATGCACCGTTCAATAGAATTATTGGGCGACCCTTCGCAGAGTGGAGTTGGTAGCAGAATGGCGGGTAGAACAATAGGTGGTAATGTAAACTATTTGGGAAATACATCCGGAATTCAAGGTGGCATTCAAGGAAATCAGGGATTTAGCAATCAGGGTTTCAATAACCAAAGTATAAATAGTTCTAGACGAATTAACACCCAATACAGTTCCTTTGATAATTATGACACCAATGTAGAAGCATTGGTCAGTATTTTGCCAGATGATATTATAGCAGATTTAGATATAAAAATAGATTTTGAACTAAATAGTTTTTTGGTAAGTGGTCCGGCCGCTAATATCAATAGATTCAAAAGTTTTATAAAGGAAATAGACAAACCCGTACCCGTTATTCTTATTGAGGTCATGTTGATTGAGGTGAAAAAGTCCGCTACCGTTGAAACGGGCATTAGTTGGGGAATCGCCGATACTCCAACAACGACGCAAGGGGGAGTGTTTCCGCAAACCGATTTAACCTTAGGTGCCAATACAGTAAATAAAATCATTGGAGGATTTGATGGTTTTGGGTCTTTCAACATTGGAAAGGTAGTGCCTAACTTTTTCGCTACTATCAAAGCAATGGAAGAAAACGGGAATTTAAAGATTCGTTCTACTCCAAAATTGTCCACACTAAATGGACATAGGGCCAATCTTTCTATTGGTGAGACTACCTATTATGTAGTAACCAACCAGAACTTTTTTGGCTCACAGATACCAACAACATCGGAAGTCAGGAACTACCAGCCGATAGATGCCCAGTTGGCCGTTAGCATCAAACCTCTTGTTTCGGGAAACGGCCAGGTAACTTTGGACATTAATGTGATACAATCTGATTTTAGCGGTGAACGAATCGAGGACGATGCCCCGCCAGGATTGACTTCACGAGAGTTCAGCTCCATCATTAGAATGCAAGATCAAGATTTGGCTGTATTGGGCGGCTTGGAAGAAAAAATAAAGAACGATTCCGGGAGTGGAGTACCCTTTTTGGCGAGAGTACCTGTTATTAAATGGCTTTTTAGCAAAAGAAAAAGAGAGGATAGTAAACAAAAATTGACCATTCTTATTAAACCTACGGTTATCTATTAATGTGATTGATTCAATAGTTACATATTTAAAAGAAGGGAACCTTTATACGAGTATCGAAGTTAACGATGTCCCACATACAAGGAGCTACTTTTTTCTGGCAATGGAAAGAAAGAAAGGTGAACTTTTAATATCAGAAAGAAAGGAGTACCAAAGTTTGGATAATCTTTTTAAAACACGTAAAAAAAACTGTCCTACGACCATCATTTTCAATACAAATGATGTTCTATCAAAGATCCTAAAGACAAAATCCAAAAACAATCCAAAAGCTTTGGTTGAGAAGGCTTTTCCCAATTTCAATTTTGAAAATTTCTATTACGAACTGGTTAGCTTTGGTGAACATACGGTCATTTCCATAATAAAAAAAGACAAGGTAAATGAGTTGCTTAAAGAACTTATTGCAAAAAAGATAAGCGTAGTGAATATTTCATTGGGCGTCTGTTCGTTAGTGAACATAAAGAATCATATTGAAAGGGATATCGTCAGAACATCTAACACAGAGCTTTTATTTGATAGCGCAACAATTAATTCAATTACCCGATTTGAACATAATGAGCCTGTACATTATGAAATAAACGGCCTAGAGATAGAGAATGATTTTCTTTTAGGTTTTTCCGGAATATTAAGCTTTATTTCAAAAGGAGGAATCGGCTTTTCCAACCTAACTGAACTGAATGAATATTACAAAAGTGAGTTCCAAAACAAACGCTTTTTTGACGTAGTTTCTAAGCTTTCCCTAGGTCTGGTTTTGACAATTTTACTTTTGAATTTCTTCTTTTTCAATCATTATTTTCAAAAAGTAGGGGAATTGCGTACGCTTACCGAAATAAATGGAATCAACAAAAAAAACCTAAGTGAATTAACAGAGCGAGTAGTAGAAAAGCAAAAAAGGTTAGATGCAATTTTATCTTCGGGAAATTCAAAATCTTCTTATTATTTGGACGGCATCGGTAAATCGGTACCAACTTCTGTTTTAATTCATCAAATACAGTATCAACCGTTATTAAAGCCTTTAAGAAACTCCAAACCAGTTGAGGTAGAGGAAAATATTATAATCATAGAGGGCAATTCATTCAATACAAATGAATTTTCAATATGGATTGAACAGCTAGAAACCAAATCTTGGATACGTAAGGTCGAGACATTGGATTTTGATTATCAAAATAAAGACAATTCCTTGTTTTCAATTAAAATAGTTTTGGATGATGAGCAGTAAACAAAAAAACATGGTTCTATTGGTTGCCATTTTATTTCTACTTTTTTTAAGTTACAGTCTTGGCATTTCCAAAACCTTGGAGGAGAGAAAAAAATATCTTGCACTTGTTGAACAAGAAAATTTTGTTGGGGAAATACCTAAACTATTATCCACTCAAACAAAACAAGAAAAATACTTGGACTCGATTTTAGGTGCCATGAATTTTAATAGTAATTCTATTGAAAATGATTTATTACGGATACTAAATTTAGAATCCAAAATCAATAATATAAAAATATTGGATTTCAATAGCGCTCATTTATCATCTAGTGACAGCATAGGAAAATTAATAACTTTTCCATTTACACTTGAAGGAAATTATGATGGGATTCTGAAAATAATATACGAGATAGAACATAAAAATAATTTTGGAGAGGTAATGCACCTTGATTTAGAGAAAAAGAAAAACTATAGGACTCGCAAAGAATTTTTAACGGCTACTGTCTTTTTGCAGAGTATAGAATGATATTATCGTCGCGTCATCTATATTTGGTAGCATTCACTTACAATATTACATTTTAAAAAAATTGAAAATTTTGATTCACTTCTCCTATCAGGAACTAAAAAAATACAAGGACATTTTCTTCTTACGGTACATGGTTTTCGAAATTCATTGGATATACTTAAGTGGTTATAATTAATCCGTGTATTAACTCTATAAAAGTTCCCGTTACTTAAGCACTAGAAACCAAAAGTGACGAATACTATAGGTTTTAAAAAACATCTTTATACCAGCATTTCGAACCATTATTCTCGAACTTAATCAAGAATTTTAGACAAAAGAATTGTGTTTAAAATAACCGTTACAATGGCAGCTATCGATTGGTATAGATATATGGGTTTGAGGTTATATTAGAATAAAATACGTAAAAGGCATTTGGAAAAATATAATTCACGCTCATTTGTGGCAATTTGAATTCAAAGACGGGGTAAAATCTACAAAACTCCTAAATTTTTGTTAAAAAGGGGCGAATTCGGTGTCACTAAATTTCGAGAGCTGATTTAAGCCCTATAAAAACTATAAAAATGAGAATTTGGATAGTTCCTCTTTCTCCGCAAAAAAGCTTCACAAATGTGAAGCTTTTTATATTTAATGAAATTTGACGATGTAAGTATTAGTTAAACCTTCTTTCCGGGTGAAAAGCGTCTATATGCATCGAGGTCTTTTTGCCATCGATAATTTCGGAAACCAATTTGCCCGTGGCAGGGCCTAAGCTCCAACCCATCATGGCATGGCCCGTTGCAAAAGTAAGGTTCTTTAACCTTTGGCATCGACCAATATAGGGCAACCCATCGGGAGTTACGGGCCGCATGCCCGTTTGGGCATTTGCAATTTCATCTGCGCGTATTTCAAGTTCTGGGTAAAATGCCTTTGCGCCGTTGGCAATGGCGAGCACTCTTTCTTTTCTGATGGTATCGTTAATTCCAGAGAATTCCATGGTACCGGCAAATCTGGTGAAACCGTTCATAGGGGTAACGGCCATCTTAGCTTCCATTAATATAGCGGGCAACGATATTCCCGTAGGTCTGTGCACATTTATTCTATAGCCTTTACCTGCCTGTAAGGGTAATTTGATATCCAAGATTTTAGAAAGTATGCCGCTCCACGATCCCGCAGCTAAAATCACTTCATCGGCGGTATATGTGGTTTTGGTGGTTTTTATCGATTGGATTTGTGAATTTTTCTCGGTCAAATCCACAACCTCTTCATTGGTTTTAATTTGCAACCCCGCTTTTTTTAGATGTTCAACCATTTTGGGCATAAATTCGGTTGGGGTAGTATGTCCATCACATTCATAATGAATGGCCCCTTCCGCATCAATAGCGATATTGGGTTCAACAATCGAAAGTTCCTGCTTGCCGAGTTCCTTTACTTCCAATCCTAAAAAACTGGCCTTTTTGGCTACTTTTATTTCATGTTCGTAGCATTTATGGGTCTTGTACAGCATCAAGAGACCTTTTCTTTCCAATTGAAAATCGCCCAAATCCCCTGATTTCTTTATATCGGTATATAATTCCCTGCTCAAAATATTGATATCCTTGATAACGGGAATCGCTTCCTCTACCTTTTCTTTTGTGGATGATTTATGAAAATACCACGACCATTTAAAGAAATCAGGGTCCCAACGGGGTTTCATATAAAATGGGCTTGACGAATTGAACATCATTTTTAGCCCTGTTCTGATCATTCCCGGCGATGCCAAGGGAATAATATGGCTAGGGGTAATATATCCCGCATTTACGAAAGATGCCCCAGAAGTAATGTCGGATTTATCGATGACGGTAACTTGGTGACCCTCCTTTTGCAAAAAATAAGCGGTACTTAAACCAACGATTCCGCCACCGATTATGATAATGCTCTTGCTCATTATTTCCTCTATTTAATCATAAAAAAAGTTCAAATAACTTGAAAACCATGGGCATAAGGGTCATCATCATCGATCGTGATACTATTATGGCCATATATTCTTGCCCATCCTTGAATGCTCGGTACAATGGCATTGAACCCAACTAGCGTTGTTTCATCCTCTACCCTACCTATGAACTGTGAACCTATAAAACTTTCATGTATGAAAGCGTCTCCCTTTTTTAGCTTGCCCTTGGCAAACCATTGTGCCATACGGGCAGATGTTCCTGTTCCACAAGGGGAACGGTCAATAGCTTTGTCCCCATAAAAAACAGCGTTTCTGGCAGTTGCCGCAGTTGAAATGGTTCTCCCAGCCCATAAAACATGGGTTACGTCCCTAATGGTCTTATCCTTAGGATGAATAAACATATCTTGATACTTTTGGTTGATTTTCTCACGGATTTCCTGACTGAACCGTATCAATGCATTGGCCGAAAAGTCTTGTATACCCGTAAAATTTGGCTGTTCATCCACAATGGCATAAAAATTACCCCCGTAAGAAACATCAAACAATAGCTCCCCCAATTCGGAACAGTCTATTTTTAGCTCTGTAGCGGCCAAATACGATTTTACATTGGTCAATTTTACCCAATCAACTTTTGAATTGGTCTTTTGGTAGGTTATCCGTACCAGACCGGCAGGGGTTTCCATGCGGATTTTCCCTTCGATTTTCGGGACAATCAACCCCTCTTCGATAGCGATGGTTATAGCTCCAATGGTTCCATGGCCACACATAGGCAGGCAACCGCTAGTCTCTATAAAAAGGATTCCCAAATCATTTTCGATATGTGAAGGTGGGTAAAAAATGCTTCCGCTCATCATATCGTGCCCTCTCGGCTCGAACATAAGCCCTCTGCGGATCCAGTCATATTCTTTTAGAAAATGCTGTCTTTTCTCGCTCATGTTTTTCCCTATCAATTCAGGTGCACCGGTTTTCACTACCCTAACGGGATTTCCGCAGGTATGGGCATCTATACATTGAAAAACACTTTTCCCCATATCTGTTGGTTATAAAATAGATGCATTGGTATGTATGGTATTGACCAAGCGCATGATCCGAAGTGGATTTTCATCTTTAAGCTCATCGGGCAACGCATTATTTGGCCAATTTTGATAAGATACGGGGCGTACCCATCGTTTTATGGCCGAAGTACCTACCGATGTAAACCTGCTGTCGGTAGAGGCGGGAAACGGGCCACCATGCTGCATGGACGGGCATACCTCTACCCCTGTCGGGACCCCGTTGAAAATAATACGTCCTACCTTATTTTGCAGAGCATTCACGATTTGGGAATGTTCAGAGATTTCATTCTCGCTACCTAAGATTGTTCCGGTAAGCTGTCCATCCAACTTTTGTATAATTTGCTTTAACTCACGAATACTTTCACATTCGACCACTATTGAAAACGGGCCAAATACTTCTTGATGCAGTCTAGTATTGCTTAAAAAATTAGCGCCGTCTATTTTCAATACCTTTTGTTTGGCATAGTTACGGTTCGTGTCACCCCTATATTCGGCGACAATACTTACATCAGCTTGTTCCGATAGTGTTCTCTTTCCATTTTCAAAATTGGTGTGAATATCCGGGTGAAGCATACAGCTAGGTTCCAGCTTTTCAAGCGCTTTCCCCAAAACCTCCATAAAACGATCTAAATCCTCACTTTTAATACCTAAAATAAGTCCCGGGTTGGTACAAAACTGACCGGCACCCAACATCATGGAATTGGCATAACTCGTTGCCCATGCTTCTTTCTCTTTCTTTAGTGCAGATGAAAAAACAATAACCGGGTTTATACTTCCCATTTCCGCAAATACAGGAATGGGTTCATCTCGTTCATTGGCCAACTTATAGAGGGCCGTACCCCCTTTGATACTGCCCGTAAACCCTACCCCTTTTATCAAGGGGTGTATCACCAATTTTTGTCCTACCATGATGCCCTTACTGTTCAAGTTTGAAAAGACACCATTGGGCATACCTGTCTTTTGGGCGGCAATGGTTATCGCTGAAGAGACCAACTCACTTGTTCCGGCATGCATCGGGTGGCTTTTTACGATTACCGGACAGCCTGCCGCCAGAGCACTGGCGGTATCGCCACCTGCCGTTGAAAATGCAAAAGGAAAATTACTGGAGCCAAATACGGCTATAGGGCCTAATGGAAACAACATTTTACGTAGGTCAACTTTTGGTGATGGTTGTCTATCTGGCTGCGCCGTATCAATAGTGGCATCTACCCAAGAACCTTCTTCCAACAAAGTGGCAAAAGCGTTCAATTGTGCTATGGTCCTGCCCCGCTCACCTATGGCACGACCTTGGGGCAAACCGGATTCCTTACAATAGGTTGAAAGCAAAACATCGCCCAAAGCTTCAATTTCCAAGGCGATAGTCCTTAAAAATTGAGCTTTTTCAATACCTGAAAAAAAGCAATATTGCTGAAACGCCTCATGGGCAAGTTGAACAGCTTGGTCAATTTCATCATGAGTAGCTTCATAAAATTCCCATGCATTGGGTTGGTTTTGTTGCGGGTCAAAAGTCTTGAAGATTTCTGAACCTACGGCTGAAAGGTTGTTTCCTATATAATTTTTCCCTGTTATCATATAATAGGTAGTTTTGGTCTGGCTTTTATGCCTTGCTCTATGATGGACAAAACCCTTTTTCTTTCCGCACCCTGTAAGGGTAATCTTGGTGGCCGAACGTTTTCAGTACCGATTCCCGTAGCCACTTCTGCCAATTTGATATTCTGTACCAGTTGTGGGCTAATATCCAATTCAAGAAGCGGCATAAACCACCTGTAGATTTCCAAGGCTTCTTTGATTCTACCGGTTTTCACTAATTTATAGATAGCTACTGTTTCTGCCGGAAAGGCGCATACAAGCCCTGCTACCCAGCCATCAGCACCGGCCATCATACTTTCCAACGCTAAGGTGTCTACCCCACACAAAATGTTTAGACGGTTCCCAAACCGGTTTTTGATTCGCGTAATGTTGGTAATATCCCTTGTAGATTCTTTTACCGCTTTTATGTTCTTTTGCTGCAACATTTCTTCAAACATATCCAAAGTTACCTCAATTTTGTAATCAACAGGGTTGTTATAAATCATAATGGGCAAATCGGTACTCTGGGCGATTGCCTTAAAATATGTAATCGTTTCAAAATCAGTTGCCTTGTAACGCATAGGCGGTAAAATCATCAATCCTTTTGCGCCATACTTTTCAGCATGATGGGCCGCCTCGATTGCGGCCTTGGTAGTTTGCTCGGCAATGTTGATGATTACCGGGACTTTTGACTGAACGATAGCGACCGTTTTTTCTATCAAAATTCTTTTTTCGTCAGCAGTAAGCGTACTGGCCTCACCCAATGTACCGCCCAAAACAATACCATGTACACCGGCATCTAATTGTGCGGAGATATTGATTTCAAACATTTTGAGGTCCAGCGTATCCGCTTCAGTGAATTTTGTTGTAACAGCAGGCATAACGCCTTCCCATTGTACCATATAAAATTTATTTGAATTGAATATTAGTTAAATATACAGTGAAAAAATCTATTTTGTTCAGGTTGTTTTTAAAGATGAAAATCACTTTCTTTTCCCTATTTTTGAAGGATTTTGAAAATAACATTCCTAAAATGAAAAAAATAGCCATAGTAATCGCCTGCCTTGCAGCTGCCTGTAATTCATCCCAAAAGACAACCACAGGGCCAACTAACAAGGTAATGGCAACGGTAAGCCCTACCACTTTTGCAAACACCATAACCGAGGCCGAACTCAAAGAACACCTGTATATATATGCTTCAGATGAATTTGAGGGAAGGGAGACCGGGCAACCCGGACAAAAAAAGGCGGTAGAATATCTTAAAAAGCAATATGAAGCCCTTGGAATACCAGCGGCAAAATCAGATGGAAATTACTTTCAGAACGTACCTCTCGAAATGAGTAAGCTACCGGATGGTTATATATCGATAAACGGCCAAGAATTTGACCTTGGTACTGATATTCTCACCTTCTCAAAGGCAGAGGGCGATTTTGATGAAATCGTTTTTCTAGGATATGGCATAGATGATGAAAACTATTCTGACTATACCGATATGGACGTAAACGGAAAACTTGTTCTTATTAAATTGGGCGAGCCCAAAAACGACCAAGGCGTTTACCGAATATCGGGTACTAACGAACCATCTATCTGGAGCAATGTATCTGAATCTTTTGGAAAACGAATGGAAATCGCATCTGGGAAAGGTGCCAAAGGAGTTATTTACTACGACGAATCCAATTTTGGACGATTTAAGCAACGGTTTAGTTGGATGAAAAATAATGATAGTGGCCAAATGAAGTTAAAAAACAATCAAGCCAATGATTTTGCCAGTATACTTGTCAACGCCAAAGCCGCCAAAGCTATTTTTAAGGATATTGATTCTGAAGATTCCCCAAAATCAGTACCCGTTAAGGTTTCCCTCAATGTAACCAGTGAAAACAACGCTATAGCTTCAGAAAACGTAATAGCGATTGTAAAGGGAAGCGAAATACCAGACGAATATCTTGTCCTCTCATCACATTTGGACCATATTGGTGTAACGGCCAGCGGTGCCATTAACAATGGTGCCGATGATGATGGCTCCGGAACCGTAGCTTTACTGGAAATCGCAGAGGCCTTCAAAAAAGCGGCCGATGCGGGCAATGGCCCCAAAAGGTCTATTGTTTTTCTTCACGTAACCGGAGAGGAGAAAGGGCTTCTGGGGTCTCAATATTATACAGATGTGGAACCTATTTTTCCTTTGGCCAATACAGTGGCCAATTTAAATATTGATATGATAGGAAGAATTGACCCAAAGCGCGAGGGAGATAGAAATTATATCTATCTGATCGGCTCAGATAAGTTGAGTACCGAGTTGCATGAATTATCCGAAGAAGTGAACAAAAAATACGTAAATCTTGAGTTGGACTATACATACAACGATGAAAACGACCCTAATCGCTTTTATTACAGGAGCGACCATTACAATTTTGCCAAAAACAATATTCCGATAATTTTTTATTTTAATGGCACCCACGATGATTACCATAGACCGGGAGATACCCCGGATAAAATAAACTATGACCTGCTGCAAAATAGAACGCGCCTAGTATTTTACACTGCATGGGAGGTGGCCAATCGCAATGCCCGTGTTGTTGTGGATAAGGCAGCTCAATAAGCAAAAAAAAACGTTTCATAACCAAAAAAAGCCTCGTCACTAGTGACGAGGCTTTACTTTTAGGGTGGAAGACGGGATTCGAACCCGCGACCCTCGGTACCACAAACCGATGCTCTAACCAGCTGAGCTACAACCACCATTTAAGCGGGTGCAAATGTAATTTTTTTAAACTTATGTTTCAAAAAAAAAGAAAAATTATTTTCAAAAATAAAACAAAATAGTATCATTGAATTCCCACGCTACATCTTACAACTATTCCTATGAAATTCAAAAATATCGATGAAATGCTACTTTTTTAGGGTAAAACACACAAAAAATGGCGTTTCACAACATTAATTATTAATAGCCATGATAAGAAATTAGTTTTACGGTATTAGTATCATGATGCCATTAACTAAGTATAAAATAACTTACCCACCATTTAGCGACCTGAGGAAATTCTGTTTCCTTTTGCTCATAGCTTTGTGGCTTCCCCTTTTTGGCTTTGGCCAAGAAAATATATCTAAAGACCTGAGGGCAAAAATCAAGGCAATACAAGAAACACCCAAGTTTAGTCTAAAAGATACTTCTTACATTAACCTGCTCAACGATTTGGCCAAAGAGTTTCGGTACTATAATCCCGATAGTGCTTTCACAATATCCAAAAATGCATTAAAGCTAAGTGAAAGGGCAAATTATAAATCGGGAGAGATTCTTTCTCTTATTGAAATTGGTATGCATTATTCCGATAACGGCAACTCAAAAAAGGCAATTGAAAACTACCGAAAAGCTTTAAAAATCGCAAAATCGATACACAACCACAAATTGATTATACGTGTCCAAAACGGACTGGCAGGAGAGTATGCCTACATGGGCGATTACGCCGAAGCCCTTAATATTTATTTATTGGCACTTGAAAAGGCCCATACAGTCAATGATAAGTTAATGCTTTCTATATTATCAGAAAACATAGCAGGGCTGTACCTATCACAAAAGGATTTCGAAAGTGCTTTGGAATGGTATCAAAAAATCATAACCATAAATGAAGAAATCGGCGATCCCATAGTCATGGCCGAGACCAAGAGCAACTTGGCATCGTTGTATAAAGACATGCAAAACTACGATCTGGCCATGTTCAACATCAATAAAAGCATACGCATTTTTGAAAAGCATGATAAATTGGATTGGTTGGCCTACTCCTATCAAGTCAAAGGTGATGTTTATTTGAAGCAGTCCAAGTATACTTGGGCGGTATATTGGTATGAACAATGTAAGTTGTTACACAAAAAAATAGATGATGACCGTGCCATGATAGATTTGTTGAACGGCATGTCAAAAGCACAATTGGGAAAACAAAATGATAGTCTCTCAAAAATATATGCCCTGGAAGGTTATGCCATATCAAAAAAAATAAAGGCACTTGAGGGTCAAAAAGAATGTTCCAAAACGTTATACGAAATTGAAAAGAGAAGTGGTAATTATGATGAAGCCTTAACATTTCATGAGATTTACCAAGATCTCTCTGAAATTTTGTCTAAAGGCGAAGCCCAAAAAAGTCTTTCCATGCTGAAGACGAAAATGGATTATGAAAAACAAAAAGAGGACTTAATAGCTTCGAACAAACAAGAATTGGCCAAACAACAAGGTTATATTAATGCCGCACTTCTTATTTTGGCCGTATTTATGATCACCACCTTTTTGGTTTACCGAAGCACTAAAATCCAAAAAAAGCTCAATAAAGAACTGAAATCAAAAAGGGACACCCTTAAGAAAAGAGAAACCGAACTACGTGACATGAATGAGACAAAAGATAAGCTTTTCTCTATCATAGGTCATGATCTAAGGGGGCCGGTCGGTGCATTGCAAGGTTTGTTGAAACTTTTCAAAAATGGGGAGATCGAAGAAACCGAATTCATGAAATTCATGCCCAAGCTTTCTGATGATATAGACCATATTTCTTTTACACTGAACAATTTATTGTCCTGGGGGCAATCACAAATGAACGGCACAGTGACCAGACCGGCATTGGTCGCCTTGGAAAATTTAGTGTCCGAAAATATTAATTTATTGAACGAAATTGCCGAAAACAAGTCTATAAAACTTATTAGCAAAGTACAGGAGAACACTCTGGCATGGTCAGATAGCAATCAAATTGATATCGTAATCAGGAATTTGATAAGCAACGCTTTAAAGTTCACTCCGAAAAACGGAATGGTGACCATTGAGGCCCAAGAACAAAACGATTGTTGGATAGTGTCAATTAGAGATACCGGTGTTGGAATGCAAAAGGAAATCCAGGAAAAAATATTTTCTTCCAATAGCAACATAACCACCTACGGTACAAATAATGAAAAGGGAACGGGTCTGGGCCTTTCGCTGTGTAAAGAAATGGTCGAGAACAATGGCGGTAAAATATGGTTGGACAGTATTCCCAGAAAAGGATCTACTTTTTATTTTTCCGTCCCAAAATCCACCAAAAAATATAATAAAGCCGGTTAAATCAAGTCCTGTAGACTTTTTACGGCTACAAACCTTTCAACGGTAAAACCTTCGGCAAACTCCACACCGATCAACCTACCAAGGTCTCTGGCCCGATAATGTACACTATCTATAAAGTTCTTGCTACTGATCGGGGTTTCCGGTTCATCGCTCTTAGGGTCATAAAATTGGGAACTATAGGCCAAGATAGCTTTGGTCTTTCTGTCTATAAACCCTGACACATCTACCACAAAGTCTGGTTCTATGTTCTTCCATTGAATGTAGTGGTATACTACCTTGGGACGCCAAGGCTCTTGCCACTCTTCTTCGCCATCAAATTTTGTATCTATTTTTATCAAGCCACTTAAAAAGCAAGCGTCACTTACGAGTTTACTGCCTTTTTCATGATCTATATGACGGTCATCTATGGTATTGCACAAAACGATTTCGGGTCGGTATTTTCGTATCATTTTTATGATTTCGATTTGATGGGCCTTGTCATTAACAAAAAAACCGTCGGCAAAACCAAGATTTTCTCGAACGGCAACCCCCAAAAGCTTAGCTGCATTATGAGCTTCTTGGTCGCGAATCTCGGCAGAACCCCTTGTACCCAATTCGCCACGCGTTAGATCTACAATACCTACTTTTTTACCTTGTTCAATCTCTTTGGCAACAGTGGCTCCCGCGCCTAGTTCAACATCATCAGGATGTGCGCCAAAGGCCAATATATCTAATTTCATATATTTTAATTGTGGTGGATTGACTATTGGGTCGTGACCGTACTGGTCGACCTTACTTTTTTTAATGCCTGTTCTACATCGGCTATCAAATCCTCTGGCTCTTCAATGCCTACCGAAAAACGGATCAGTCCATCTTTTATACCTTGGTTCTCCCGTTCCTCTGGGCTTAATAGGGAATGCGAAGTTTGCGTAGGCGATAGTACCGTGCTTTCAACACCGGCCAGACTCATGGATGGTTTAATAAGCGTTAATGCTTTTTGAAATAGAGAGGCATCGTATTCTTGGGCAAGTTCAAAAGATAACATGCCGCCAAAGCCTCTCATTTGTGATTTGGCCAACACATGATCCGGATGATTGGGCAGACCTGGATAATATACCTTGGCTATAGCGTCATTTGTATCGAGGTATTCGGCCATGTATTGGGCATTTTGATTTTGTGCCTTCACCCGTAAGCCCATGGTCTTCATACTACGCTCCAACAACCAGACCGTATAATCGCTTAAACTACCGCCAAAGTTCTTGGCCAAATTAAAAATACGGTTCATATGTTCATGTGTGGAAGCGACAGCTCCGGCACAAATGTCCGAATGGCCCCCCATGTACTTTGTTGCGCTGTGAATGACGATGTCAATTCCAAAATCGATCGGATTTTGGTTTACAGGACTCGCAAAAGTATTATCGATCATGGTGATTATGCCGTGTTCTTTCGCGATTTGGGAAATCGCTTTCAAATCGGTTATGGTCAGTAAAGGGTTTGAAGGGGTTTCTACGTAAATAACCTTGGTATTTTTCTGTATTTCGACTTCAAAATCAGAGGGCTGTAAGCCTTTAGTAAACGAGTAGGAAATTCCGTATTTATCAAATTCCTCGGTGGCCAAATTATAGGTGCCACCGTATAGCGTTTTTTGAAATATTACATGGTCCCCAGCTTTTAAAAAGGCCATTAAAGCAGTGCTTACCGCAGCCATTCCACTACCAAATATCAAGGCAGCCTCCGTATGCTCCAAAGCGGCTATTTTTTGGCACAACGCCTCTTGATTTGGCGTATTGAAATATCTGGGATATCGTTTTATATCAACATCTTCAAACGCATAAGACGTGCTCATGTATAAAGGCGATACGGCACCTTTGAATTTTTCATCCTTTAGCTCCCCTACATGTGTGCAAATTGTATTGAGTCCCTTTTTTCTATTCATCTACCCATAATTTTAAAGAAGATAAAGTTACTCAAAAAACCAATGAAAAAAAGAAGAAGGCTAAACTTGTACCTTCTTCCAATTTCCTTTCTTGAACCAAACAATCGAAATTATGGCCAGTAGCACTTCAGCAAGGGTAATTGCCATAAAAACACCCATAGCCCCCATTTTGAAAATGATTGCCGTTAAATAGGCAAAGGGCAACTGAAAAAGCCAAAATGCCAATACATTGATCTTGGTGGGCGTACTGGTATCCCCTGCTCCATTAAACGCTTGGGTTACCACCATGCCATATGCATAGAAAATGTAACCAATGGCAATAATTTTAAGACACAGTCCACCATTTTCGATAACTACCGGATTATTGTTGAACCAGCTTATGATATCATGGGCGAACAGTAAATAAATTATGGAAACGATGGCCATAAAGAAAGCATTATATTTTCCAGTCTTCCAAACCGATGTTTCAGCTCGTTCGGGTTGTTGTGCCCCCAAGTTTTGCCCAACCAAAGTAGCTGCGGCATTGCTCATGCCCCACGAAGGCATTAGCGTAAACAACATTACCCTTATGGCTATAGTGTAACCTGCCAGTACTTCGCTACCGAATTCGGACATCATCCGCATTAGAAATACCCAACTAGAGGTACCGATCAAAAATTGGGCTATGCCACCCAAAGATACCTTGACCAAGTTGAGCATTACCGTAAAACGAATAGCAATATCCCTGAACCCTATCTTGATTTTACTCCAGCCAAAAAAGAGTATTGCCAACTGAAAAAAAACTGCAGTACCTCTACCTATATTGGTCGCTATTGCAGCACCCATGACGCCATATTCAGGAACGGGACCCCAACCAAAAATAAAGACAGGGTCTAGAATAATATTCAACCCATTGGAAAGTACCAAGGTCCACATCGCCATAGATGCATCACCCGCACCTCTAAAGATTGCGTTGATCAGAAACAAAAGCAATATCGTAATATTGCCACCAATAAGCCATTGCGTGTACCCGTAGCCCTCGGATATCAAATCGGGTTCGGCACCCATGAGGGCCAAAATTTCTTTTGCATAAAAAAAACCGATAAAACCCACCAAAATCGAGACCAAAATGCCTAGGGCTATGGCCTGAACGGCAGATTCCCTAGCTCCATTTACATCTTTTTCACCTATTCTACGGGCTACTACGGCAGTAGCGGCCATGCTCAGACCAATGGCCACGGCATACACAAGGGTAACTACCGATTCCGTAAGACCAATCGTCGCTACGGCGTTTACACTCACTTGGGATACATAGGCAATATCGACAATAGCGAATATAGACTCCATCATCATCTCCAAAATCATGGGAACGGAAAGCATAAAGATGGCTTTGCGGATGCTTCCGGTCGTAAATTCAGTTTCTTTTCCCATTACCGCTATGATAAAGTAGTCAAAAAGTTTTTTAACCGTGAGTTTTGAACGATTCGTCATTGTAATTGAATTATGTTTTAAAAAAAAGAGGAAAATGTCAGTATACCAACAGTAGAAAGTCGGTTACATTTGGGTTGAGTATCCCATGACATCAATAAATAACATAATTCCTATAACTTCATAATGAAACAAATATGCGAAAAAAATCCACACGGGAGCATATACTCATGTTAACTTTTTAAATTACGCTAACTTTAAAACATCTTTTTAGAAGATAAAACCTAAGCGATAATTATGGAAAGTATTAACAGATATGTTGTAACAGCAACAATGGTGTTCATTGTTTTTTCATGTAAAAACAGTAAAAAAACTGCCACCGGATATCAGGGACAGGGCCCTAGCCCCATAGTTTCAACTGTATCGAAACCCGTTCAAAAACAATGGAAGGGCATATGGTCTTTTGCCGATAGTACTACTTTTTTTAGTAACGATTTTGAAAGCGGTCGATTGAATGGACTTACAGATGATGATAATGATCATTACACCGCCTTGATAACCGCAGAGAACACACCCATAAACGTTAGTCCTTGGTATGCTTTTAAAGTATGGACAAAATTTCCGAGAACCGTAACCATCAAAATGACCTACCAAGATTCAAGAAGTAGGTATTATCCAAAAATCAGTAAGGACGGATATAATTTCATGCCGCTTGACAGTGCCAATTTTAAACCCATAAACCCAGGGCAGGGCGAATATGGGATAAAAGCTGCACCTGAATTCGTAGAAATAACCATCCCCATAGATGAAAAGCCGACTTGGGTGACGGCCCAAGAACTTTATGGCTCTACACGGGTAAAACAGTGGGTGGACTCTTTGTCGGTATTGCGGTTCGTTAAAAACTATGAAATAGGAAAGAGTAAGGAAAACCGTGCTATTCACCTTTTGGAGGTAGGCAACACCAATACCAAAAAGGCCATAATGGTCATTTCGAGACAGCACCCACCCGAGGTCACGGGATTTTTGGCCATGAAATCGTTTGTAGAAACCCTATGCAGCGATACGCCCCAAGCCATAGCCTTTAGGGAAAAATATACAATGTTCATAAGCCCTTTAATGAACCCCGATGGAGTGGATAACGGTCATTGGAGACATAACATGGGCGGAGTGGACCTTAATCGGGATTGGGAACAATTTAATCAGCCCGAAACGTCCAGTATACGTGATTTTTTGAACTTAAAAAGCGAAGAAAACTACGTATTTGATTTTGGTATCGATTTTCATTCTACTTGGGACGACATTTATTACCCCTTGGATAGTACCGTTACCAAGAAAAAGGGGGAAATCGTTTTTGAATGGATAAAAAATATCGGACAACGCTTACCATCGAAAAAAACAAATATTTCGGCATCAAAAAACCTAAGACCCACAATGGTTTCAAGAAATTATTTTTTCGTAAACCATAATATGCCCGCCATTGTTTTTGAATTGGGCGATAACACCCCTAGACCATTTTTAAAATTAAAAGGTCAGGTAGCAGCAGAGGAATTAATGAAACTATTGATGAAATAGTATTTGGGTATTTTTACTTAACTGGCCGTTTTTACATAATTGGCCTTGTACCTCCAATAACTTACTCCACCCAAAATGGCGGCGCCTAACGCAATATACCAAACATAGTCTGGCGTTATGGCCGCTGCACCACTCTGGCCGTAACTGTGAAGGCCTACCAAATAATAATTAACGCCAAAATAGGTCATCATAATACTCCCGAAAGCGATGACGCTCAAGAAGTTGAACAACCACTTGCCCCTAAGCCCTGGTACCAATCGTGTGTGGATCACGAAGGCATACACCATAATGGAAATCAATGCCCAAGTTTCCTTAGGGTCCCAGCCCCAATAACGCCCCCAACTCTCGTTGGCCCATTGCCCACCTAAAAAATTGCCTATGGTCAGCATAATCAGACCAACGGTCAATGAGATTTCGTTGATAATGGTCATTTCTTTGAGATTCACTTCCATACGGGTTTTGTTCTTTGTGTTGGTAAGGATTATCAAAATGAGACTAACAACGCCCAAAATCATACCTACCGTGAGCGGACCGTAGCTACCCACAATTACGGCAACGTGAATCATGAGCCAGTAACTATCGAGTACAGGAACGAGGGTCCCAATTGCAGGGTCTACCCAATTTTGATGGGCTATCCACAGCAGCATTCCCGCCACAAAGGCCGAAGCCCCTATGGTCATATTGCTTTTTCTCCCGAAAGCCAAGCCTATGGCCATTGTGGCCCAAGCAACATACAGTATGCTTTCGTAAGCGTTACTCCATGGGGCATGGCCCGAAATGTACCAACGCAACACGAGCCCTGCGGTATGCCAAAGAAAAAAGATGATGATCATTCCTTTCAAGAAATATATGGCGACACGCCATAGGGAGCGGTCCTTGAAAATCTGAAAAATCAATACAAAAAACAGTAATAATCCGACCAAGGGATACCATTTCCATAACTGGTTGAAGATATCCAGCTTGTTATAGATGATTTCCGTTTTGATTTTTTTATCAGACGGCAATACCTCACTACCATGGTTTTTTTGGTTTTGTTTGAAGGCTTCCAAAAGCTTGTCCGCATCAGAATAATCTCCAGAAGCTATCGCTTTTTGGAGCGTCATCTTATAATAGGGGATAGAATTTTTGATAAAATTGGCATACAGCGAATCACCTACCTGAAACTGCCCGCCACGATATTCGATAGCAGAAATCCATTTATTGTTTTCATCGTTCAATAATGGGAAAATCTTGACAATTTGACCACTCAATGCTTCGTTTAGAAGTGACAAACGAATATTGGCTTCCTTAAAATCCTTTTCAAACTGGTTGGGGTTATTGGTTGCCGTTGCATCACGAAGAAAAGGTTCTAGCTTGTAGTTTCCTTTTTTGTCAAAAAAGTCGGTCGCCTTCATATATTTTTGACCTTTGGGAACCCCTATAACACTTCGGATACTGTCATTTTCCCCTTTTTTATCAATAGCGATAAACTCTGCATTATACCATGCTGCCGGAGCCAACATCATAGACAGGAACACCTGGTCTGCGTTCATATCTTCATATTTATCGGTAAGGCTTAGTTTACGCAAAAGCTCGGACGAGAATGTATGTATCGGTTTCATTCGGCCAGCATCATCTTGAATGACCAAAGCACCAAACTTGTCAGCGTGTTCCTCGGATACAACCGTGGTTTTGATCAACGAATCCACTTGTGCCTGTGTGGGTGCCGCATTATGGTCGTGGCCATCATTCGCAGAATGTTCTTGGCCCGCTACGTTCAGCAACGTACCCAATAAGAATATCGTGGTAAGCTTCCTTTTCTTGGATTCCAATTTTTTTAATGCGTTGGCCAAATCTTTAAAACGTGTTTTCCCAAAAAACATAATGCCCATGAGCCCTAAATACAATAAAAAATATCCGACATAGGTAATCCAAGTACCCCATTGGTCATGGTTTACGGAGAGAACTGTACCTTTTTCATCGGGGTGAAAGCTAGATTGAAAAAAACGGTATCCCCTATGGTCCAAAATATTGTTCATAAAAATATCATAGTCGAACGGGCGCTCGTCCTCTACGGTAACCTTACTCATAAAAGAAGCATATCCTTTTTCGGTGCCAGGGTATTTTTCAGCAATGAAATCGTTCAGTTTAATATTAAATGGCAACTCGTATACTTTGGAGCCATAACTCAACATAAAATCAAGCCCGCCCACGGTAAACTTATCCGAAAATTCAGAAGTGCCTTTTCCTCCCAACAGCTTCTTCTCAACCGTTTCTCCATTACTGGATACCGATACGACCAAAGCATCCAAGGTCTGTTCGGTCATTTTTTCGACAGGTACTTTTACAATTCCGTTGACCCCCCTAACCACTGGCTCAGGTATCACAAATTGCATGTTGCCTACCGAATATAACGAACGAAGCTGTAATTGCTGGGTGCTATCCTTTGCCAATTCGCCCTTGAACTGATCCGCCATTCGCATAAAATCACCTTCAAAAGGAGAATTTATTTGATATGTACTATCGGTGACCGTTATGTTGATGGCACCATCGGTAGGTTTGTTCAGGGCAAACAATACATTATGTATATTGGAAACCTCGCCACTCTCCAAATAATGTTCATGGCGTTGACCGTCTCCCGCTTCGACCAATTTTAAAAATTCCTTACCATTTTCGTCAGGGATTAGGCCTTCTTCCGCCCCATCAATAAAATCTACATAAGAAACGGTGAAAGGTTGTCCGTTAAAATCTTGATTCCAGGGCAGATTTGACTTTAAGGCCTCTGCGGTCACTATCAAATCGTCTTCTAAGATTTTTCGCCTTGGTTGCCCATCAATTTCTCCATCAACGTAAACCGTTAGGTGGGTTTTATCCGAATAAAAAACATTTTCAGAATTTCCCTCCCGTATGGGCATCATGCCTTCAAAACTAATATACCTGGTTATAAATGCCCCTAAAATGATAAGAACCCAAGAAAGATGTAAAGTCAACACGGGCCATTTTTTCCATTGAAATAAACGATAACGGAACATATTGCCAATAAAATTGATGACGAAGAAAACCATTATCGCTTCAAACCACCAAGCATTGTAAATCCATATGCGGGCAGTGTCCGTGCTGTATTTGCTTTCGATAAATGTACCAAAGGCCATGGCAACGGCAAAAACAATGAATAAAAGCGCCATTAAACGTGTAGAGAAGAAAATCTTTTTAAGCAAATCTGTCATTAGTAAACAAATTGGTTTTCAGCATGCAAAAATACGCCCTTTTGATGATTTTAAGAGCTTGAAAGCGCTTTAAAAAGTTAAACAACTTTGTTAATTAAAACCTAATGTGAACAGGGCCATTAAATTTGTATTTTTGAGCCCATGATCACAATTACGCTTGTAGGTACGGGAAATGTAGCGAAACATCTATTTGATGCCTTTCTAGCACTAAACAATGTTACCGTAATACAGGTTGTGGGAAGGAACAAGAAGGCTTTGACACACTTTGAAAAACATGCCCCGACGACAACTGATTTTAAAAAAATCAACCCTTCAGATGTTTTGATCATAGCTATAAGTGATGATTCTATAAATACTGTTTCACAGTTATTTACAAATTACCGGGGATTGGTATGCCACACCTCTGGGAGTGTTCCCCTGAACGACTTGAAATCAAATAGGAAAGGTGTTTTTTATCCGCTACAGACATTTACCGTAGGCAAAAAAATAGATTTTAAAACCGTTCCCATCTGCATTGAGGCCAAAAACAAAGAAGATGAAAAATTGCTTGAACGATTAGCAAAAACCTTATCAAAAAAAGTTTATCATATTACTTCCGAACAAAGAAAACCATTGCATTTGGCAGCAGTATTCGTAAACAATTTTACCAATCACCTATACCATATAGGGGAAAACATCTGCACAGAACACAAAATACCCTTTGATCTATTAAAAGCTTTGATAATGGAAACGGCCCATAAAATACAAACCCTGTCCCCAAAAGAATCGCAGACCGGCCCCGCTAAAAGAAACGATACAAGAACCATAGAAGAACATTTAAACCAGATACAGGACAAAGACCAATATGAGATATATGGGTTATTGACCCAATCGATTCAAAAAATATATGGAAAAAAGTTATAAAGAAAGCCTTAAGCAAATCACCACCTTTGTTTTGGACGTAGATGGTGTTTTTACAGATGGTACGCTTATAATTACCACAGATGGTGAAATGCTACGGAAAATGAGCGTCAAAGACGGCTATGCGCTAAAGACCGCTTTGAACAAAGGGTATAATGTATGTATCATAACCGGTGGCACCAACGAAGGTGTCAGAAACAGGCTGCGTGGCTTGGGCGTAACCGATATTTACATGGGCGCACATCACAAAGAAGAGCCCTTAAAAGAATATTTGGATATTTATGACATAAAACCAGAGCATGTACTTTACATGGGGGATGATATACCTGATATCCCACCCATGCTACTGGTAGGACTGCCCACATGCCCGCAAAACGCGGTTCAAGAGGTAAAGGCAGTGTCCAAATACATCTCCCATAAAAACGGTGGTGATGGCTGTGTACGTGATGTTATAGAACAAGTACTCAAGGTACGGGGCGATTGGTTGGAGAATTTTAGCGCTGCAAACGATTAGTATGTTACTGGATAGATTAAAAAACCATCATCTTGTACTCGCATCGGGTTCGCCACGACGCCAACAGTATTTCAAGGAATTAGGCCTAGATGTTGAAATACGGTTAAAGCCTATTGAGGAAATATATCCTTCAGGATTATCTGGAGCCGAAATCTCGGATTATCTGGCAAAATTGAAGGCCACCCCCTTTGAAGGCAGCTTGTTACAAAAAGAGATTTTAATCACTTCCGACACCGTTGTCTGGCATAATGGAGAATCCTTGGCAAAAGCCTTAGACAAACAGGAAGCCTATGAGATGCTAAAAAAACTCTCGGGAAATTGGCATGACGTAATCACATCGGTATGTTTTACAACATTAAAAAACCAAATCGTACAACACCAAGTGACCCGAGTAAAATTTCGGGAATTGACCAATGAAGAAATCAATTTTTATATAGACGCTTACCAACCCTTCGACAAAGCCGGGGCATACGGCATTCAAGAATGGATAGGGCTGATTGCAATTGAGGAAATACAAGGCTCTTATACCAACGTTGTTGGTTTGCCTACACAATTGGTTTACAAAACGTTAATGGGTATGGTAGGTTGATGTATTTTAGGTAATTTTGAAAAAAATCGTATACATCATGTTCAAAAATTGGTTCAAACTAGAGATTTCAATGGTGCTTTTGGCCGCACTTACCTCGACCTTACAGTCATGTAAGGAAGTTGCGAAAAACAATGACAGTAACATCGCCCTGAATACAGAGAAACCTAACAATACCAAAATAAAGCCAAAAAAACAGCTTTCCGAAGAATTCAAAAAGTATTGGTATGCCGGTAACGCAGAAATCACTTCATACAAAATAGAACAGGCAAGATATGGCCAGCTACGCGAGGGGAATTCCGTACTTATTTATGTAACCGAGCCTTTTTTAAATGACAAACAAGTAAAGGCCGATGGCGCCAACCCGGATAATATCCCGGTCCTAAAATTGAACCATACCAAGAATTATCTCACGGGAATATATCCGTATTCCATTATGAGCAGTAGTTTTTATCCGGTGCACGATAACCAACATGCCATCAAAGTTTCTTTTTCATCCCAGGAATGGTGCGGACAGGTATATGCACAGTTAAACAACAAAGATAAGTTCAAAGTACAGTCCCGTTCTTATTTTGAGTCAGAGGCCGACCAAAATCTGGAGCTTGAAAAAACAGTGCTGGAAAACGAGCTTTGGAACAAAATACGTATAAATCCGTCCGATTTGCCTATCGGTGAGTTGAAAATAATACCATCTATGGAATATATAAGACTATCCCACAAGGAGTTAAAAGCGTATACCGCAACCGCTACATCAACAACGGAAAATGGTATAAATATATATTCAATAACATACCCCGAACTTGATAGAACGTTGGAAATTAAATATGCATCAGAATTTCCTTATGCCATAGAGGGCTGGTCCGAAACTTCCAAGAGTGGTTATGGGGCCAATGCAAAAACCCTTACTTCAAAAGCGACAAAAATCAAAACAATGAACACACCGTATTGGACACAAAACAGCAACAGTGATGTATATTTGCGCGATAGTCTAGGATTATAATCTATGGAAGAATTTATTACCGCCCATAAAAGTGAACTTCTGTCGAGTTTAATCACTTTTGTTCTGGTATTGATACTAAAGTTTGGATTTACCAAAGCGGTTCGCAAAGTAGGTAAGCTTGGGGACTTTAATCAGGTTAGGACAAACCTCATCATCAAATATATTTCAATAGCCTTGACCATGACATCCCTTGCGGTCTTGACTTTGATATGGGGCGTGAACTTCAAGGATTTGGGCGTTTTGATTTCTTCGGTTTTTGCCGTTATCGGTATTGCATTTTTTGCGCAGTGGTCTATTTTAAGTAACGTTACGGCCGGCGTTATCATTTTTTTTTCCTATCCGTTCAAAATAGGAAATACCATACGCATATTCGATAAGGAAATCAACGATACACCAGAACCTGTAAAGGATATTTTTGTTATCGAGGACATACGGGCCTTTCACCTTCATTTACGAAGAAATAACGGGGAGATGGTTACCTATCCCAACAGTTTGATATTACAAAAAGGGGTCGCTTTGATTTCTTCTTTTGATGATAATTCAATCGATGATAACCTACAAGCCGAAGATGCGACCGACTAGTTTGTTAAAGAAGTTCTAAAAGCACATATGCACTAGTTTATCTTTCTATCTTTGAGTACCGACTAAATCAAGACATATGCACCGTTTTCTGGCAATTTGTTTGGCTTTTGCCTTTTTTGTGGCATCCCTAAATGCACAAGCACCCGTAAAAAAATCTTCTTCCGAAATTCATCACGATATCCAAAAACTTAATTTTTTAGGCTCGGCACTTTATATTGCCGCGCATCCTGATGACGAAAATACCCGATTGATTTCCTATTTATCCAACAAAGTAAAAGCCAGAACCGCATATTTGTCATTGACCCGAGGTGATGGGGGTCAAAATCTGATAGGTCCCGAATTACGTGAACTTTTGGGTGTTTTACGAACCCAAGAACTTTTAGGGGCTAGACGTGTAGATGGTGGGGAACAAATCTTTACCAGGGCAAATGATTTTGGGTACTCCAAACATCCGGACGAAACTTTAACCATATGGGACAAAGAAAAAGTGCTGGCCGATGTGGTTTGGGCCATAAGAAAGTTCAAGCCCGACGTTATCATAAATAGGTTTGACCATCGAAGCCCGGGAACAACCCATGGGCATCACACTGCATCGGCAATGTTGAGTATGGAAGCTTTTGAACTGGCCAACGATGTGAACGCATACAAAAACCAATTACAAAATACGGAAACGTGGCAGCCGAGAAGGCTTTTCTTTAATACCTCTTGGTGGTTTTATGGCAGTCAAGAAAAGTTTGATGCGGCAGATAAGTCCAACATGCTCAATCTGGATGTTGGTGTTTTTTATCCAATGCTGGGAGTTTCAAACAACGAGATTGCTGCACTAGCGAGCAGTCAGCACCTTTGCCAAGGTTTTGGTAGATTATCCACACGTGGGTCACAAAATGAATATATAGAGCTGCTCAAAGGGGATCTGCCCGGCGATAAAAGCGATATTTTTGACGGAATCAACACTACGTGGACCCGGGTAAAGGGCGGAAAAGCAATCGGTACCCTTTTGAACAGGGTTGAAGCCAACTTTAATTTTAAAGACCCTTCATCCCATTTACCGGAACTCATAGAGGCCTATGGATTACTTCAAGACATAACCGATGAGCACTGGAAGACCCAAAAATCCAAAGAGCTTAAAGCTATCATTGCAGCAGTGTCGGGACTATATCTAGAAGCATCGGCCAAAACCCCTTATTCCAATCCCGGAGGGACTGTCGAGGTAAATATAGAGGCTTTGAACAGGAGCAATACGAACATTGTTTTAAAATCCATTCAAATTACCAACAGTAAATCCGTATCAAACCCATCCATCATTTTAAAAAATAATGAAAAACAAAATTTAAAAATCGATATAAATATTCCCGAAAACACCCAATACACAAGCCCCTATTGGTTAAACGAAAAAGGAAGTCTGGGCATGTACAACGTACAAGACGAAAAACTTATTGGGAAACCAGAAACTCCAAGAGCTTTTCATGCACTGTTTCAACTTGAAATCAATGGGGTGAGTATATCTTTTGAAAAGCCAGTAGTGCATAGATATTCCAAACCTGATAAGGGCGAATTGTATCAACCCTTTGAAATACTTCCAGAAGTCACGGCAAGCTTTAGCGATAAGGTATTGATTTTTGCCGATGGAAGCCCTAAACAGGTACCCATAACAGTAAAAGCACATAAAGACAATGTAAAGGGAGAGGTTCAATTTTGCTACTCCAAAGGATGGATCGTGGATACTGAAACCAAAGCCTTTGACATCGCAAAACAAGGAGACGAACAAATTTTAATGTTTACGCTTACGCCACCCAATTATGAAGATGAGAGCTTTATTTCTCCCATAATCAAGATAAACGGTAAAAAAATCACTAAAGAGCTGGTGAAAATCGAGTACGATCATGTGCCCACACAGTCTATACTTTTACCCTCAGAAGCGAAAGTAGTGAGGTTGAACATAGAAAAATCAGGTGAAAACATCGGGTATATCGTAGGAGCGGGAGATGATGTTCCAAAAAGCCTTGAACAAATAGGTTACAATGTAGTAATAATAGACCCCAATGATATACAGGCCGGTAGTTTGGATAAATTTGATGCCGTGGTTTTGGGCATACGTGCCTATAATGTAGTGGATGCCTTAAAATTTAAACAGCGATTTTTATTGGACTATGTAAAAGACGGCGGCAATCTTGTGATACAATACAACACATCGGGTAGATGGAAGGAGCAGTTTAAGGACATTGCCCCATATCCATTAACTCTTTCCCGCGATAGGGTTACCGATGAAAACGCCGATGTAAAGATACTAGCATCAAAACACAGTATTGTTAACTTCCCCAACGTCATTGAACCTTCCGACTTTGATGGATGGATACAAGAACGCGGTCTATATTTTCCAAACGAATGGGATAATGCCTTTACCCCTATCCTTTCAATGAGCGATAAAGGGGAAAATGAAAAAAAAGGAAGCCTTTTAGTAGCTCCGTACGGTCAGGGCAACTATATTTATACAGGACTAAGCTTTTTTAGGGAACTACCAGCAGGTGTTTCTGGAGCTTACAAGCTTTTTGCCAATATGTTATCTTTAGGAAAAGATAAGGTAGAACGCAAAGAAAACATCAAAGGATGACACCAGAAGATAAATTTGTGTGGAAAAAAGAGTATAACCTTGTGTTATTGCTCAATGTGGTTTACATATTCATATTTTATCTGATAATGACCGCCTATACATAATGGAAGCGCTGGATTGGATAATACTCGCCGGAACGCTTATCTTCATCGTAGGGTTTGGTGTTTGGAAAACAAAGGGAAGCAAGAACGTAAGCGATTACGTGCTCGCCGGCAATCAATCCAAATGGTGGACCATTGGTCTGTCCGTTATGGCCACTCAGGCAAGTGCCATTACTTTTTTATCTACACCCGGCCAGGCATTTCATGACGGAATGGGGTTTGTGCAGTTTTATTTTGGCCTTCCTTTGGCTATGGTCATTATCTGTATTGTTTTTATACCGCTTTACCATAAGCTAAAGGTATTTACCGCTTATGAGTTTTTGGAAAAACGGTTTGACTTGAAAACCAGAACCTTGGCCGCGACCTTGTTTTTGATACAACGGGGCTTAGCTGCGGGAATAACCATTTTTGCGCCATCCATTATACTCTCGGCTGTACTGGGCTGGGATTTACGAACATTGAACATCATTATTGGTGTACTCGTCATTATTTATACCGTCACCGGTGGAACCCAAGCGGTAAGCGTTACCCAAAAACAACAAATGTTCATTATAATGACAGGGATGTTCATCGCCTTCTTTTTTATATTGGGCTATTTGCCCGCCGACCTTTCATTTGGTAAAGCCTTAAAAGTTGCCGGAGCTAGTGACAAACTTAACATCTTGGATTTCAACTTTGATACCAATAGTAGATACACCTTTTGGAGCGGTATAACAGGTGGTATGTTTTTGGCATTGGCCTATTTTGGAACCGACCAAAGTCAAGTACAACGGTATTTATCCGGTAAATCGGTCAGGGAAAGTCAACTGGGGCTTGTTTTCAACGGAATTTTGAAAATTCCCATGCAATTCTTTATCCTTTTGGTCGGGGTTATGGTTTTTGTTTTTTACCAATACAACCCTTCGCCTTTAAATTTTAATCCAGCTGCTACAAATGCGGTAATGGAGTCTTCGTACGCAGATGATTATAAAAAATTGGAACTAGCGCACAAAGATTTGGAGATTGAAAAAAAAATGGCTCAGAATAAATTTTCCGCAGCTCTGGAACTCAAAGAATATGCGAGCGTAGAAGAAGCCAAACAAAATATTATCAAGATAAATACCCTTGAAAAAAGAAACAGGGAGAATGCCAAGACCCTAATAAGAAAGGCAGACAGTGTTGTGGAGACCAATGACAAGGATTATGTTTTTATACATTTTATCCTAAATTACCTACCTAGAGGCCTTATTGGGCTATTGTTGGCGGTTATCCTGTCCGCTGCCATGTCTTCGACGGCATCAGAACTTAATGCTTTGGGCACGATTACGGCCCTAGACCTTTATAAAAGAAATAGGGTTGGTGAGTTTAGCCCGGAACATTATTTAAAGGCATCCAAAGGGTTTACACTCTTGTGGGGCATTATTGCGATTATCATAGCATGTGTCGCCAATTTGTTTGATAACCTAATTCAATTGGTCAATATTATTGGCTCGATTTTTTACGGTAATGTTCTGGGGATTTTCCTATTGGCATTTTTCTTTAGGTTTGTAAGAGGGAACGCAGTTTTTGTAGCGGCAGTGATAACACAGATTGTCGTTATTTTTGGCTGGTATTATGATTGGATGTCCTATTTATGGCTCAATGCCTTTGGTTGTGCCTTGGTCATGGCTTTGGCCTTTTTATTGGAAGTATTCGACAGGGGGTTAAAAAACAACCCGCCCATTAAAACATAAAAACCCGCTCAAAGGCGGGTTTTAGTTTTGATATTGAGGTTACATACACTACATGGCACCCCATTCTTTCAAAGAATCCTTGTTCATTTTTATGTAATCGGTATTGCCCGCAGCTTCAGAAGCGGCCAAAGACTTTTTAGCGGTTGCGATGGCTTGCTTTTTGTCCCCAGCTTTAGCATATATCAAAGATTGTTGGCGCAATTGCCAAAAAGCAGGTTTTTCGGTCATCGACATTGCTTTTTCCATCCATTCCTTAGCTTTTGAGATATCTTTATCTTCACTCAAGTAATAAACTGCCGATGCGTAATAGTCGCCGGCACTCGGCCCATTTAGAGCCCTATCTATATCTTTCTGAACCGCAGCATCGGTAGGAACCGTAAACGGAACGCCAACATATGCCTTTTCCCACATGATTCCTAAATTGGCACCATCGCTTTTTAAATCATCGATTGTAATTGTAAAGGTTTCGATTGGCATTTCAATAGGATATACCTGTACCGTGGTTTTTGCGGCAACTTTACTATCGTCCCAATCTCGGGGTGTTCCTCCTCCTTCGGTATCGGTGTAAAAGAAAACTTCCCATGAAGACTTACCTGGTTTGGTAAATACGGAATATGTTCCCGCCTTCAAGGTTTGGCCATCTATTGTTGCCTCGGTGCCAAAAGTAACTTTGGTGTAGGCATTTGCGCCTGTTCTCCATAATTTATCATAAGGGACCAAATCACCAAAAACGGTTCTACCGCGCATTGACGGCCTTGAATATTCAACGGTAACATCGGTAAGACCAACTTTCTGCTCTAGTGTTGAAAAAGGGCTTGGTGCTGGTGTTGTAATCTGTGACTGCATTGTGGCCGTCGTGATTACCATACATAATAAAAGGGTTAATTTTTTCATTGGTGTAGTTTTTAATTTTCACAAAACTAGATATAAAGCTTTACGGGTGGCGTTAATTAAATCTTAAAAGAGCCATACGGCACAGTTCTAAAGAATTGGCCATAATAACTTAATCCCAGATAAATGGCTTGGACACGGTACGCCCATTAAAATGAAAAGTGAGATAGTATATCGATTTTTGGAACGCCGATAAATCAATATCGGTATTTTCTACGGTATCGCCCAAGGAAAATTGTACCCGTTTCCCAGTCGTATCATATATGGCCCTACTTTGTAATTCTTTATCGATACTGAAGTTATATTGCAATATAGAGGAATTTGGTTTTCTATAGATTACCAATTTTTCTTCATCTAGTTGCCCACCTTCATCAAGAATATCATCTGACTCTACCTTATCTTCCGAAGTGAATGTAAATAATTGTGATTTTAACCGTACGGGCGGGTTGGCATTCTCAAAGAGTTCAGATGACAAAAAATAGCGATTCTTGTCTACCCAGGTTATCCCTTCGATTTGGGCAAAATCTATATTGAGCATCATCTTCACCTGATTATTACCAAAGATATTTTTTGTTTCAACACCATCTACACGAACAATAAAAGGTTGTAAAAACGGAGAGTACCCGGAGAGGTACAGAACATCTGAAACGGTATTGTAAGTAGCTCCCGTTACCAATCCGTTGACCTCATGTGAGCCAAGTAATTTGGCCGTATGCAAACCTGTTTCCGTGGGAACACTATATGCGGAGGTCCGCATACTTTTCCATTGTTTCGTAAGTATAATAAGCGTATCGTCCAAAACAAACATGGCCTCTGCATCCCAATCGCTGTTGCCGTTTTTTATAAAATCTGTTTGATTTTCATACTTGAAATCAATTCTCTCCGTAACTACATTATCTGATTTTTTATAATCTTCTTTGCTGATTTTATAGATTGACAAGTCTTGCCTAACCCCACTATTGTTCCCAAAATCACCAACGTATATAAATTCATCGTCTTGGGTAATATCTTCCCAGTCTACATTCGATGCATTGGTAAGTGTTATTGTTCTGGCAATTTGCAATGTAACCGTATCAATTTCAAACAATTGTGGGGAATTGCCTGAATCGTTGTGTGTAATGAGTCGGCCATCATAAAAAATCAATCCGGAATTTTCGGATAGTTCATCGGTTAGTTCACCTAAAGCATCAATATCTTGCTGGCTTAGGGCAAATAGAAAGTTAAATAAAGCAAAAAACAGAGACAAAAATCTCATGGGCCGTTATTTTACGGTGAAATGTACAAAACTCAAATGAAAACCCAATACATAAAGCTGGTAAGTGAGGGCAAATAACCTATTTGAAAACAATCGAAATCCAAATCTAAAATGATATTAACAATTTGTTTAACCTTCTATATTTTTTATTAAACAATATTGATTCTATATTTGTGTAAATGTTATTTATGAAATTATACCAACTACGTTCCAAACAAGCTTTGCCCATCACCAAACAAAAGGCTTGGGAATTTTTGTCCGACCCAAAAAACCTTAAAGTCATTACTCCGGACCACATGGGTTTTACGATATTGTCAGGTGCTGATAGGCCCATGTTTTCGGGACAAATAATACAATACAAAGTATCCCCCTTTCCTGGATATACGACCAAATGGGTGACCGAGATAACACATGTCGAAAAAGGTGAGTACTTTGTAGATGAACAACGTTTTGGGCCGTATGCACTTTGGCATCACAAGCATTTTATAAAAGAGATCGAAGGGGGTGTACAAATGGAGGATATTATAGACTACAAGATTCCTTTTGGAATATTAGGGCAAATCGCCCATCCCATTTTAGTGAAAAAACAATTGCGTCAAATATTTGAGTATAGGGAACAAAAACTAATCGAACTTTTTGGTACCATAGAAAGAACACCAAAAGAAATACATTATAAATCATTCTAAATTATGAGTAAAAATATATTATTGATAGGTGGTTCGCATGGCATAGGATTATCCCTTGCGACACAACTGCAAAAAAACAACAAAGTCTTTGTTGCATCACGTACAAAAGAGGGCTTGGATGGTTTGGATGTTACCCATATTCCATTTGATGCCACTACGGACGATTTGGACGTTTCCCACCTACCTGAAGAACTGCACGGTTTTGTGTACTGCCCCGGTAGTATAAACTTAAAACCTTTCAAAATGATGAGTCTGGAGACATTTGAAGAGGACATGCAACTTAATTTCTTTAGTATGGTCAAAACGGTAAAGACCATCATAGGAAAAATGGTAGAAGGCGGCAGTATGGTCTTTTTCAGCACTGTAGCAGTAGGCACTGGCATGCCTTTTCATACAAGTGTGGCCGCCGCTAAGGGCGCTATTGAAGGTTTTGCAAAATCAATGGCCGCTGAATATGCACCAAAACTAAGAGTAAATGTAGTGGCACCTTCATTGGTAGATACACCATTGGCGGGGCGCTTGCTCAACAATGACAAAAAAGTAGAGATGATGTCTCAGCGTCATCCTCTAAAACGTGTGGGCAAACCAGAGGATATTGCAAATATCGCTTTATTTTTATTGAGTGATGACAGCACGTGGATGACCGGGCAGATCGTTGGTGTCGATGGTGGTATGTCTACATTGAATATAAGCTAAGATGAGTAAAAAAGTTTCAGTCTTTTGGTTTCGTAGAGATTTGCGATTGGATGACAATATAGGTTTTCTACAAGCCCTAAAAGGTGATTTTCCCGTACTTCCCGTATTTATTTTTGATACCGAAATATTGGATAAACTACCCAAAAATGATGCTCGGGTAACTTTTATCCATCAAACTTTACAAAAAATGAGGGACGAACTTCAAGAAAATAACCAAAGTTCAATTGCACTTTACCATGGCAGCCCCAAAGATGTTTTCAAAAAACTAGTAAGCGAGCATGAAATTGAATCGGTTTACACCAACCGTGACTATGAACCTTATGCCAAAGAACGGGATGAGGAAATACACTCTTTTTTGAGCGAAAAAAATATTGATTTCAAAACCTACAAAGACCAAGTCGTTTTTGAAAAAGACGAGGTCGTCAAAGACGATGGTGATCCGTATGTGGTATACACGCCTTACAAAAACAAATGGAAGTCTACCTTTAACGAAGATGATTTGACTGTTCATTATACAAATCAGTATATGGACAATCTGATCGAGCATTCAAGACTACCCAATCTATCGCTTTCCGATATGGGTTTTGAAACTTCTAATATAAAAGTTCCCGATTATACCGTAACCCCTACCCTAATTGAAAACTATGAAGACACCCGTAATTTTCCCGCAAAGGAAAATGGCACCTCACGTTTAGGGCCTCATTTACGCTTTGGAACGGTATCGGTACGTAAAATGATGAAAAAAGCCATTGCCGAAGAAAATGAGGTGTTTTGGAGCGAACTTATTTGGCGCGAGTTTTTTATGCAAATCCTGTGGCACTTTCCACATACGGTCAACAAAGCCTTTAGACCCAAGTATGATCGTATAGATTGGCGAAACAATGAAAAGGAATATGAAAAATGGAAAAATGGGGAAACGGGATATGCTTTGGTCGATGCCGGAATGCGTGAGTTGAACCAAACCGGATACATGCACAATAGGGTTCGTATGTTGGTGGCCAGTTTTTTATGTAAACATTTACTGATAGATTGGCGCTGGGGTGAAGCTTATTTTGCTGAAAAGCTTTTGGACTATGATCAAAGTGCCAACGTTGGCAATTGGCAGTGGGCTGCCGGTAGCGGTGTTGATGCGGCGCCTTATTTCAGGATTTTTAATCCCATGACCCAAATCGATAAGTTTGACAAACAAAAGGAATACATCAATAAATGGGTGCCCGACTTACAGGAGCTTACATACCCGGACAAAATGGTTGATCACAAAGAGGCCAGGGAGCGTTGCTTAAAAGTATATAAAGAAGCGGTTGCCTAATGGTCATAGTATGGTTTAAGAGAGATCTTCGACTTTTAGATCATGAACCCTTGCTCAAGGCCATAAAAACAGGCCGTAAAATTTTGCTTCTTTACAGTTTTGAACCACTTTGGACAAAAGATAATCACTACAGCCAAAAACATATCGATTTCATAAAACAAAGTCTTGAAAACCTACAACAGCAATTAAGACCTTACAACACCAAAGTATTTATTGTTAAAAGCAATATTCCCGACCTTTTCCAAAAGTTGAATACCATTAAAAAGATCGATAGTGTTTTCTCGTATCAAGAAACAGGTATGAAAATAACCTATGATAGGGACAAGAGTGTTAAAGGTTGGTGTAGGAACAATAAGGTAATTTGGACTGAAAGTGTTCAAAATGGTGTCTTTAGGGGGATAAAGAATAGGAAGAGTTGGAAGAACGACTGGGTCAGCTTTATCAATCAAGATTTTGATACGCCGAATATGGATGCTGCTGATTTTTTTACCATAAATGAAATAGATAGATTGTTCGCCACAAAATTCAGTGCGGTTTCCCTCAAAACTTCAGCGGATAAAAATATGCAGCAGGGCGGTACGTCCTATGCCGTCAAATATTTGAATTCTTTCCTGGAAAATAGGGTAAAAGGCTATAATGCATATTATAGTCAATCAAACAAATCAAGATTGCATAGCAGTCGTTTATCGCCATATCTGGCTTGGGGCAATATCTCTACGAGGCAAGTTTGCCAATATGCCGCAGGCCATAAGAATGCCAAAAACAACAAGCGTAATTTAAGTTCGTTCCTGTCCCGCATGCGATGGCAGGCCCATTTTATCCAAAAATTCGAAATGGAAGGTGAGATGGAGTTCAAAAGTATAAACAAAGGGTTTCATGAACTTAAAAAGGAAAGAAAACCAGAATTCCAAGAAGCATGGCGAGAAGGGCGAACAGGTATCCCAATTATTGATGCCGCTATGCGTTGCTTAAACACTACTGGTTTTGTAAACTTTAGATTACGGGCAATGTTGGCGTCTTTTTTCACACACTTGCTTTGGCAACCCTGGCAGGACTGTACGGCACATTTGGCCCAAAATTTTTTGGATTTTGAACCCGGCATACATTTCCCACAATTGAACATGCAATCCGGCGAGACCGGCGTAAATACAATTCGTATTTATAATCCGGTAAAAAATAGTAAAATGTACGATTCTGATGGGGTTTTTATCAAAAAATGGGTGCCAGAATTAGCCAATTTACCAGTAGCATACATACATGAACCGTGGAAAATACCCAAAATGGAGCTCATATTTTTGGGATTTTGCTTGGGCAGGGACTACCCTGACCCTATTATCGACATAGATAAAATGCGGAAATTTGCCAGCGATACTCTTTATGCCCGCAAAAAACAGTTCATGGTAAAACAGGAAAGCCTTCGCATTATTGGTAAGCATACCCTGCCTGGAAGACCCGTATGGGACCAACACGACTGAGACTGGTTGCTAGAGGCTATTTTTCTGAAAACATCAATATTATTTTGATAATTGCCTATTGAGTTCACGTTTTTGAGCCATTCTACTTTTTAAGATATTTACATAACGCAGTGCCATGTTATTTCCATAATCGGAATATGCCTTGGATGCCCATTCGATGGCCTTTTCCAAATCTCCATTTATTTCATTGATAATGGCCATATTATAATGGGCTCGTCCTGCTATTTTCATTTTAGAATGCTCAATTTCATTTTCCCATAAATCCGCTGCTCCGTTCCAATCTCCCGTTTGTGCTCTGCGTTTGGCCACTATAAAATTATCGGTTCCGCGTACAAAATAATCCCTAGACACCCTTCGCCGCAAAGGTTTTGTGTTCAAAGCGTAATCTGCGCCCGAAACGTTACTAAGTTGTTGCACACCTTCTTTTCTGCCGATAATGGTTTCAACGGCCTTTACAGGGTTGATTCCAGCTCCACGAGAGTTTAGATAATCTGTTGAAACATATTCGTCCAGTATCACTTTTCCCAAGGGGTCGTATACACGCCAACCATTTTTTATAACCGTGTTCAATTCAACTTTATGGCCGGGTACTTTAGTATTGATTCCTAAATTATTGGGTAATGTCACCATGGATACTTCGTAATTTGCCTTGGTATCGGTATCATAAAATTCAAGCGAGAATAAAATATCCACATCGTTTTCCTTGCAGATTTTTTCTACGGTTTCCCATGGGAGTGCCGCTGGAAATACCCCAAGACCCTTACGTTGTAATTCACCGTCATTTATGATTTTTATAGCTTCAAAACGGTCGCCTCTTTCTAATTCGTCTGCCAAACCGGTAATGGCTGCTTCCGCCCCGTCCTTATCTAGGTTTTTTCCTTCCAGTGACAAAATCTTATCAATTTCGTCCACTACCTTGTTCCCATCAGAAGGTATGCTTCTGTTTATGATACCAATTTTAGTAATATCCGAATCCAAAGGTATTCGTGCAGGTTCGGTGACCCCCATCGTTAAACGATTGGTAGCACTGCAGGCCCCCAAACAAATCATAAGGGTGAACAATCCCAAAAAGCGAAATAAATTCTTCATAACGGTTGAATTGGTTATCATTAATATGGTTTTAATCATCTGAACAGTAACGAATAAAGCGCGTTTAAATTGTAATTGGCATACTTAAAACAAGTTCTATGCCATATACCATTTTCCTGAAAAAATCATTTGAACCGTCATAGGTCCAAACAAATACCGATACTCAAAAAAATAAATGGAAAAAGCTTAGGATAGCAAAAAACTGACTTCTGTATGAGATAAGAAAATACTATATTTACGTAATGTGTCGCTATACAAAATCACTATCCAAAAACATTGAAAAATGAAATATAAACTATCTCTCTTAGTAGCGCTTTTTATGATCATTACTTTGAGTGCGCAAAAACTTACCAAGAATAAAAAGGCGATTATAGCATCGGTTGAGACCCATAAATCGGCATTGATAAAAATTAGCGATTCTATTTGGGCTTTGGCTGAAACTGCTTTCAACGAAAAGGAGTCTTCGCGCATTCTTGCTGACTATGCCGAAAAAAACGGACTTGAAGTAGAACGCGGTGTAGCTGGCATACCAACAGCATTTACAGCAACGTACGGATCGGGGAAACCCGTAATAAGTATCTTGGGCGAGTTTGATGCCCTACCGGGCATATCGCAAAAAGCTACCCCTGTAAAAGAACCATTAAAACCCGGTGCGGCCGGGCACGGTTGCGGACATAACATGTTCGGTACATCTAGCCTAGGTGCTGCCATCGCTATCAAGGAATTGATGGATACAGGGAAAATAAAAGGAACGGTAAAGTTTTTGGGCACCCCGGCCGAAGAAAAATATTTTGCAAAAGTATGGATGGTGAAAGAAGGGCTTTGGGACGATGTGGATGTCAACTTGAGTTGGCACCCTTCATCAGGTATCGAGGCCGATGTGCAAAGTGGGCTATCCCTTATCGACTTTATCGTAGAATTTTATGGGCAAACGGCACACGCATCCTCAGACCCTTGGAACGGCCGTAGCGCATCCGATGCATTGGAGCTCTACACAACAGGCATAAATTATTATCGCGAGCATATTCTGCCCACCTCCCGAATACATTATCATATTCAGGACGGTGGCCAAGTCGTAAACGTTGTACCTGACTATGCCAAACTTTGGGTACGGGTTCGGGACCCTAAACGCTCAAAAATGCTACCTACCTACGAAAGGGTCAAAAAAATGGCCGAAGGTGCGGCAATTATGGCCAATGTAGATTACAAAATATCTTTGGTATCAGGTATTTATGAAACATTGGTAAATCGTTCCGGTGGGGAAATCATGCAAAACAATTTGGAATTGTTGGGCCCCATACGTTACACTGAAGAGGAAACGGCATTTGGTAAAGCAATCCAAAAGGCGACGGGGAAACCCGAAATTGGTATGGACAGCAAAATTTATCCCTTGAAGGAGACCGAAGAGAATCCGGGAGGCGGCTCTACCGATGTTGGCGATGTAAGCTGGAACGTGCCCAATATCAACCTTGGGGTCACGGTAGCCCCAAAAGATACACCTTGGCATTCTTGGGCCGTAGTAGCCTGTGGCGGTATGTCAATAGGTCATAAAGGCATGGTGTACGCATCAAAGGCTTTGGGAATGACCATGGTAGACCTTTTTGAAAACCCAAAATTGGTCATAAAGGTCAAGGAGGAATTTAAGACTAGAAAAGGAAACGAGGTGTACGAGCCTATGATAGATGGGCCACCCCCGATTAATGGAAATTAAACACAAAAAAAGCTATGTTCGGATTATTCAAGAAGAAAACGGAAAAAGAGAAATTGCAGGAAAAATATCAAAAATTGATGAAGGAAGCCTTTGATTTATCCAAAAGCAACCGATCGGCCAGCGACAGTAAATATGCAGAAGCTGATGCTGTTCAAAAACAAATTGATGCGTTATCAAACTAATGTACAATAACAACCAACCACTACCATGAATATATATTTTAGGACCGTACTTATCATATTGCTCACTTTTCAATTCAACGCCTGTTTAGAGATACCCAGCTTTGGAAAAAAGGAAGAGTTGTCCGTTTCCGAAGACTTTAAAACAGTCAAGATCAATGATTATAGCATGGCTGTCCCAAAATATATGAAAACAGCCACGGGTCTTAACCCAGATGCGTCTTTGCAATATCAGAATATATTCAAGGAAGCTTATGTAGTGGTCATTGATGAACCAAAAGATGAGCTTAAGGAAGTCTTTGAAGAATTGAACGAATGGGACGATTCCAAATCGGTTTCGGAGAATTACAGGGATATACAGTTAAATTTTCTTGAGGAAAGTATTACCATTACAAAGCAAATGCCGGCCAAAGCAATGAAAATAAACGGCCTGGACGCACAGGTAGTAGATGTTGACGGAAAAGTTGATGGTATTATGTATGAAATAGCGTATACCATCGCCTTTGTTGAAGGTAACGAAAATGTGTATATGATTATGGCCTGGACCCTGAAGGACAAAAGGGAAAAAACAAAGAACACCTATGCACAAATAATCAATTCTTTTGAGCTAACCGAATGATATTCCACATGAAACCGTATATATTGTTGATGTGTTTATTGATGGGGGTGCAACTGAGCAGTGCACAATCGTTTGACTTCAAAATTGACCATTTCGCCATAGTGGTAGATGATGTTGATAAAAGCGCCGAATTTTATGGCAATATTTTAAAGTTACGGGAAACGCCCCATCCGGACAAGAAACCCGGATTCAGATGGTTTATTATTGAGGGAAGTTCACAGATACACCTTATCCAAAAAGAATTTACTCCCTTCGAAAAAAACAAATCCATGCATTTGTGTTTGGCAACCCAAAATCTGGATACCGTAATTGCGCACTTGAAAGAGAATAATGTGCCGTTTTCGGATTGGCCCGGAAAAGCGAATGCCATAACCAAACGAACCGATGGCGTAAAACAGATTTATATTCAAGATCCCGATGGGTATTGGATTGAAATCAATACAGCTGAACACTAGCGTCTTTTCCATTTTTTAGGATAACTTGTAATATGTTAATAAAACAGTTTCAATAATGGCCAATCCAATAAAAAAAATCTTTCCATTGGGCTTTCCTTGGCAAACGGAAGACCCGTTTTTATTTTGTGTATACCATTTGGACCATTATCCAAAAGGAAAAGAAGATATGTCCCCGAACGCTTCGTTGGAAGGGAGAACTTTAGGTAATGATTTTACAATAAAAGATGGCTGGCGAATGTATCATGGTCAAACCATACCTGGTTTTCCGGCGCATCCGCATAGGGGTTTTGAAACCATAACCATCGTAAACAAGGGGTTTTGTGACCATTCAGATTCGTTAGGGGCCGCAGGTAGATTTGGAGAAGGTGACGTACAATGGATGACCGCTGGGCGTGGTGTACAACATTCTGAAATGTTTCCGATGCTTCATACAGATAAAGAAAACACATTAGAGCTGTTCCAAATATGGCTCAACCTACCCAAAGCGAATAAGTTTGTCGAGCCCCATTTTAAAATGTTATGGCACGAGGAAATACCGATAGTGAAAATCGAGAATGCACAAGTCAAAATAATTGCGGGAAGCTACGCTTCGGTTAAAGCACTAGATCCGGCTCCGGATTCGTGGGCGGGCATTACCGATAACGATGTCGCTATTTGGAACATACATATTGATGCCGAGACCGAGTACATTTTACCAAAGTCCAATATATCCGATGTTAATAGAACCTTATATTTTTACGAAGGTGATTCAATCACCATTGCTAATACGGCCATACGACCCAATTACGGTGCAACATTGAACCCGAACAACGATATTTCCATCATATCTGGGAAAAAACCGTCGCATTTATTGCTGTTACAAGGTAAACCGATTAATGAGCCTATAGCTAAATATGGGCCATTTGTCATGAATACCGATGTAGAAATCCAAAAAGCGATGCAAGAATATCGAACCACCCAATTTGGTGGATGGCCTTGGCCATATACGGATAATGTACACGATAGGTCCAAAGGTCGTTTTGCAAAATACCCCGATGGCACCTTAGTAAAAAAATAAATTAATGAAACTAACTCTTAAACTAGCGGCGATTTACAATATAATATGGGGCGCTTGGGTCGTACTGTTTCCTGACCATTTTTTTGATTTGGTAGGGATGCAACCGTTGAACCATCCCATGGTTTGGCAAGGTATGGGAATGGTAATCGGGGTTTATGGCCTAGGGTACTGGTGGGCTTCTTATGACCCTATGCGACATTGGCCCATTGTAGCGGTCGGGTTTTTAGGGAAAATATTGGGGCCTGTTGGTTTCTTCTTCAATTACCTGCAGGATATCGTTCCCTTTGAATTTATTTACACACTTATTACCAACGATTTTTTGTGGTGGATTCCATTTTTTCTTATCCTGAGAAAAGTACATGTGGAATATAAATGGAAACTTAGCGGTGACGGAAACCCTTAAATACAGTTTGGCTGTTTTCTACGTGGCTGCGGGAGCTTACCATTTCGTAAATCCCGATTTCTATCATAGCCTTATTCCCGATTATCTGCCTTATCCCGTGTATATAAATTACTTGAGTGGTTTATTGGAAATAGCAATTGGAGTATTGGTCCTTAATCAAAAAACAAGAAAGATGGCCTGTTATGCCATTATAGGCTTATTACTGATTTTCATACTATCACATATCTATTTTATCCAAATAGGTTCCTGTGCTGATAATAGTTTATGTGTACCTGCTTGGGTATCTTGGGGTAGACTACTAGTTGTTCATCCGTTATTGATATATTGGGCATGGCTTGTGTCTAATATACCCCAAAAACAAACAAATGCATATTGAATTTCTACGATTACTTTTCGATTTTGGGCTTGTTATCCTTATTTGGACGGTTCAGCTAATCATTTATCCCAGCTTTCCGTATTACGGTAGACTTGATTTGATAGAATGGCACAAAATATATGTGCAGCGTATATCCTATGTGGTTGTTCCGTTGATGTTCGGTCAGTTGGTCGTTTCCGCTATACAAGTATATGAGTCCCAAACCTTCTATACCATTGCCAGCTTAATTCTTGTGATTTTAGTTTGGGCACTTACCTTTTCTCAGTTTGTTCCGCTACACCATAAAATCTCGAATACAACATTTACGGAAAAAGATGTACGACAATTGATAGTAAGAAATTGGGGAAGAACAATACTATGGAACCTGATTTTTATTTGGGGGCTAATAAACCTTTTTTAGCCGATTGAATAACCGGGTGCCAGAATACCTTCGGCCAATTCTGGGTGGCGTTTTAGATAGACTACAACAAACGGGCATAAAGGTGCCATTTTGATTTCCTGTTCCTTTATGTGTTCAAGTACTTTGGAGACCAGTGCACCACCCACACCTTTGCCTTCCAAAACTTTGGGAACTTCGGTATGGGTCAAATATATTATCTCCTTTTTGGAGATTATGTAATCCAAAAAAGCAATTTGACCATCTATATGCAGTTCAAAACGTTTTTTAGCGCTTGAATCGTTATTTAACAATGGTATGGATTTCCAATCTGTTTTTTTATCCATAGTGTAGCTGATAGTATGCTTAAACTCTCGTGATCTTTGCGCCTATGTCACTTAAACGTTCATCAATATTCTCATACCCCCTGTCAATCTGTTCTATATTGTGAATAGTAGATGTACCTTTCGCCGAAAGTGCGGCGATCAACAATGAAACCCCCGCCCTAATGTCAGGAGAAGTCATTGTAGTGGCCTTTAAGGTAGATTTGAAATCATGCCCCATAACGGCGGCCCTGTGGGGGTCGCATAGGATTATTTTAGCTCCCATGTCCAACAACTTGTCCACAAAAAACAAACGACTCTCGAACATTTTTTGATGAATGATCACTTCTCCCCTAGCCTGTGTGGCCATTACGAGAATAATACTCAACAAATCCGGTGTGAGCCCTGGCCATGGAGCATCGGCAATAGTAAGGATTGAACCGTCTATGTAGTTTTGGATTTCATAACCATTTTTGTGTTCGGGAATAAAGATATCGTCACCCTTGCGTTCCAATTGAATCCCCAATTTTCTGAATACCGAGGGAATTTGTCCCAAATCGTCCCAGCTTACATCTTTTATGGTAAGCTCGCTCCGGGTCATGGCCGCAAGTCCTATCCAACTTCCAATTTCAATCATATCGGGTAGCATACGATGCTCGGTACCGCCTAGTGTATCAACACCTTCAATGGTCAATAAATTGGAGCCGATGCCCGTGATCTTTGCACCCATTCTGTTCAACATTTTGCAAAGTTGTTGTAGATATGGTTCACAAGCGGCATTATATATCGTTGTCGTACCTTCGGCAAGCACGGCTGCCATGAGTATATTTGCGGTACCGGTAACCGAAGCCTCATCGAGCAACATGTACGTACCCCTTAGTTTCTTGGCCTCCACTCCGTAGAAATACTCTTCTTTATTATATCTGAATTTAGCACCGAGTTTAATGAATCCCTCAAAATGCGTATCCAATCTGCGACGACCTATTTTATCACCGCCAGGTTTGGGTATATATCCTTTGCCAAAACGCGAGAGCAAAGGGCCTACAAGCATGATAGAGCCTCTGAGGCCCCTACCGTCTAGCTTGAACTGATCAGACTGTAAATAGTCCAGATTAATATCATCTGCCTTGAAGGTATAAGCGCCCTTACCCTTCTTTTGGATTTTCACACCCAAGTCCTCTAACAAAGAAATAAGTTTGTTGACGTCTACTATATCGGGAATATTGGTAATCGTTACTTTCTCCGGTGTCAACAAAACCGCACATAATATTTGTAAGGCCTCGTTTTTTGCACCTTGGGGCGTGATTTCACCATGCAGCTGGTGCCCCCCTTCAATTTTAAATGTTCCCATTTAAAGTACTGAGTATTAGTATCGCTTTTTACCGCGATTATTATTTCTTTGATTTTTTTTATTGTTGTTGCTCCGCCCCGTATTTTTGGCGACTCTATTTTTGAGGAATTGGCCACTATCCGTAAGATTTTCACCATCGGACGCTAAATCAATCTGACCGTCACTCAACTCGAACAAGTGTTCAAAAATGGCCTTGTCATCAACGGTGTCCTTATTCCAATTTAAGTAGCACTTTTTCATATGATTAGCGATGGCATATTCCAGGCCATCACGCATATCGCCCTTTTCCCATTTAACGGCAACATCTATCATTCTTTTGATGTTGTTGCCATAAAAGCGATATTTAGGAAAATTTTGGGGGTATTTCAAAGGTTCGGGACGTTGTTGCAAAACCTCTTTACTGGTAATGGGAAAGGGTGATTCTACATCCAGTTTAAAATCGGACATAATAAACAATTGGTCCCAAAGTTTATGTTGAAAATCGGGCACATCCCGTAAATGTGGTTGCAAATTGCCCATTACGCTTATGATCGCTTTGGCTATTCTATTTCTTTCTTCATCGTCTTTGATGGATACGGCATGATCGACCATTTTTTGAAAATGACGCCCATATTCGGGAATAATGAGCTTTTCGCGCTCAGTATTGTATTCTAGGTTTTCTACTAAATTCAAATTGTGGTTTTTTGCTTAAAAATTTAGGAATAGTGAAGTATAGTCCAATAATGACCGCAAAATAACAAAATTATGGTAGATATACTATTTTAAAGGGATATAACACCTTTTAGCTTACCTACTTCTTTGTATTTTTGGATAACCTCGTCGGGGTTTTTAAGGTTTACGGTAACCGATATGCTGGTATATTTTCCTTTTTTTGACTGTTTTGATTCGATTACGGCTCCCGTATTATCAAAAATATCTTGAATTTTACCAATTTTATCACTTTCCGTTGGCACTATAAATTTATACAGGTAGTCAGATGGCCATGTGGTACTTTCATCCAACTGTTCTTTTAGCCTTTTATAGAACTCCTCCGGTTTTTCCTTGCCCATGCTCTTCTTTTGTGCAAAGATAAAGTAACCTTTACAATTTTTTGCTTTTAGTGTTTGGCAGTTTTTTATGCTGCGATCGGTTGTTACAGGTTTGTGTATTTTTGTGCCATAAACCATTTAATATTCAATTTGTATTGAAACAGGACAAAATTGTAATAACGGGAGGCCCCGGAACCGGAAAAACAGCGATTATTGAAAAATTGCAAGCATCAGGGTATCATTGTTTTCCCGAAATTATACGTTTAATGACCTTGGAAGCCAAGCAAGATGGTACGATGCAGACCATAGGTTCAAACCCTATTTCTTCAGTTTCCGACCCCATGAAATTCAACGCAAAAATCATTAAAGGAAGGGTAGCGCAATTTATTGATGCACAACAACTAAAAAAATCCCCGGTATTTTTTGATCGTGGCATACCCGATGTATTGGGCTATATGGAATTTTTTGGGCAAAAACACAAAAAAAACTTTGTAGAAGCATGTGAAAACTTTGTGTACGATAAAGTGTTTTTGCTACCACCATGGAAAGAAATATATGTACGGGACAATGAAAGGTTTGAAAGCTTTAAAGAAGCGGAACAGATACATTTTTGTTTGGAAAAGGTTTATGGCAAAATGGGGTATGTACCGATTACCGTACCAAAGGGGAGTATCGAAAATCGAGTATCTTTTATTTTAAATCAAATAGAGAATTAGTGTCCCAAAACCCAAAACATATCTTGAAAAAGTATTGGGGCTTTACCAGCTTTAAAGGTTCTCAAGAAAAAATCATAAATACCGTTTTGAATAAAACCGATGTGCTCGCCCTGTTACCGACAGGTGGTGGCAAATCGCTTTGCTATCAAATTCCCGCTTTGGCACAAGATGGTATTTGTATTGTGGTCTCGCCTTTGGTCGCCTTGATTCACAATCAAGTGGAAACCCTAAAAGAAAAAGGAATCAAAGCTATTGCATTGACCGGGGGTATTCCTTTTGACGAAGTCAGTAACCTATTGGACAACTGCATCCACGGAAATTATAAATTTCTATATTTATCCCCTGAACGTTTGCAACAAGAAGTGGTTTCGGACAGGATTCGCCAAATGAACGTAAACCTAATTGCAATAGACGAGGCCCACTGTATCTCGCAATGGGGACATGATTTTAGACCTGCATACTTGGAGTGCTCCAGATTAAAGGAGCTCGCTCCTGATATTTCGATAATCGCACTAACGGCAACAGCCACCGAAAAAGTGGCCAAAGATATTTTGGAGAATCTGGGAATGCACAACAAAAGCATTATAAAAGATTCTTTTCTGCGTGACAATATTGCTTTTACCATTTCCTGGGACGAGGATAAATTGTATCGCCTGCAACATTTGTGTACAACCCGTAAAGACAGTACCATTGTTTACGTGCGTACAAGAAGGTTATGTGTAGAGCTAAGCTCTTTTTTGCAATCCAAAGGCTGTTCAGTATCATTTTTTCATGGTGGTATGCCCAAAAAAGAAAAAGAGAAGCGTTTGAATGCGTGGTTAAAAAACAAGACCCAGATCATGGTAGCTACCAACGCTTTTGGCATGGGCGTTGATAAACCTGATGTTAAACTTGTTGTACATTACCAAATACCGGATAGTCTGGAAAATTACTTTCAAGAAGCCGGGCGTGCGGGAAGAAACGGTGAAGCGGCTCAAGCGGTTCTAATTACGAACAAGGCAGATGAAGAACAGGTGAAGAAGCAATTTTTGAGTGTTCTACCTGACGTTTCTTTTTTAAAACTGTTATACCGAAAACTCAACTCCTATTTTCAAATCCCTTACGGTGAAGGTGCTAACGAAACCTTCGCCTTAAAGTTCAACGAGTTCTGCAACATCTATGAATTAAATACTTTGCTTGCCTATAATGGCCTACGAATGCTGGATCAAAATTCCATTATTGGTCTGTCGGAGAATTTTTCAAAAAAAACAACGGTACAGTTTATTTGTACAAAACAACAACTCTTCGCTTATCTTGAAATTCATAAGAAAGAGGCACCCATACTTAAGACGATATTGCGCACCTATGGTGGGATTTTTGATTACAACACCAAAATAAATACCTATTTAATCTCAAAGAAAGCTAATGTTACAGAAGATAACGTTATCAAAACCCTGGAACGTCTTAAAACTGATGAAATCATAACCTATAATGCCCAACATAGCGATTTGGAAGTTACTTTTTTAGTGCCCAGGGAAGACGACAATACCATACACGGTATTTCCAAAAAAGTGGAAACCATTCAAAAAGTGAAGTCGGACAATATAACGCATATGCTTTCTTACATCAAAAACGATACGGTATGCAGGAGCAAACAATTATTGCAATACTTCGGCGAAAGATTAGAACATGACTGTGGCATTTGTGATATTTGCCTCCATAAGGATGAAATTGATATTCCTATCATCAATCTGGTACGTGAAGATATACTCAAACGATTATCCGCCGGGAATATGTCCTCTAGGGAATTGATACAAGTATTGACCTACAAAGAAAAAAACATTCTTTTAGCCATTCAGGAACTATTGGAGGATGAACTGATAAAAATCGATTTAAAAAACAAATACGAATTAATCTAATATGGATGCATTGCGTATAGTATTTATGGGTACCCCGGATTTTGCCGTGGCAACACTTTCCGCTTTGATGGAAAACAAAAAAAACGTCGTTGGGGTAATTACCGCGCCAGACCGTCCTGCGGGCAGGGGTAGAAAAGTGCAAGAATCCGCAGTAAAAAGGTACGCTCTCAAAAAAAATATCAAGGTATTGCAACCCACCAATTTAAAAGATGAGGCCTTTCTAAAGGAATTGGGATCGCTAAATGCAAATCTACAGATAGTTGTCGCTTTTAGAATGTTACCTAAAATAGTGTGGCAAATGCCCAAATACGGCACCTTTAACCTACATGCATCTTTGTTGCCCAACTACAGGGGGGCCGCTCCTATAAACTGGGCGATAATTAATGGGGAAACCGAAACCGGGGTCACTACTTTTTTTATAGATGAGAAAATAGACACCGGAAAAATAATCCTCCGCAAAAAAACAGAAATCAAAAAAGAGGATACTGCAGGTATACTGCATGATAAGTTAATGATGATAGGGGCAGAATTGGTGATTGATACGGTAAAAAAAATAGAAAATGATGAAGTGACACCAGTGCCACAGTCAGAAATGGAAACTACGGCCCAAGTAAAGGATGCGCCCAAAATACATAAGGACACCTGTAAGATAGACTGGTCTTTGCCCATTAATGACATTTACAACCATATTAGAGGCCTAAGCCCCTACCCGTCCGCCTGGACAACGCTAAAAAATGGGGAGGAATCCATGGTCATCAAAATATATGATGTTGATACGATTTTGGAACAGCATAATGTAGCAACAGGCGAACTGGTTGTCGGCAAAACAGAGCTAAAAGTTGCCGTAGCACAAGGCTATATTGATTTACGGGAAATACAGCTCCCTGGAAAACGTAGAATGCCAGTAAAGGATGTTTTGAACGGATTAAAATTGGCAAAAAATGCCCATCTTCTCTAAAGCCCCATTATTATTGGGCTGCGAGAAACGTAAGAAAACCCTCTACTTTATCAACAAACACCCTGAGTTATCAACAAAAGCAGTGATTTCCCTTGATTTTACTTGTGTTGATCGTAAATCCATATAAATTTGTTTAAGCTTTAAAATTATTTTAAACAATTAATTTAATTACATTATGAACAAAACAGAATTAATCGATGCGATGGCAGCTGATGCTGGCATTACAAAAGCAGCAGCTAAGAAAGCGTTAGAATCTTTTTTAGGAAATGTTGAAGGTACACTTAAAAAAGGTGGAAGAGTTTCTTTGGTAGGTTTCGGATCTTGGTCTGTATCTAAAAGAAACGCTAGAGAAGGTAGAAACCCATCTACCGGTAAAACTATCCAAATCGCAGCAAAAAATGTAGTGAAGTTCAAAGCTGGTGCTGATTTAGGTAAAGCAGTAAACTAATTCTTTCATAGAATAATACATTGAGCACTATGCTTTTGCATAGTGCTTTTTTATTGCCCACTTTTGGTATTAATAAGAATTATCTTATTTTAGTTAGACTAACACATTAACATGGTACTATTAAAACCGAAAAAAGGAAAGTTATTGATAGCTGAACCTACCCTTACAGGCGATGTATCATTTAACAGGGCCGTTGTACTTTTAGCCGAGCACAACGACGAAGGCTCAGTGGGCTTTATATTGAACAAACCGTTGGATTACGATATAAGCGATCTAGTAACCGAAATTGAAATCCCCATTCAAGTTTACAATGGCGGCCCGGTAGAACAGGATAATCTTTATTTTATCCATAGTGTACCCGATTTAATTGACAATAGTATTGAAATATCCGATGGGATCTACTGGGGAGGCGATTTTGAAAAGACAGTTCACCTTATCAACAACAAATCGATAACCGATAAAGATATCCGTTTCTTTTTGGGATATTCCGGCTGGTCCACCTTTCAATTGGAAGAAGAACTGACCTCCAAATCATGGGTAGTCGTAAAAAACGAATATGAAAGTGACATCATACACAAGCCCGCCAGTGCGTTCTGGAAAGAAAAAATGATGGAATTGGGCGGTGATTATCTTTTATGGTCCAATGCACCCGAAAATCCGAATTTGAATTAATTTGGCAATTGAACTAACCCAACCTAGCCGCTACATTCAGCTTTCCCATCAAATCTTTTGCAACCGTATTCGTATATTCTTTTTTTCTGTACTTTGTAATCGGCTGTATGCCCATAATAGCGTTGGTAACGAATAATTCATCTGCTTTTTGAAGCTCAAAAGGCGAAATTGAGGCTTCTTCGAAGGTATAATCATCCAACTTTTTAACGATTTCAATCAGTTTTTTTCTAATGATTCCGTTCAAGCAACCGTCTTTTAAAGATGGGGTTTTGACCATATTCCCCTTGATCATAAAAAGATTACCGTTCAATGCCTCTACGACTTGTTTGGCATTGTTTAGCAGTAAGCAATTATGATAGCCGTTTTCCTGTGCATAAACACTGCCTATAACGTTCAGTATCTTATTATTGGTCTTTAGGTTAGATAGCATATCAGCGTTGATATAGTAATCCTTGAACAGTTCTACCTCGTATTCCTTTTCTTCCAAAACAAAGAAAGGAGTCTCCAAAACCGTGGTTTCGATAATATAGGAAATCGATTTTTTTTCTGGTAGATAAAACCCGCCATCATTCCTAAAAACGATGAGGCGAACCCGGGCCAAACCGGTGTTGGAAGTATTTGCGGCTATGGTTTTCAAAATCTGTTCCTCAAGAAATTCCATGGTAAAGTCCATAGGGATTTCCATACGCAAAATACGCATAGAGGCCATAAGCCTAAGGTAATGGTCTTCCCAAAAAAAGATTTTACCGTTAACGACCCGGATAGCTTCAAAAAGTGCGTCTCCGTATCGTAAGCCCCTATTGGTGTGATTTAGAAAAAAAGTATCTGATGGAGTTATATTTCCATTAAAATTTATCATAAAAAAAGCCTTGAAAAATCCAAGGCCAAAGATACTTCTTTATTGCAAAAACGTTTATTTGGATCCCAGTACTTGTTTTAGGGAAGCTATTTGGTTTTCCCAAAGCATTTTAGCCTCGTCAAGCTCGTCCTCGTCAGCAAAATCTGTTATGAACAGGGATACGTCTTTCGTGATTTCGTCAACTATTATTTTCATTTCAAAAAAGCCATCATCATCTTGGTCCGTCCATGCAAATTTTACGAATTCATCGCTTTTTCGTTTTAAAAGCTTAGCCTCTTCTTCCGAACCGTCCCAAATGAAACTAAATAGTTCACCGCGTGAATTTACGTTGTCGGCAAACCATTCAGAAAGACCGGAAGGCGTTGATATGTAATTGTATAGTAATGATGGTGAGGATTGTATAACAAACTCTATTTCAAATTTTATTCTATCGTCCATTCTCAAATGTTTTCTATGGGCAATATATAGATTTCCTTATGATAAAAAAATAAAACCGAAGGAATATTTTTAAGGCCCTTATTTTGATGAACAAGAAATTAAACTTTATATTTGCACCCGTTTTACTATACCTTGGCGAGGTAGCTCAGCTGGTTAGAGCGTCGGATTCATAACCCGGAGGCCGAGGGTTCAAGTCCCTCTCTCGCTACTCCAAAAATAGACCACTTTTTAGTGGTCTTTTCTTTTTAAGAATTTAATGGAAAATGACCTCGTTCCATAACTTTTGATAAGTCAACATACGCTCAACATATAACATGCTCAAGTAAGCATTAAAAATAAATTCAAAGTTGGGGAAACTCTCAGGAAATTATACTTTTATTTAGTACCTGTTGCCCATTTTTTTGAGCATGCAGTTTTAATCAGAGACCTTCTCAGCACGAAACCGTATTGATTGATATAATCATAAGACCCACCTGAATCTTCAACAGGGTTTCATATGTAACACTTGGGATAATGAGAATTCCATTCTTTGAGCGAAAATTTTACTGCTGAATGAAAACCTCCAACAAACACGTGTGACTTTAAGGTAGCAACGACTTAATATTGTTAATGTCTTAACAAAAAGAAGGCGAATTTTAACTATTTATTGCAAAAAGTAAGAATTATCCTAAATAAATGTTTTGTGGTGTTATAATTTTATGTTAATTTTCAAAAGTTTAACTAATTAACACCTCACATTATGAAAAAAAATTACTCATGGTGTGATAATTTTTTAACATTTAGCATGTTAAAAAGTTATCGCATTTTCACTTTTATCTTGCTTTTTGTTTTCTGCGGAATTCAAACGGCACAGGCTCAGAAAATGGAAAAACTGCCTGGTCCTATCGTAGTTTGCCCCGCAAATTATGAAGATCAGCATTCCAGAATAGCCATGTCACAAATGGCGGCGAAAAAGTCTTCTTTTTCACGTACCAAAAAATCTGCTACGGCTGAACTTTTGGTTACTTTTGGTCCCGAGGCACAGTCTAGGCCCGAGGTTGTGGCCGCATTCCAGTTTGCCTTGGACATTTGGGCAGAGGAAATTGTTTCAACCGTACCTATCCGGATTTTTGCAGAGTTTGCAGACTTAGGCCCCGGGGTTCTTGCCTCGGCAGGACCCACCTCTATTTTTAGGGATTTTGAAGGTGCTCCAGAACCTGGTGTATTCTACCCGGCTGCTTTGGCAAACGCCTTGGCAGGGGTTGACTTGGATCCCGAAGAAGAATTTGATTTAGTGGTAAATCTTGGAAACGGCATTCCATGGTATTTTGGAACAGATGGGAACACTCCGGCCGGATTATTTGACTTTGTCACTGTCGCATTACATGAAGCTGGCCATGGGTTAGGTTTTATTGATGGTGGAGATGTTGATAACAATGGTGTAGGTTCGCTTGGCTTTGCTGGTGGTGTACCTATCATTTTTGATATTTTCGTAGTTGATGGCGATGGCAATTCAGTACTTGATCTGCCCAACCCATCACAAGAATTGGGAGACTTCTACACCAGTGGAGATGTCTTTGTCAATGGCACAAATGCCGTAGCGGCACTTGGCGGTGTTCTCCCCGAACTATTTGCACCAAATCCTTTTCAAGGAGGCTCCAGTATTGCGCATTGGGACGAAGCAACTTTTCCAGCAGGTGACCCCAATTCATTAATGAGCCCACAAGTGGGAGCTTCAGAATCCAATTTCAATATTGGTGATATTACTAGAGCACATTTTAGCGACATGGGATGGCAAATCGCAGGAGCTGCGCCAATTGCGGCCTCGCCATCTTCAATATCCGATGAAATTAACGTAGATGAAATTTCAATTAGCGAATTGACCGTTACGAATGTATCCGATCAATCCGTGGTAGTTACGCCTAGCGTAGCGCCTGGTTCCTTGATAGAGCTATTCGACCCTGCCACAATAACGTTGGATGTATCTGAATCTGCCATACTACAAGTACAGTTCAATACAACAGGTATTACAAAAGGCATTTATACCGACGAAATCATACTGACTACTGAAGGGTTTGATAGAACAGTGACCATACCGGTAACACTAAGGGTTTTAGATGGTACAGAAGCGCCTATGATCGGTATCTCACCAGAATCCTTTGATGAAACGATAGATCAATTTCAAGTCATCACTAGAGATTTGAGCATCCAAAACTCGGGCGACGATGACTTAAACTATACCATTACCATTAACAATAGCGATGGTATCTCTCCGGTCGGCTTTGAAAACAGGGTGACCCTTACAAATAATTTTATCGCTACTGAAGGTTTCAAAACCGGAAATTATGGGACTAATGGAGCACCAAAAGGATTGTCTTCTTTGATAACTTCGCATGACGGTATATTTAATTCAATCGTTACGAACCTTTTTTCAGGTGATTTTGAAGAGTATGCCCTTGGTAATATCGATGATCAGTTTGGATGGTTCATATCGGCAGCTACCGAAGCTGATGATTGGGTCGTTACCAATACCAATCCTTTTGAGGGAAATCAGCACATTAGTAGTGTTTCTGATGGTTTAGGCGGTAATCGTTTAGCCTTTACACCTGTAATCACGCCCGGCAACGAACCTTTTATGGTCTCCTCTACCAGAGTAAACATTCAAGGTAGTGGTACTACGTGGGAGGTTATCCCGCAATCCCCCGCTGCAGGATCGGTGGTGACCCGGGTGCGTTTCAATGCAGACCGCAGTATAGATATTTTAGATGGTGGATCATCGGCCTTCATACCTATTACTGCCGTAACTCCCGAAGGTTACTTTGATCTACGGATTATAGTTGATAAGGACGATGCGGCAATGCAAGTCTTCTTTGACGACGAATTGGTTTTCTCTGGGACCGCTTTTGCCTCTGAAATAGAACAAGTGGTATTTTTAACCCCGATGGAAGCAGTCGGTTCTACTATGGACATAGATAATGTTGAAATTATAGACGGTGACGAAAATGCTTTTTTCCTTACTGTTTCGCCCACAGCAGGCATTGTTCCCTTTGGAACTACTGAAACCGCAACGGTAAAGTTTGACGCAAGAAGTCTAGTTCCCGGTGTCTACAATGCTACGATTAATGTAGCAAGTAATGATGAAACAAATCCGAATATAGAGATACCTGTTACTCTCACAGTTCAAGTACCACCAACAATAGGTGTAACTCCAGATGCGTTAAGCGCTGCTGTTGACGTGAGAATCGACGACCCCGCGATAGCCGAACGTTCGTTCCAAATCACAAACACCGGTGAAAGCGAATTGAATTTCACAACCGGTGTCGGTACAACAGTATTTTCCCCGCCTTCTACAAATAGCGCCAACTTGATTGCCAATATGGACATGCGTAAATATGGGCAGGGCAATACTGAAAGATTTGATAAAAACAGGCTTAAGTCAATTGAAAGTAAACCAAACAAAAAACTCAAGCTATTATCTGCAAAAAATATTGAGCTAGAGAAAAATGCAAGGGTATTTTCAGATTCTATCTTTTACGATACAGGTATCAATTTTCCAGATGATTTTATAGGTTTTGGGGATGGTACCGCTTTGGCATTTGCGGTCAAATTTGATGCGGAAAGTGATTTCACTCTTAACGCTGTCAGAAATGCATACCAGACTGAAGACCTTGATGAAGTATCGATTATTCTCGAAGTCATCAGAGGAGGAGAAACACCTGATTTGGGCCAACTCTTGACCTCGCAGGTCATAACCCAGACCAGTGCCGATGGTATCTTTTTAGAAGAAATTCTTAATGAACCTCAAGAATTCAATGCTGGCGAATCATTTTGGGTAGTCCACAAATATCCGGAGGGGATTGATTTTTCCCAAGGGACTTTTGACACGACTTCGGTAAGGCCCGATACATATTATGCAAGTTCGGATAACGGTGCAAGCTATGACAACCTTGACAACTTTGCCTTTTTGACCAGAGCATTAAGTGGCGGGGACGAAGGGGATTATATCACGTTGGAGCCGTCTTCCGGTACTGTTGCACCCGGTCAAAGTGTTGAAGTTTCCGTAAGTTTTGATGGAAGCTCATTAGCGAACGGAATTTTTGAAACAGATATCTTGGTGAATAGCAATGACCCTGTTACACCAACTGCCGCGGTTGCGACTTCTTTTGAGGTTTCAGGACAAGTTTCAGGTATTGAGGTATCAGATGAATTATTGACGTTTAATGACGTTTTCATTGGAAATGAAAATAATCGAACTTTTACGATTAGCAGCACTGGCCTTGCATTATTGAACATTGAAAGCATAACTTCTGATAACCCGGATTTTAGTGTTGACCTTTCTTCAACGGTAATACCCGGTGGAGAAGAGCAAGAAATTACGGTAACGTTCGCACCTTCAACAGTTGGAAGTATCAACGGGATTATTTCCATCGTCAGCGATGCACCTGATACAGATACTATTGAGGTTATCGTAAACGGTATAGGGGTCGACCCACCAACTGCTATTTTAGACCCTTCAGAAGTGTTTGAAGTTGTAGATACGGGTAAAACGGTAACTACAGAAATAACGTTGCGAAATGACGGGAGTTCTCCTTTGGTATATTCCTTTCCAGAATTGACAATGGCAGCTGCCTTGGCAAACCCTAGTGCCGTAATAAGCAACAATGCAGAGCTAATCGAGTTTTCTGGATTTGAAACTAAGGAAAAGGGAATTAAGGATACTCGCTCAGGTGCGAAAGTACTCAATAGTATGGGCAAGGATGATGAGTTTGGGTACACGTGGATCGATAGCGATGAAGAAGGTGGACCTGTTTATTTCCCATTCGACATAAGTACTATAGGCTTTGAGCTTACCGAGTTTGTTGGTGCCGATGGCACGGCAGAGCTTGCTTTACCGTTTCCCATCGAGTTTTATGACAGTACTTATGAGAGCCTTTTTGTAAATGCCAATGGGTTCGTATCGTTTCAACCACCAACCAGTCCATTTACTTTCTTTAATGGGCAAATACCTGTAGATGATGGTATAAACAATATCATTGCAGGTTTCTGGGCAGATTTAGAACCGCAAGAAGAAGGTGGATCAGTGCATATTGCAGCTTTTGCCGATGCTGTGGTGGTTCAGTGGACGAATGCTCCGATATTCTTTGGTAATCCTGAAGAAACGGTAACATTCAAGATTATTATTCTGGATGATGGAACAATAGATGTTTTTTACGATGATGTCAACGCAGCGTCGTTTACAGACCAAGGCACAGTTGGTATTGAAAATGCCGATGCCACTGATGGGGCTCAGGTAGCTTTCAACACACCCTACATAAAAGATGGGTTGGCTTTACGTTTCATTAGACCTGAAATTCCACTTACGAATTTCATAAGTGATATTTCATCGTTGTCAGGAGTAATTCCGGCAGGTGGCTCCCGCAATTTGACCGTTACGTTAGATGCCACTGATTTATCTCCCGATGTGTATTATGACGAACTTAATGTTTCTAGCAATGCACCGGATAAGAGTACTGGAACATCACTTATTGAATTAACCGTATTGGATGCGCCCACTGTGACCAATTTCACCCTTATAAATGCAGAAACCAATGAAGAAGTAGGTCCGCTAGAGGAAGGTACAATAATTGATTTAGCCAATTTTGCATCCAATAGCTTTAGTATTTTAGCTAGTGTAGGAGAAGTTCCGGTAAGCAGCGTCATTTATGATTTTAATGGTACTGAGGGTTTCAAAACAGAAAACATAGCGCCCTTTACCTTGGCAGGTGATTTGAACGGCAATTTCAATTCTGTTGTCTTCCCATTAGGTAACAACACAGTGACAGCGACCCCTTATCCGGAACGTGGCGGTAATGGGGAAGCCGGAAAATCCTTGACAATAAACTTTGAGGTAATCGATACAAGAGTAAGAGAAATAACCAGTTTCACCCTCATAAATGCTGATACCGATGAAGAGATAGGCCCATTATTGGAAGGCGATGTGATTGACTTAGCCGATTTCCCATCAAATAGTTTTAGTATTTTGGCGAGTATAGGTGAAGCCCCGGTTAAAAGTGTTGTTTTTGATTTCAACGATACCGAAGGTTTCAAAACGGAAAATATCGCACCTTATACTTTAAACGGTGATTTGAATGGTGATTTTAGGTCAGTATCGTTTCCATTGGGCAACAATACCGTGAAAGCAACTCCGTTTTCAGAATCCAATGGTGAAGGAGAAGTCGGTAACGCTTTAACGATAAACTTTGAGGTCGTAGATACTCGAGCGAGTGAAATTACTAGTCTCACACTTATAAACGCAGAAACCAACGAAGAGGTAGGTCCATTGTTGGAAGGTGATATAATCGATCTAGCAGACTTTGCTTCAAACAATTTTAGCATTTTAGCAAGTGTAGGGGACCTTCCTGTTAGAAGTGTCATCTTTGATTTTAATGGTACGCAAGGTTTTAAAACGGAAAGCATCGTACCTTTTACATTAGCAGGAGATAGAAATGGTAACTTCAACTCAGTTAGTTTTCCATTAGGAAACAATACGGTAACCGCGACTCCTTTTTCGGAACGCTCAGGAAATGGGGAGGCTGGGACTTCGCTTACCATCAACTTTGAGGTTGTAAATAGTGTGGAAAATACATCAAATTCTATTTTAAACAATGGAAAAGTATATCCAAACCCTGTTGAAAACATAACACAGTTTACTTTAGAAGGTACTTCTAACCAAACTTTAAAAGGTACGCTACATAATATGATGGGGCAGCTGGTAAAAGAGTCCTTTGATTTTAAAGTAGATGAATTTGGCAGTGCTCCCCTAGATATGACGACTTTGCCCAAAGGCGTGTATATATTGAATCTTAGGGATGTAACAGGTAAAACTGTATCACAAGTCAGGATAATCAAAGAGTGATTTGTGCTGCAATTATCACATAGCCTTCTTAGTTAATGAAAGGCAGAGACATTAAGTTTCTGCCTTTCTTTTAAAGAAGAATAGTAAATTAAAAAGACCGCAAGTAGCGGTCTTTTTTATGGGACAAAATATTCAAAAAAAAATCAATGTTTCAAATAATCCAAAACATTGTTTCTTATACGTTCTTGAATATTTGAGATTTCTGCCCTTATGAAGGCTTCACCCATTATATTTTCATAGAGTTCAATATACCTATCCGATACCGTTTTAATATATGCTTCGCTCATATTGGGAACAGTTTGACCTTCCAAACCTTGAAAACCATGATTAATAAGCCATTGACGTACAAATTCTTTGGATAATTGTTTTTGGGCTTCACCCCTATCTTGTCTTTCTTCATAGCCATCCGCATAAAAATATCTAGAAGAATCCGGTGTATGAATTTCATCGATGAGTACGATTCTCCCATCTCTGGTCTTCCCAAATTCATATTTGGTATCAACCAAAATAAGACCACGTTCTGCAGCAATCTGTGTACCTCTTTGAAACAATGCTTTGGTATATTGCTCCAAAACAAAATAGTCTTCTTGGGAGACAATACCTCTTTTTAAGATATCCTCACGTGAAATATCCTCATCGTGATCACCTTTATCCGCTTTGGTAGCCGGCGTTATAATAGGTTGTGGAAATTTATCGTTTTCCCTCATTCCATCGGGCATGGGCACTCCACACAACATACGCTTTCCCGATGCATATTCTCTTGCAGCATGACCGGACATGTACCCCCTAATCACCATTTCAACTTTGAAGGGTTCGCATGCATGGCCTATCGCAACGTTAGGGTCTGGAGTAGCAGTCAACCAATTGGGAACAATATCTGCGGTCGCAGCCATCATTTTGGTTGCTATTTGGTTCAAAATTTGGCCTTTATACGGTATGCCTTTGGGCATTATTACGTCAAAAGCGGATAGCCTATCCGTAGCGATCATGACAAGAACATCGTTCTCCAGAGCATACACTTCCCTGACCTTACCCTTATATACGCTTACCTGACCTGGGAAATTAAAATCGGTATCGATTATTGTGTTTGACATACCTCTGCGGGCTTTTTATTTTTGCAATGTAATTGTTTACATGGAGTTTTGGTGCTCTATATCTTTATAGGCATCTATTACTTTTTTGACCAGTTTATGTCTTATCACATCCTTATCGTCCAAATAAATCATCTCGATGCCTTCAACGTTTTTTAGAATCAATAAGACTTCTTTAAGCCCAGAAATGACACGCCTTGGCAAGTCTATCTGCCCAGGGTCTCCCGTAATTAAAAACTTAGCGTTTTTCCCCATACGGGTAAGGAACATTTTCATTTGCGCGTGCGTGGTATTTTGTGCTTCGTCCAAAATCACAAAAGCATTATCCAATGTTCTACCCCGCATAAAGGCCATTGGGGCTATCTGTATTGTGCCATTCTCTATGTAATGTGCTAATTTTTCCGCAGCGATCATATCACGGAGTGCATCATACAAGGGCTGCATGTAAGGATCCAGTTTTTCCTTTAAATCCCCGGGCAAAAAACCCAAGTTTTCCCCTGCTTCTACCGCAGGTCTGGTCAATATAATGCGTTTCACCTGTTTTTCTTTCAATGCTTTAACGGCCAACGCAACGCCTGTATATGTTTTTCCGGTTCCTGCAGGGCCAATGGCGAATACCATATCGTTGTTCTTTGCCGCATCGACCAATTTGCGTTGGTTGGCGGTCTGCGCTTTTATCAATCTTCCGCTCACACCATGTACCAATACTTCCCCACTCTTTTCGCTAGATTGATAGTCTTCCTGTGTATCGCTCGTCAATACCCGTTCGATTACATTTTCATCCAGTTTGTTATACTTGACAAAATGGGCCGTTAGCATATTGAACCGCTTACTAAACTCTTCTAGGAGTTCATCATCACCATATACTTTTATCTTGCTGCCGCGGGCAACAATCTTAAGTTTGGGAAAATATTTTTTTAGTACATCAATGTTAGCGTTCTGCTGCCCAAAAAAGTCTCTTGGGCTAATTTCGGTAAGTTCTAATATGAGTTCGTTCAAAGAATAATTGTATTAAAGATTTATGGCAATGGGATATGCTCTTATTCGCCTTTTTTTTGTGTAATTTTGTTAAACAAACATAAGTAAAAAATCAATTTACCTAACCAAAAACATATCAACAGTCCTGCATGGCAATAATAACTTTAACTACTGATTTTGGGCATAAAGACCATTTTGTAGGAGCTATAAAGGGTACCATTTACACAGAGCTGGAAGATGCGAAGATTGTTGATATTTCCCATTCCATAAGTCCGTTCAATATTCAGGAATGTGCCTATATCCTTAAAAATTCATATAAGGCATTTCCCGAAGGCACCATTCATATTGTGGGAGTAGATTCCGAACCTTCTCCCGAAAACGAGCATATAGCCGTTCTGGTAGATGGTCATTATTTTATCATTGCCAATAATGGGGTTATTTGTTTGATAACTTCTGAAATAAAACCGGAAAAGGTTGTGGAGATAAACATTCCCAATCCACAATTTGGTTCTTTTCCCGTGCTGAATGTTTTTGTACAAGTAGCTTGCCATATTTCACGTGGTGGCACCCTAGAAGTTGTCGGCAAGCCTTTTGACAAATTAAAGGATATCAAGGAGTTTGCCCCTCGCATAACCGACGGTGGCAATGCAATTGTGGGTAGCGTGATATATATAGACAACTATGGCAATGTTGTGACCAACATACAAAAAAGCCTGTTCGAAGCATATCGTAAGGGTAGAAGGTTCGAGTTGCAGGCCCGGTCCAAAAAAATTAATGAGATTCATTATAAATACAGTGATATTATCAATTTTAACCTCGAAAAAAATCAACGTAAAGGCCCTGGGGATCTATTGGCCCTTTTTAATTCTGCCGAATATATTGAGTTGGCCATTTATAAGAGTGACCTGAATACCGTAGGAGGCGCTTCGACACTTCTAGGGTTGGACTATAGGGATACCATAACCATTAATTTTTTATGATGGTGGTAAGGATTGTAAAAATGACATTTAAAACCGAAAATATCACTAGTTTTAGGCAAATTTTCGAGAAAAATAAAGAAAGCATAGCCAGTTTTGACGGTTGCACTTTTTTAGAGCTATATCAAGATAAGATAAAACCTGAAATATTTTTCACTTACAGCTATTGGGAAAATGAGAATTATTTGGAACAATACAGACATTCCGATTTTTTTAAATCAGTTTGGTCACAGACCAAAGTTTTGTTTGCCACACCCCCCGAAGCATGGAGCCTAGAGAAATTATAATTGATCAATACAGTGTAAATTAAAGTTAATGATAGCTATATTCAAGAGAGAAATCAATTCGTTCTTCACCTCTACTATAGGATATTTGGTCATTGGGCTTTTTTTAGTGCTTAATGGCTTGTTTCTTTGGGTCTTTAAAGGTGAATTCAACATCTTTGACCATGGCTTTGCCGACATGGGGAATTTCTTTCTTATGGCACCTTGGATATTTTTGTTTCTTGTTCCCGCCATTACCATGAAAAGTTTTTCCGAAGAACTAAAAATGGGAACTCTAGAGTTGTTATTCATAAAGCCAATTGCTATTTGGCAAACGGTGTTGGGAAAGTTTTTGGGTACTCTCACCTTGGCCATTATTGCCATTGCCCCTACGTTCTTATATGTATTCAGTATTTCCGAGTTGGGAACCACCGTTGGGAATTTGGATATGGGAATGGTCATAGGGTCTTATTTTGGTCTAGTTTTCTTGGTCGCCAATTACACGGCTATCGGAATATTTGCATCTACTTTTACCGAAAATCAAATCGTGGCCTTTATATGGGGCATGGCCCTATGTTTTTTTATGTATTATGGCCTTGAAGGTATTTCGAGTTTTTTATCCAATGGCGAACATGCACAAAATGTCCAAAAATTAGGTATGAAATCACATTTTGACAGTATAGCCCTTGGTGTCATAGATACCCGCGATATCGTATATTTCTTTAGTATGACGCTCTTCTTTCTTTTTTTAACCGTAATACAGCTCAAAAACAGGAACAGGTAATGAAAAAGGACACCCTATTGTCTACCGCCAAGGCACTGGCCGTTTTAATACTCCTGAATGTACTAGGGAATTTGTTTTATGACCGGCTAGACTTGACCGAGGACAAAAGATATACATTATCTGAACCGGGCGTAAATTCGGTTTTAGATTTTGAAAAGCCTGTTATAATCGATGTGCTGTTAGATGGCAACCTACCCTCTGAATTTGTTAAACTCAAAATAGAGACCCAACAGTTGTTAGCAGAGTTTGCGTCGAAGAACAAAAACATAAAATTTAATTTTCTCGATCCCCTGGCCAATGTTGAAGATACCGATGCCGTTTTTGCACAACTACAGCGTATAGGCCTTAAACCCGCAAATGTTACGGTAGAAGAGAACGGGAAGGTTTCACAAGAAATCGTGTTTCCGTGGGCGATGGTCAATTATGGCGAAAAGACCGTAAAAGTATCACTTTTAAAAAATACGTTGGGGGCTTCCCAGGAAGAGCGTATCAACAATTCGGTTCAACATTTGGAATATGGGTTTGCCGACGCTTTCAGTAAGTTAAAACTCGTTGATAAAAAAAGTGTGGCGGTCATAAAAGGTAACGGAGAATTGGATGATATCTATTTGGCCGATTATCTTTCCTCAATACGGGAATACTATAATATCGGGGCGATTACTATGGATTCAGTAGCCTCATCTCCACAAAAAGTGCTTGATCAGCTTAAAAATTATGACTTGGCCCTAATAGCCAAACCTACCGAACGGTTTACCGATGATGAAAAATATGTTCTGGACCAATATATAATGAACGGAGGAAAATCCATTTGGTTAATAGATAAAGTGGCTATGGAACTGGATAGCCTTTTTAATGAAACCGGTAGCAATTTGGCCATTCAACGAGATTTAAACCTCGACGATTTCTTTTTTAAATATGGTGTGCGTATAAATCCGGTCTTGGTAAACGATATGTATTTTACGCAAATCGTTCTGGCCTCGGGAGAAGGGAACGACTCCCAATTCAACCCATTGCCATGGTATTTTAACCCCATGGTATTTTCCAAAAACGACCATCCTATCAACAATAACCTAGAAGCATTACGCATGCAGTTCGCCAATAGCATAGACACCTTGCCAAACACGTACGACAAAACTGTTTTATATTCAAGCTCGCCACTATCCAAAACTGTTGGCATACCCACAAAAATAAGTTTGGATATTATAAACATACCACCAAAAAAAGAGAGTTATACCAATGGTAACAAACCCTTGGCGGTTCTTATCGAAGGGCGTTTTGTTTCGGCGTTCAAAAATCGAATAAAACCCGTACAGCTTAAAGGAGTCAAGGAAGAAAGCTCAATAGAAAACAAAATGCTGGTCGTTGCGGACGGGGACGTTATCAAAAATCAAATAAAGAACGGACAGCCTTTGGAACTCGGATATGATAAATGGACCAACAACTTCTTTGGCAATAAGGAATTCCTCATGAATAGCATCAATTATCTTTTGGACGATACCGGACTTATAAACATAAGGAACAAACGGGTGGCCATCCCCTTATTGGATACTAAAAAAATTGAAAACCAAAAAACCAAATGGCAGCTCGTCAATATTGGGCTTCCACTAGTACTAACAGTTCTTTTTGGACTTGCTTTCAATTACATAAGAAAGAAAAAATACAGTAAATAAGTGTTGATAAGTTTGTTTCCTTAAAATGGACATTTAAAATATCTTTGTTTGGATTGAAAGAGTACAACATAACGTAACAGAAAGCGTTCGTACCCTTATTTTTTTGGATTGAAGAGTATCTTACACTAAAGAACAACGAATGAAATTTATAGTATCCAGTACCTATTTATTAAAACAGTTACAAGTGCTAGGCGGTGTCATCAATAACAGTAATACACTCCCTATTCTAGATAACTTCTTGTTTGACCTCCAAAAAAACAGACTTTTAGTCTCGGCATCGGATTTGGAAACTACCATGAGCACGGTAATCACGGTAGATTCTGACCATGAGGGCACCATAGCGGTACCGGCAAAGTTATTATTGGAGACTTTAAAGACATTTCCGGAGCAGCCTTTGACTTTTATTGTCGAGGACAACAATACGGTCGAAATAAGTTCAAATCACGGTAAATATGCTTTGGCCTATGCAGATGGAGCCGAATTTCCCAAAGCGGTAGAATTATCAAACCCCAGCTCAACGACCATTCTGGGGGACGTATTGGCCACGGCAATCAATAAGACTATTTTTGCGGCAGGAAATGATGATTTACGACCTGTAATGAGTGGTGTTTTTTTTCAGTTTTCTACGGAAAACCTAACTTTTGTGGCTACCGATGCACACAAACTGGTCAAATATAAAAGAGAGGACATAACAGCATCGCAAGTTGCGGAATTTATAATGCCCAAAAAACCGTTGAACCTATTAAAAGGGATTTTGGCCGGAAGCGAGTCAGATGTTGTTATCGAGTATAATGACAGTAATGCAAAATTCAGTTTTGAGAATACGGAATTGGTATGTAGGTTAATTGATGGTAAATACCCCAATTACGAGGCCGTTATCCCAAAAGAAAACCCTAACAAGTTAACCATATCCAGAAATCAGTTATTGAGCTCTGTAAGGCGTGTGTCCATATTTTCCAATAAAACAACCCATCAAATCAGGCTAAAGATTGCAGGTGCAGAGCTTAATATTTCGGCAGAGGATATTGATTATAGCAACAAAGCCGAAGAACGTTTGACATGTTCTTACCAAGGGGACGATATGCAGATAGGTTTCAATTCCCGTTTTTTGGTTGAAATGTTGAACAATCTTACTTCAGATGAAGTTTCCTTGGAAATGAGCTTGCCCAACAGGGCAGGTATCCTTACCCCTACCGATGGGCTTGATGAAGGAGAAAATGTTACCATGCTCGTAATGCCCGTAATGCTCAACAACTAGAACTGGTGTTTATATCATTTATTTATAAAAATCCGGCACATGGCCGGATTTTTTATTTTATCCGCTACGAAATAAAACGAATCGTTAAAAAATAACTGGGAGACTCCCCGTTAGATGCACGTATTGCATTCACTATAGGCAAAACAAAACCTATTGTACCAACGGCAATCAAGCCCAAAATTCCCAAACCGAATAAAAGTATGCCCGGAACACAAAGAACAATGTACAAGAGCAAGCTCAATTGAAAATTAATGATAGATTTTCCGTGTTCGTCCATACCCTCTACAGTGTCTTTTGACGTTAACCAAAGTGCAAGTGGTACAATGAACCCTCCACAACCGGTAACATAGCTTAAAAGTTGGGTCAAATGTGTGATGGCCAATAATTGATTGTCTTTTCGTAAAACCTTTTGATTGATGATTTCCATTTTTTTGATTGAATTAAAGGGTTACTACAAGTAATAAGTATCGTTTTTGCCCAAAATGTTACAAACCTAAATGAATTTGTATTTTTGCCAATATGAATCAAACAGATACTATCATCGCTTTGGCCACACCTTCTGGGGCGGGCGCTATTGCCGTTATCCGAATTTCAGGAGAGGATGCGATCAGTATAGCATCTAAACAGTTTAGGTCGGTTTCCGGGAAAGTATTGCATGGGCAAAAAACCCATACCATCCACTTGGGACATATTATGGATGGGAACTCGGTTTTGGATGAAGTCTTGGTATCCATTTTTAAAAATCCCCGTTCATATACAGGGGAAGACGTTATCGAGATATCGTGCCATGGTTCTATATATATTCAACAAGAGATTATTCAATTATTCTTGAGAAAGGGCTGTCGCATGGCCGATGCCGGGGAATTTACCTTGCGTGCATTTTTAAACGGCAAACTTGATTTGAGCCAAGCGGAAGCCGTTGCCGACCTTATTGCGAGTGATAATGCCGCCAATCATCAAATAGCTATGCAACAAATGCGAGGCGGTTTTAGTAGCGAAATAAAACAATTGCGTCAAGAATTGATGGATTTTGCTTCGTTGATAGAACTTGAACTGGATTTTTCGGAGGAAGACGTAGAGTTCGCCAATAGAAATGAGTTCACTAAACTTCTTTCACGAATTGAACTGGTCCTGAAACGGTTGATAGATTCGTTTGCCATAGGAAACGTCATCAAAAACGGTATTCCCGTAGCTATTGTAGGTGAGCCCAATGTAGGGAAATCAACATTATTGAACGCACTTTTAAATGAGGATAGAGCTCTGGTATCGGAAATTGCAGGTACGACTAGGGACACCATCGAAGACGAAATTGCGATCGGTGGCATAGGGTTTCGCTTTATCGATACAGCCGGTATTCGTGAAACGACCGATGTTGTTGAAGGTATGGGCATACAGCGTACTTTTGAGAAAATAGACAAGTCGCAAGTGGTTATCTATATGTTCGATGCCAAAGATTTTAGTGCGCAAAGTAAATCCTTGAAAACGGAAATCGAAAAAATCAAAAACAGATATCCTCAAAAACCCTTGATTACCATAGCGAATAAAATAGATAATCTTGACGAAAACAGTATTGATCAGCTAAAAGATACTGTTGAAAACTTACATTTTCTATCAGCTAAAAATGGTATTGGAATTGATGGACTAAAACACAAATTGTTAGAATTTGTGAATACGGGTGCCTTGAAGAGCAATGAGACCATAGTGACCAATACCAGGCATTATGACTCACTTTTAAAAGCGTTGAAAGAGATTAAAAAAGTACAATTTGGTCTAAAAAACGAAGTTTCGGGTGACTTATTGGCTATTGATATTCGCCAAGCTTTGTATCATTTCGGGGAGATTACAGGAGAAATTTCATCAGATGATCTTCTAGGCAATATCTTCGCTAATTTTTGTATCGGTAAGTAATCCAAATTATCCGATTACATCGCAGTTCAAACGTTTTTGTTGAGTTCAATGCTTTAACCTAAATCAAACATCATACTGTAAACCTCGGATGCTTTTATGTTTACAAAGCACATCAACGATGTAAACATATTCATGATGTACACAACCACATGCCAAAAATTAAAAAGGGGGGGGCGTTGTAAGCATCATAATTAAAAACATCATGTTTTACTATTATTGAACCAATCAGGTAAAGTATTTAAAAGTTCAAAAAAATTATACATCATATTGTCTTAACTTTGTCTTTAAAATAACATTTCCCCCTTGCCCATGTTCGATTTTTTTATCAAAAAAAAATTTTTAGTAGACTATCTTAAGGGTTTTGTCGACATCCATAACCATATTCTGCCAGGAATAGACGATGGGGCCAAAACAATAGATGATTCCATTCAATTGATAAAGGGTTTTTCCGAAATTGGGGTAAAAAAGTTCATTTGCACACCCCATATTATGAATAATTATTATCCCAATACACCCGAGACGATATTAAGTTCGTATAATTCTTTAAAGGACGGGTTGTTAGATAGTAATCTCAAGGAAGTGTCGATTGAGGTATCTGCCGAACATATGATAGACGACAACTTTGAAAACATTTTAAAAAATGGCAAGATAATGCCCATGCGCAAAAATTATTTGTTGATAGAAATGTCTTATCTACAGGCATCGATAAATTTTAATGGCGCCGTAGCCGCAGTCGCTTCGGAAAGGTTTTTTCCTATTTTAGCACACCCTGAGCGTTACATCTACCTTCATGATACTTTTTCTAAGTATGGAAATTATAAGGAGAAAGGAATCTTATTTCAGTTAAACTTATTATCGTTGACCGATTTTTATGGGAAAGACGTTCAAAAAGCGGCTTTTAGGCTCTTGGACGAAAGATTGATTGATTATGTAGCTTCCGATGTGCATAACATGAATCAACTACGAAATTTAAAAGAGGTAAAAGTATCCAACACAAAAATGAAAACACTGATACCCGTTATCGAGAGAACTATTGATAATTTTTTTTAAATTCAAATCAAGTGAACTTCCACCACTTTTTAAGAGTCTTTCCATAGCCATAGCCATATTTGCCGCCGTAACCTAAATCCAATTGTTTTACGTTATTGACAACGAAAGAGAGGTTTTTGATTTTCTTATCGTTTTTGAGTTTTAGTGGATATTCCAAAACCTTTTTCTCGGTCATTCCCGCTTTAGTTATGTATAAAATTTGGTCTGCGTATTTACTTATCAACAAAGTATCGGTAACCACTAGCATAGGTGCGGTATCTACAACTATATAGTCATATTTTTTTGACACATCCTTAAAAAGCTCTTCAAACCTATCACTCATCAACAGCTCGGCGGGATTAGGCGGAATCTTCCCTGAATAAATAACATCTATTGTTGTATCGTGGGCCAGTATTGGATTTATTACATCCTTTATACCCAAATCATCATTGAACAAATATTCTGAAAGTCCGTCTTTATTATCCCTTATTTTTGTTCCCAATTTATCAACATCTTTTCCTGAGAAAAAGGTATACAACTTTGGGTTTCGTATGTCTGCGCCTATCAAAAGAACTTTTTTATCGGTACTCGCCAAGGTCATGGTCAAATTAGAGGAAACAAAAGTTTTTCCCTCACCGGAGACACTTGAGGTCACAAATATGACGTTTCCATTCTCAGAGGAACTATTGGTCTTTAAAAGATAGTCTAAATTGGTTCTTAAAATTCTAAGGGATTCTGCCAAAATGCTTCTATCCTGGGTATGGATCAATTTTTTCTCTTTTCTGCCCAATTTGGGAAGCTCTCCTAAGACCGGAATAATATCAACTATTTTTTCCAAATCCCTTTTATTATGGATTTTGGTATCAAGTAAATCTCGTACATACAATATCATAAATGGGATCAATAGCCCTACAAAAATAGCGGCCAAATACATTATCCTTTTATTTGGTCCTATTGGACTGCTGGATAAGCTGTAGGCCCAATCAATAACTTTAAAATTTGGCTCAGAGGAAGCAAACGCTATTTGTGCCTCCTCACGTTTCTGCAAAAGATATAAATAAAGGGCTTCCGTGGTTTCTTGCTTTCTGGTAATATCCCTTAATTTTCTTTCATTCTTTGGTGCAGAGTACAGTCGAGAGTTGATAGTGGACAATCTTTTGCTCAAACTATTCGCTTGCAGGTTTAGATTATTCGTCATGCTACCTAAACTCGACTGCATATTTTGTTTCAAATTTGAAAGCTGTTCATCTATGTTTACTATGATGGGGTTTTTATCGTTAGAACTCTCAAGAAGTTTTTTTCTTTCCAGCGCCAACTCGTTATACCTTGCCGTAGTAGTGGCTATTGATTGGTCTGATAGGCCTATATTTGATGGAAGTACTTCAAAACCATCGGAATTTTCAACGATGTCCTTCATTGATGAAGCGATCTGTAGCTGTATCTGCGTATTTTGAAGTTCTTGTTCACTTAGTGCCCCTGAATTCAAATTTAAGCTAGCTTGCGATGATATATCGGTAAGTCCCCTATTAGATTTGAATTCTTCGGCATTTTGGTCCACTGACGAGAGATCGGAATAAATGTTGCTGATTCGATCTTCTATAAACTGTGAGGTTCTGTTTGCAATATTTCTTTTATCGTTGATTTCATTCTCATTATAAACTTTTATCAGCTCATTGATTATGTCTTGCGCTTTTTTAAGCACTGGATCGTACAAATAAATATTTAATACACTGGCTCCCTTTTGTTCGGGTGCTATACTGATACTTCTTTGATAATATTGAGCTACTGTATTTATAGGGCGTACCTCGACCTTAAATTCCTTATTTCTAAAATTGGAAATATCCTTAAAATTCGGGGTAATGATAATATCCCCGATTTTTGTAGAAATGTCCTCTCCAAAATCGAATTTTTTAGATGGAGAATCTTTTTGTAGAGAAAAAGCAAAGGTCGTGTTTGTTTTTGGTTGTATGTAAAAGTCAAAATTGGCATTTCGTATAACCGAATCTGATTCTATAAAATTTATTTTAAATGGTAGGTCGCCATAAATTTCGGAATTCTTTATGTCACCAATGGCCAAGACCTTTACGTTGAGCTGAAGCCGTTTAGCAACTTCAATTAAATTTGACCTTGATTTAAAACTTAAAACCTCATCTTCGATAGGATCTCCACTATCTCCAGATAAAACTTCCAGGTCCTTAAATACATTTAATTCAGATGAGCCCTTATTTGTTATTTTAATACTTGCTTGTGCTGAATATAAAGGTACATCATACCTCATGTACACGAATATTAGCATCAAAAACAATAATGCCGAAAAAACAAACCAAGGCCAATAACGTGTATATTTTTTTACTATTTCTTTATAATCTACAGTTGTTTGGTTTGATAAACCTGATGTGTTTATATCCATATTAAAAAAGTAGACGTTACGTTTTTAGTTATTTGTGAGGATTATTGTTGTAATTGTTGCAATAGCCCCGATAACTGACACGTATAGGCCAACTCTGGGGTCTATTGTGGATTGACCGATTCTAGAACTATTTGGCTCAACGTAGACTACATCATTTTGGGTAAGGTAAAAAACAGGAGAACTCATGGCATTTTTACTTCTTAAATCTATTCTGTTGTAAACCTTGGTCCCATTAAAATCCCTTATTACCAAAACATTGTCTCTTTTACCCTGTATTGAAATATCTCCTGCAAGACCCAACGCCTCTAAAATGGTGACTTGCTCACCAAAAACAGGAAAAGTTCCAGGATTGTTAACCTCGCCCAAAATGGTCACTGTAAAGTTTCTGAGTCTGATATTAATAATCGGGTCTTTGAGATAATCGGATAATTTTTTCTGAAGCAATACTCTTACCTCTTCAGGTGAAAGACCTACAATCTTAATTTTTCCAATGACCGGAAAATCTATTTCACCTTTTTCGTCTATTAAATAATTGACCTGACTAGCCTCTCCACCACCACTCTCACCTACTCTTCTAAACAAATTGAATGGTATGCTTGCCTCAGGATTCAAAGTTGAGACATAAATGGCGACCTCATCATCTACCTTAAATTTTGGAACAAAATTGTCTTTGTCTATTATAGTTTCAAAATTTGAAGAATCCTGAAAATAAACGATGTCTTTTTTAGAGCCACATGACGTTAGAATTGATATTGACGATACCAATATCAAAACTTTTCTGGTTAGTCTTTTATGCATATTTTTCAATTTATGACAGTTTCCGATTTTTTATTGAAATCTTTGTGTTGTTGGTCAAGGGTGTTCTTGTTATCGATTTCACAAAGTTTAGAGTTTTTCGAAATGTACTCGGGAACTATTTTTTTCATAATACCTACAATACCACCATCAAAAAACATATTGGATACGCAAAGTTGATCAATGCTGGATCTAATGGACTCATAATCCATTTCCCTAACCTTACTAATCATTATTTTTTTGTGATAAGTTGGCAATGTATTTTCGCCATTGGCCAATAATTCCTCATATAGCTTTTCGCCCGGCCTCAAGCCGGTTATCTTAATATCCATTTCATCAGGATATTGAAGACCCGATAACTTTATCATGTTTTTGGCCAAATCAAATATACGTACAGACTCGCCCATGTCGAAAATGAATATCTCGCCACCTTTCCCCATTGCCCCAGCTTCCAAAACCAATTGTGAGGCTTCAGGTATGGTCATAAAATACCGAGTAACATCTTTGTGGGTCACGGTCAAAGGTCCTCCCTTTTCAATCTGTTTTTTGAAAAGCGGTATTACAGAACCGTTCGAACCTAATACATTTCCAAAACGCGTAGTTATGAACTTGGTCTTATTTTTTTGCTGCATACAGCCAATGTACATTTCAGCAATTCTTTTGGTTGCTCCCATAACATTGGTGGGATTTACAGCTTTGTCTGTAGATACAAATACAAATTTATCAACATCATATGTTACCGATAAATCTGCTACAACCTTGGTACCCGCTACATTGATTTTTATAGCTTCGTATGAATTGTATTCCATTAAAGGGACATGCTTGTATGCCGCTGCATGAAAAACGAGATTTGGGCTATATTCCTGAAAAATATTGCCCATCCTATTCTTGTCACGAATGTCACCAACAATCGGAATGAAATTATGGAACCCGTTTTGTTTTAATTCTTGCTGTAGATCATACAAAGCAGATTCTGCTTGATCTATCACAATCAGGGATTTATACTTATAAGTACAAATTTGTCTGACAATTTCGCTACCTATTGACCCTGCTCCTCCCGTTACCAAAACGACTTTTTCCCTCAATTCTCCCGAAATCTTGGAATTTTTGATATTTATGGGTGCCCTATCCAACAAATCTTCTATCTGGATTTGCTTTATCTGCGATGCTTTGAGCTCCCCGTTTATCCAATCTTCTACTGGTGGGACAATTTTAACCAAAACAGGATAGTCTACAAGGCTTTCAACTAGAGAACGCAGTTTCTTATGATCTATGTTTTGAATGGAAAAGATTACCTCTGTGATATCTTTTTTTAAGATAAAGCTCTCATTTAGGACATGTTTACCGTAAACCCTGATCCCATTTATCTGCTTACCGATTTTTTGCTTGTCACCATCAACGTAACCAATTACCTTTACATTACTTTTTGAATGGCTGGTAATGGCATTATAAGTGAGAATACCTGACTCCCCTGCTCCATAAATCAAAACATTTTTGGATGCTTTGAAAGTATTCAAAAAATTATAGTAGAGTCCCTTGAAAACATAGCGAGAGGCAGTAAGTAAAACAAAACCTATCAAACTATGTATGATGATAATGGATAATGGTATGGTAAAATTATCGACCATCCCATATTGCCTGTTTAAAATGACCAGGAAAATTGTAATTATACTGGACAGACACACTGCATTGAAAAGATTGTATACATCCCTTACACCCGTGTGCCGTATAACACCCTTGTACGAGCCTGTTATTATAAAGGACAGAGCAGCTATGCCCATTACAATGGGCAACTGAATAAACAAGTGCTGTACTTCAAAATCTAAAGTAAGGTTAAACCTGATAAAATAAGAAAGTGCAAATGCGACGGCTATTATAACTAAATCAATTGATAGTACAACCCATTTTGAAGCATATTTAAAAACGGTATTGGTTAGGTAATTTTGTATCATGATAAAGTAGTTTTAAGAATCAATACAATCCTCTCTAAATCCTGTTCGGTTAAATTGGACCCACTGGGCAAACACAACCCCCTCTCGAATAAATCTTTGGACGTACCATCCAGAAAACTTGGATATTTTTCAAAGATAGGTTGTAAATGCATAGGCTTCCACAAAGGGCGGGATTCTATATTATCCGCCAGTAATGATAATCGTAGTTTTTCGCGCTGGTCATATGAAGGCAATAAAATACAGGTAAGCCATCTATTGGAAAAAAAGCCTTCCGGTTCTTCTAAAAATTCAACTTCATTATGATTTTTCAATGCTTTTTTGTAGAACTCATGATTTGCCCTGCGTGAAGAAACCCTATCATCCAAAACCTGCATTTGACCGCAACCTATACCGGCCAGCACATTGCTCATCCTATAGTTATACCCAACCGAAGAATGTTGATAATGCGGAGCGTCGTCCCTTGCTTGTGTTGCCAAGAAAACGGCTTTGTCCTTTATCTTTTTATCCTTGGTCACCAAAGCACCCCCACCCGATGTGGTTATAATCTTATTACCATTGAACGATAAAATACCTATGTCCCCAAAACTACTACATTTGATATTCTTGTAAGTACTCCCCAAAGCTTCGGCACTATCCTCTACAACAGGTATACTATATTTATCAGCAACATTTTTAATCTCGTCCACTTTGTAAGGCATGCCATAAAGATGTACTGCTACAATTGCCTTAGGCTTTGAACCATTGGCCATTCTATCCAAAATAGCTTTTTCCAACAAAACGGGAGAAATATTCCATGTATCCTTTTCACTGTCAATAAAAATAGGAACAGCACCCAAGTATAGTATGGGATTGGCAGAAGCGGAAAATGTGAAGCTTTGGCATAAAACCTCATCGCCATGTGAAACATCCAATAATTCAAGAGCTAAATGAATGGCTGCCGTACCAGAACTGAGTGCAGCTACATTAACGTCATTATCAATGTATGTCGCTATCGCGTTTTCAAAGTTGTTTACGTTTGGACCAAGAGGCGCAATCCAATTAGTATCAAAGGCTTCTTGAACAAATTTTTGTTCTTTTGTTCCCATGTGAGGGGAAGACAACCAAATTTTAGAATTAGTAAGTGTTTTCATTAAAGATATTGGCTTGGGTACTCAAAAATAAATTTAATTTTATGCAAATGTGAGATTTTGAAGGAGAATTCGCCAAAGCATATGAATAATCGTTGAACAACAACAAAATTATATTTAGTTTACTTACAATTTAACGATAAATATACTGAAACGACTATTAATTCATTCGTTTTCAAGGTGTTTTTTTATATCATCGGCCAACAAGCCAGTAAAAGATTTTGCACTTTCAGACACCAAATGCGAACCATCATAAGTGTTGAACATAAAATTATCGGAATAATCCAAATACTTGATATCGATTTTTTTTGCCATTGAATCAATTTCAACATTAAAAAATTCCCATTTTTTGTTTTCAAATTCGTTGACTTCTTCTGAAGTAGGCATTCTTACAAGAACAACCTCTCCTTTTTTCTTTAAAAAGCGAATCAATTTTTTTAAAGAGGCAATACGATATTCAGAAACTGCTTCTTTCTCATATATAGCTTTATACCCTTCCAACGTTTGTGATTTCCATAGTTTCAAATCTGATTTCATAACGTTATAAGATTCACTTTTCATCCTAAACTCGTTCCAACCGCTGGGATGCACTATCCTATTGGATATTTTGTTCTTATCGTTAAAAAAAATATTGTAGAGGGGATTCCCATAACAATTTGTTAGATATGAAAAATTAGGATTGGATGTGACATCTGAAACCTTGCCCAACATCATTATTTTTTTGTCCCTTTTTTCGATTTCCTTATCTGTCATGCCCTTTAAAGCAAGAAAACTACCAGGTGTAACCGATATGATGAATAGGCCTCTCCCTTTACTATTTCCAATTTTTCTTTTGATTGACTCTAAATACACTTCTCCAAAAGGCGATTGGGATTTTTCAAATGCAAAATTTGAAATCTTTTTCCCATTGAAATCACTCACCATTAGGCTTTTATTTATTATTTCTGGAACAATACCGTCATGTGCTCTAGAAAGACCAATAATCAAACTTTCTCCTTCCCCACAAAATTTATAATAATAGCCATCTACGTAACCCGTTGACAACTTATACAAAAAAGAAAAGTAAACACTTATGAAGAGTGCTGTAAACAGACTAACCTTTATTAAAAAACCCTTCATATTAAAACTGGAAATATATAAAATTGTTTTGCCTATTTATGGCAAAAAGAACTGTTATCAATATATAGGCCGAATATAACGCCCATCTCGTCAAAAAGTGTTTGTTTTCTACCAATTCGTAAATTTTACGGTTCCCTTTAAAATAATGTATTAGCTGAACTAAAACAATGAAACCAATACTGATAAAAACCTCTAGATAATTATCAATTATATTGGGGTTAAGGGCTCTTACACGAAATACATTCTTTATATATAAAAAGGCATGGCCTAAAGAACTAGCTCTGAAAAATATGAGCGTAAAAATCAAATAGCCAATGGTCATTACCCATCCGAGAAACGAAACCACTACATTAGGAACTTTTAATATCATGAATATTTTATTCCGTAAGGGTAAGGTGGCTATTTCTACCACCAAGAACAATCCGTTCAATAAACTCCAAATTATAAATGTCCAATTGGCACCATGCCACAGCCCATTAATGAAAAAGACAATGAAAACCGAAGTCAACCTAGACATTTTAAGATTTCTTCGTAAGGGCAAGTATATGTAGTCCCGCATCCATTGCATGAGCGATATATGCCATTTTTTCCAAAACTCATTGGCAGATGTTGAAAAGAAAGGCCGATTAAAATTTTGCATCAAGTCTATACCCAAAACTTTGGCAGAACCGATTGCAATAGCAGTGTATGCAGAAAAATCGTAATAAATTTGAAAACCAAAGAAAAACCCACCCAATGCCAAAGGTATCCCAGAATGATCGGCAGGGTTCAAAAAAGCCTCATCAACATAAATACCTAACCTATCTGCTACGACAACTTTCAAAAAAAAACCCCAGGCCATAAATATTAACCCCCTCTTTATATTTTTTACATTGAATTTTACTTTTTCATAAAATTGAGGTAAAAGCCTGTTGGCACGCTCAATGGGTCCCGCAACCAGTTGAGGGAAAAATGATACAAATAGTGCAAATTTGCCCAAATGCATTTCTGGAACGATTTTTTTTCGGTATACATCAATAGTATAGCTCATCGTTTGAAAGGTATAGAAGCTAATACCCACGGGAAGTAAGATTTTGGAAAAAACAAAGTTATTCGCCACATGAGGTTTGGTTGTACTTAAGCCCAAAAATTCAACTAATTCAAAAAAACTTGAGGTAATGAAGTGCAAATATTTAAACCCGACCAATAGACCTATATTAATCGTAAGGCTGATGAATAAAAATATTTTCCGGATTTTTTGCTTTTTCTGCCCATATATTTTTTTTCCACAGTAATAATCCGTCAAGGTAGAAATCCATAACAATGGTATCAGACTTGGCTCTAATGCTCCATAAAAATAATAGCTCGACACCAATAATAAAAGCCATCTGTATGAATGCCTTATGGTATAATAAAGTATGACAACCAACGGAAAGAAAATAAGAAAATCAAAAGAATTAAAAAGCATACGTAGAGTTCAAAAATCTTTGTCGATCTTTATGCGGACAAACCTAGATAATTTTTAATCATTTCGATATCATTTATCTATAATCTATTAGTTTTAAAGGTTAATTGGCAATGATATATTTAAATAATAGTCATAATCGATAATAAAAACTGGTTTCAAAATTTTTAATCTACAGGCAAAATTATCAAGAAGTTTATCCGTTACCTATATATTTGTATCGGAAAATATAAATATCGATTTACATACCAGGTATTTTAAAGTTTCCCCAAAACATAGAATTTGCGTAAGAGATATAAAATCCCCCTAATATTCTCAATCATATTTGGAACAGCTCTTCTTGTTCTGCACCTTATATTTTCCGTTCCAAAATCAAAACCTCTTGTAGGTAAGGTTCATATAAAAAACATAAATGGCAAAAACATTTTGCACAAAGACGGAAAGCCGTTTACCATCAAAGGAGCCGCTGGCAAAGGTCATCTGAATGAACTTTTTGAAGCAGGAGGAAATACGTTTAGGGTATATGACACCATACATCTAGATTCCACCCTTATAAAAGCCGAAAAGTTGGGAATTTCAGTAATAGTTGACATACCCGTTCCCAGATATAATAAAAATTATAATTATTACAGTAATTCCCAAAATAACAAAGAGTTGAAAAAATGGGTAGGTGCATTCGTTAAACGGTATAAAAACTACCCTGCTTTGTTATTTTGGAACTTGGGAAACGAAGTTGAATATCCGTTTACGATCTTTAAAAACGATTTCATAAAAACGTATAACGACTTGATAGATATCATACATAAAGAGGATCCGGACCACTTGATAAGTACTTCTATCAATGCGGCCTCAAGAAAACAAACATTGAGCATACACTTGCATTCACCACATATAGATGTCATAGGCTATAATGTATTTGGAAGCATTGCAGATGTAAAGCCTTTGTTGTCAGAAGTTTTTACCTACACAAGAAGGCAAATACCTCATTATTATAGCGAATGGGGAAATAATGGGCCTTGGGAGGAAAAAAAGACCATATGGCAGTCACCGATTGAACCTACAAGCACAAAAAAAGGAGAGCAATATAAAGAGAGATTTACCGATCATTTGAAATCAAACGAAGACGGTTTGGGGAGTGTTGTCTTTTATTGGGGTCAAAAACAGGAAAGAACCCATACATGGTTTAACATTTTTGATGAAAAAGGAAGGAAATCCCAAGCATATTATAGTTTGAAAAGTATTTGGAAAAATACACCGGTTTCGAATGATTCCGTTCCTCAGATCAAATATATGCTGGTAGATGACAAGGGGTCTCAAGACCAATTGATTTTTACCTCTAATGACACTTTAGAATCAAAATTGTTGTTCAACAGTACTATAGATACATCACTTGTTTTTAAATGGGAAATATATCCAGAAGCTTGGTATTACAAAGAATGGGATATTGAAAAAAAGCCAGCAGTTGAAGAAAACGTCATCTTAAAATCATTGAGGGACAAAGCAATTTTTAAAACGCCCTCCAAAGAGGGCCCTTATCGGATTTTTGTTAAAGTCATAGATAAAAAAGGAAGTTTTTCAACAGCGAACACTCCATTTTATGTTTTAAAAACATCAGATGATAAATAGCCTAAGACTATGATGCCCCCAACAAAAAAGGAAAAATTCACCATACGCTTACTAATCACTATCGGGGTATTATGTACCGCTAATTTTCTTTTTTGGTTTTTCAGGCCCGAGTACAAAGGGTATCCATTTTTGTACTACCCACTTGTAGTTACCATAAGCTATAGTGTACTCAGAAAGCTGTATATATGGTATCATTATCTAGATATTTCAAAACCTCAAACCCCAAAATCCACAAAAGAATTCTCTGTTGATATTTTGACAACTTATTTTCCCGGAGAACCTTATGACATGATTATTGAAACCCTGGAGGCCATCCAAAAAATTACCTACCCGCATACAACCTATCTATGTGACGAAGCCAATGACCCATATCTTATTGAGGTCTGTAAAAAGTTAGGGGTAAAACATGTTACAAGAACCAATAGAATAAATGCCAAAGCAGGAAATATAAACAATGCCCTAAAACAGGCGACCGGTGAAATTTGTGTCATATTAGACCCCGACCATGTACCTTTGCCCAACTTTTTAGACCCCATAATACCCCATTTTGAAAATGAAAAAATCGGTTTTGTCCAAATTGTACAATCGTATTACAATATAAGGGAGACCCTTGTTGCCAAGGGTGCCGCTGAACAGACTTTTCAGTTTTATGGGCCCATGATGATGTCAATGAACTCATATGGGACAACAAATGCCATAGGGGCCAATTGTACATTCAGAAGAGCAGCTCTGGATAGTATCGGGGGTCATGCACCTGGGTTGTCCGAGGATATGCATACTTCTATGCTACTACATGCCAAAGGGTGGGAATCTGTCTACGTACCATTGGTCTTGGCCAAAGGCCTGGCACCCTCTAGTCTTACATCTTTTTTTAAACAACAACTAAAATGGGCCAGAGGAACTTTTGATCTATTGTTTTACGTTTACCCAAAACTGTTCAAGAATTTTACCTTACGGCAAAAATTTCACTACGGCTTATTGCCATTGCACTATTTGGTGGGTTTAACTACACTGATAAATTTTTTAATCCCCATTCTTTCCCTGCTATTGTCCAAAACCCCATGGAGCGGTAACATTCTTTTTTTCATATATATAATACTACCCATGAGTGCCAGCACCTTGTTGATAAGAGCATATATTCAAAAGTGGGTTATAGAAAAAGAGGAAAGAGGGTTTCATCTTATGGGTGGCCTATTGCAGATTGCTACCTGGTGGGTTTACCTTCTTGGTTTTATTTATACCATAATCAAGAAAAAAATACCTTATCTACCTACTCCTAAAGACGGCGAAAATTCGACCAATCTTAAAATTGCCATTCCAAATTTAGTTATAGGTATCCTATCTATATTTTCTGTCATCTATGGTTTGAGTGTGGACTTGACCCCATTTTCGTTGATGATGTCCGGCTTTGCTGTAATCAATACCGCATTCATGTTTTTTAGTTTATATCTGGCAACCAGTAAAACTAATGATAATCGGTTCATAAGGAACAGATTGAAAACTTCGGCAATTTCTTTTTTTGTAAGGATAAAGAGCAAAAAAAGAGAGGTTTCCTATAAAATATTCAGTTTGATACGGCCACTTGCACTGCCCTTGTTGATGTTATTTATTGTAATATCGTTTTTTTCGTTAATAAAACTTGAAAATAACAAATGGGATACCATTGAATCAACAAGCAAATATATAACAGCCAACAATTATTTGGGGATTTTTCAGCCAACAAGTCATGGTGGGTTATCAAATATTGAAGCTATTGAAAAGCTGGAAAACAAAAATAATATGTCGTTTGATATTATTTCTGTTTATTTAGCTTGGGGAGATGAACAGAAAAACCCATATCCGAAAAATTTGATTGAAAAAATTTATAAAAACAATAGCATACCACTTATAACATGGGAACCTTGGGCCAGTGATTTTACTTTCAACAACGGGTTGGGCCCCGAAGAAAAAGAGCGAAAAATTTTTAAGCGGATTAAAGAAGGTATCTATGATGCATATATCCTGAAAATCGCCAAACAACTAAAAAGTTATAAACGCCCGGTATTCCTGAGATTTGCGCATGAATTTGACAACCCGTTCTACCCCTGGTCCCCTAGTGGCGATAATACCTCGTCAGAATTCATAAAAGCTTGGAAGCATATTCATTCCCTGTTTGGTTCAATAAAAGGAAACAATGTGGTTTGGGTTTGGAACCCTTGGAAACCTAATGCTGTTGAAAACTATTTTCCGGGCTCAGATTATGTAGACTGGATCGGTGTTACCGCCTTAAATTATGGTACATACAATTCTGATGGTAAATGGTATGAATTTGAGGATTTATACAAGCCCTTTCACGAGAAATTTAAAAACCTTCCCAAAAAACCGGTAATGCTTACCGAGTTTGGGTCGCTAAAACTGGGAGGCGACCAAGCGAGTTGGTCAAAAAAAGCAATACGCACCATAAAAAAAGATTTTCCTGAAATTAAATCGATCATACTATTCAATAGTAATGTTGATGATAATATTCCCAAAACAGTTTATCATCAAAACGGCAGCTTGGATTGGACATTTGAAAAATTATCTGTTATCGATACGGCATTGAATCACTCACTCCCAAAATATATTTTACAACCTCAAAATTATACATGGCCCATATCAAAATCATCAAAAAAATATAGTCCCATACATTTTAATTTTACAATGAAAGGGGTTCGATACAAAAAGGGCCAAAACTGGAAAAACAATCATTTTGTATTGGACAAAGACCAGTTAGAAAAAGATTTTGAGCTAATACAAAGTGTTGGTTTCAATACACTCAGGTACGAAGGGTTGAGTGTTTATGACCAAAACGTTTTAAAATATTCGGAGAAAAATAAATTGAATATCATTTACAGCTTCTGGATTCCCAGTGATTTAGATTTCGTGTCAGACTCCGTAAAACTCGAAAGCCATAAAAAGAAAATACTTAAAAAAGTAACGAAATTAAAATCCCAATCAAATATAATTGCATGGAACATAGGAAACGATTTATGGGACAAATTCAATGATAATTTAAATCCTCCGATTCAAGATTTACAAAAAATAGCATATATAGATTGGATAAAAAAATTGGCTGTAGATCTAAAGGAAATTGATGCCGATAGAGTGTTGTCCCTTGATGTAAAGACTTCTAAGCACACGAAAAAAATTGTGGGAATCGTAAGGGATAATGATATCCCAATAGATATGTTTTCTCTTATCGTTTCCAATACCAATAACCTTAATTACGTAGCTAAAAACCATAAGAATATTTTAAGTCAATTCTATATAGGTGATATTCTAGGGTCGGATTACCTAGAGACAAAAACATTGTCAAATAAATTTATAATACGAAATTGGCAAGATCAATGGGAAAGTCATAAATTATCTTTTGATGGCCTGTTAGACAAAGAAGGTAGAAAAAAATATACGTATGACTTGGTAAGGGCAAAACTACAAAATCAAGAACTCTCGAGTGTTACGCCAAAAATACGCATACTCCCTCCATCTACATTACTCAATGTAGAGACATTATATGTATATCATGCATTGCTCCTAAAGGACGATAGATGGATAAGATTTCCAAATACCACACCTGATAGCAAAATGGAGTGGTCATTAATCAAAACCGATTCTTATGGAAATCCGTTAGCCTCAAAAAAAATGGGATATGGTCCTCAGATTCAAATTAAAATCCCCGATAATTATCATAACTATAAATTAATGCTTACTTATAAAAGCAATGGTGTTTTGACCTCGGCAAAAACCATATTGAATACACCGCTTTTAAAACCTTGAATGGATATATCGCTTCAATTATTAGAACTCATTGGTATTTTAAGTAAATTCAGTCAATTCGAGTGAATTTTAAGATTGAAATGAATAAAAATACGCATCCAGAATGGAAATTATAATCAAATTGTTCTCGATAGTTCTGCTGAGCCATGTAGAAGTGCTATTTTTCGTTTCTCAAAAGCAATCTAACCAACATGTCAACATCTTATTCTTTTAAAATACGCAACAATTTTATTAAAGGTATTTGAATATCAAAACAAAAGGGAAACTCTTCTTGAATCCCATATACCTTAAGGTGTATAATAAAAAGATTAAAAAATGATTTCGCATCTTTGCAAAAACAATACAATTGAAAATTCTAGTAACAGGCGCTGCTGGTTTTATTGGTTATCATGTATGCCACAACTGTTTGATAAATGGTCATGATGTAGTAGGTTTAGACAATATCAACGACTACTACAACGTAGAGCTCAAATACGATAGACTAACCCAATTGGGAATAGAGCAAAAAAATGTAGAATCATTCGGAACCATAGCAACAAGTAGCATATACGATAACTTCAAATTTATTCGGTTAAATCTTGAAGATAAAGATGCACTGCCCGGGCTTTTCGAAAATGAACAATTTGATATCGTATGTAACCTGGCGGCCCAAGCTGGGGTGCGTTATAGTCTGGAACATCCAGAAGCTTATATTGACAGTAATATCGTTGGTTTTTTGAACATATTGGAATGCAGTAAAAAATATACGATCAAACATCTTGTGTATGCTAGTAGTTCAAGCGTTTACGGTATGAACGAGAAAATTCCTTTTGAAACATCGGACAATGTGGACAACCCCATTAGTTTATATGCGGCCACGAAAAAAAGTAATGAGCTTATGGCCTATACTTACAGTCATTTGTACAATATACCCACAACAGGTTTACGATTTTTTACGGTTTATGGTCCATGGGGCCGCCCAGATATGGCACTTTTCCTATTTACCCAAGCTATAATGCAAAACAAACCGATCAAAGTATTCAATGACGGTAATCTAGAAAGGGACTTCACATATATAGAAGATGTAAACAATGTAATACTTGAGATACTTCAAAAAAAACCAAGAGAAAAAGACTTGTACAAAATCTATAATGTAGGTAACAACAAATCTGTCAAATTATTGGACTTTATTGAAGCCATTGAAGAAAACTTGGGTGCAAAAGCACAAAAAATATTGATGCCAATGCAACCAGGCGATGTAAAAAAAACATGGGCAAATGTAGATGATTTGGTAAAGGATTACGGTTATAGGCCAAATACCGATATTACCGAAGGTGTCAAAAAATTTGTTGATTGGTACAAAAATCATTATTTCATGAATCAATAGCAATAAGCCATTGATTAGCAGCGAAGAGCAACCAAAACCTATTCAATAACGTGTAAATTATTAAAATTGAAATTCAATTGCTTAGTTTCAACGATAATAAGGGTTACTTAAAGTAAAAATCTACTGTTTTCTAAGATGTTTTCCACATCTTTGCGCTTGAAAATTCATACTATGAACATAGACACGTTAAACCTTAGTCCTGAAAAGAACATTTTAGTTACCGGTGGGGCTGGTTTTATAGGATCCAATCTCTGCGAGGCTTTATTGAAAAATAACAACAAAGTCGTATGTCTCGATAATTTTGCGACAGGCAAAAAGGACAATATTGATCATCTTTTATCGAATTCAAATTTTAAATTGGTTGAAGGTGACATTAGAAACTTAAATGATTGTCATCAAGCTTGTGAAAATATTGATTATGTTCTGCATCAAGCTGCTTTGGGTTCTGTACCACGGTCAATAAATGATCCAATTACCAGTAATCAAGTGAATGTTTCCGGTTTCTTGAACATGCTTGTAGCGGCACGTGATGCCAAGATACAGCGATTTATATACGCTGCAAGTTCTTCAACATACGGGGATTCAAAGAACTTGCCAAAGGTAGAGGATACCATTGGTAAGCCATTATCGCCATATGCAATAACCAAATATGTAAATGAGCTTTATGCCGATATTTTTAGTAAAACCTACGGTTTGGAAACCGTAGGGCTCAGATATTTTAATGTTTTTGGGCGCAAACAGGATCCAAATGGAGCGTATGCCGCCGTTATCCCAAAATTTGTGATGCAACTAATGAAGTATGAATCTCCTGTTATAAATGGGGATGGTACATTTTCTAGGGATTTTACATATATAGACAATGTAATTGAAATGAACGTACGTGCCATTGTTTCCAAAAATCCAGAAGCGACCAACACGGTGTATAATGTCGCATATGGGGAACGAACCGATTTAAACGAACTTGTTGAACTGTTAAAAAAATACCTGTCAAATTTTGATCCTAAAATAGCCGATGTAGAAGTAAAATACGGGCCAAGTAGACAAGGGGATGTCCCCCACTCTTTAGCATCGATAGAGAAGGCAAAAAACATACTAGGATATGACCCGAAGTTTGATATAAAATCAGGTTTGAAAGAAGCCGTAAATTGGTATTGGGAAAATTTAAAGTAAAAAAATGAATTTAACAATAATAGGTACGGGCTATGTAGGTCTTGTTAGTGGTGCTTGTTTTGCCGAAATGGGCAATACGGTTACCTGTATAGACATAGATGAAAAAAAAATAGATGGCTTAAGAAATGGTATAATACCTATATACGAGCCCGGGTTGGAAACAATGGTAAAACGCAATGTCAGCAATAAAACCTTGTATTTTAGCACAAACCTCAAAAATCACCTAGAAAAATGTGATATCGCCTTTATAGCAGTGGGTACACCCATGGGAGAAGACGGTTCGGCCGACCTAAAATACGTACTTCAAGTAGCCAAAGAGATAGGACAACACATGCACAACAACTTGATCATAGTCGATAAGTCTACGGTGCCTGTGGGAACGGCCGACAAAGTAAAGGCGGCCATACAGAAAGAATTGGACCATAGAAATGAGCCAATGGATTTTCATGTGGTGTCAAATCCTGAATTTTTAAAGGAAGGGGATGCCATAAACGATTTTATGAAACCGGATAGGGTCGTTGTAGGTTCGGACAATGAAGAGGCCACCGAAAAGATGAGGGCATTGTATGCACCGTTTTTCAGGAGCAGTATGGATCGTTTGATCACGATGGATGTGCGTTCTGCCGAAATGACCAAATATGTGGCAAATGCCATGTTGGCCACGAAAATCTCTTTTATGAACGAAATCGCCAATATTTGCGAATTGGTAGGGGCAGATGTAAACAAGGTAAGGATTGGTATTGGTTCGGATAGTAGAATAGGCTATAGCTTTATTTATCCCGGCAGTGGGTATGGCGGGTCCTGCTTTCCAAAAGATGTAAAAGCCTTAAAAAAAACCGCAGAAGAAAATGGATATACCGCTGAATTGATCAGTGCTGTTGAAAATGTGAACGATAAACAAAAACTGGTTATCGCCAACAAAATAATTCAAAGGTTTGGCGAAGATCTGACCAACAAGACCTTTTCTATCTGGGGGTTGGCCTTTAAGCCTGAAACTGACGATATGCGCGAGGCACCATCAATATATATCATTAAGGAATTGGTAAAAAGAGGTGCTAAAATACATGCCTACGACCCAAAAGCAACAGAAGAAGCACAACATTTTTATTTAAAGGACACAAAAAATATAACGTACTTCGACTCTAAGTACAAGACGCTCCAAAATTCGGATGCCATGATATTGTTGACGGAATGGAAAGAATTTAGGTCTCCCGATTTTGAAGAACTGAAAAAACAATTGAAACAACCGATAATATTTGATGGTAGAAATCAATACAACCATGCCAGAATGCTAAAGAACGGATTTGAATACTATCAAATAGGAAAAAAATAGAGATTGATGAAATCAGATAAAATTGCAGTAATAGGTTTGGGATATGTGGGTCTGCCGCTTGCCCGTTTGTTTGCCACAAAGTATCCCGTAGTCGGTTTTGATATCAATCAACAAAGGGTTAAAGAGTTACAATCGGGCAAGGACAGCACATTAGAAATAGAAGATGATGTTTTGAAAAAAGTCTTATCCAACTCCGCAACTATGAATACGGGGCTTTACTGCTCGGATAATTTGGATGATATTAGAGATTGTAATTACTATATCATAACTGTCCCTACCCCGGTGGATAAAAATAACAGACCTGACCTTACCCCGCTCTACAAGTCCAGTGAAACCGTAGGAAAGGTATTAAAGAAAGGGGATATCGTCATTTATGAATCAACCGTTTTCCCTGGTGCCACCGAAGAAGAATGTATTCCCGTACTTGAAAAGACGAGCGGTCTTGCCTTTAATGTTGATTTTTATGCCGGTTATTCGCCAGAGCGTATAAACCCGGGTGACAAAGAGCATACCGTTGAAAAAATACTAAAGGTCACATCTGGCTCTACTCCAGAAATTGGACAAAAGGTAGATTTGCTCTACAAGTCCGTAATTACGGCAGGTACGCATTTAGCACCTACTATCAAAGTTGCAGAGGCGGCGAAGGTGATAGAAAACTCGCAACGTGACATCAACATTGCATTTGTTAACGAGCTGGCCAAAATTTTTAATTTAATGGATATTGATACCCATGCCGTTCTGGAAGCAGCAGGTACCAAATGGAACTTTCTCCCCTTCAAGCCCGGCTTGGTCGGTGGGCATTGTATTGGGGTAGACCCCTACTATTTGGCACAGCGCGCACAGGAGTTTGGATACCACCCGGAAATAATACTGGCAGGGCGAAGATTAAATGACAGTATGGGGCCTTATGTAGCTTCGGAAGTAGTAAAGTTGATGGTAAAGGAAGATATCAAGATTAAAAATGCCAGAGTACTGGTGTTGGGCATCACTTTTAAGGAAAACTGTCCGGACGTGAGAAATACGCGAGCGGTAGATGTCATACGAAACCTGAAGGATTTTGGCATGGACGTTACCGTTTACGACCCATGGGCAAACCCAGAAGAAGTCAAGCACGAGTATAAACTTGAAACAACTCAAAAATTACCGCAAACAAAGTTTGATGCTGTTATTTTAACAGTGGCACATAAAGAATTTTTAAAGTTGCAGTTGTCAGATTTAGTATTGCCCGAGGGTATTGTTTATGATGTTAAGGGCATACTTGAGGAAAAGGTGAATGGACGCCTATAAAATCCCAAATATCCACTAAATAATTAAAATTGAGTCAACTTAAAAAAGGTGCTTTTCTTAACTATACTACCATTATATTAACAAATGTAGTAGGGTTGTTTCTTACCCCATTCATCATAAAACAATTGGGTGATGCAGAATATGGGCTGTATACGCTCATAGGTGCCTTTGTAGGTTATATTGCCGTGTTGGACTTTGGTCTCACAAATACCGTGGTTCGTTTTGTAGCAAAATATAGGGCGGAAAAGGATAAAGAAGGAGAAGAGAATTTTTTGGCCACGACCATGATTATTTATGCAGTGATATCAACATTGGTAATTATTGTTGGTACGATTTGTTACTTCAATATAGACTCAATATTTGAAAACTCGTTGAACCCAAAACAAATGGAGAGTGCAAAAATAATGTTTGCCATACTCATAGTTTCTTTGGCAATTGTTCTTCCTGCGGGTGTTTTTGATGGTGTTTGTTTTGGGTATGAAAAATTTGTGTTTCCTAAAATGACGAAGATTATTCGTTATGTATTGAGGTCTTTGCTCGTGGTCGGGGTTTTGCTTTTGGGCGGTGATGCGGTTTCTATGGTAATACTGGATGTATCGCTCAATGTCATATTCATCACTATAATGATGGTTTATGTTTTCAGGAATCTAAAAGTCAAATTCAAGCTTCATGACTTTAACAAAAGGCTTTTAAGAAAAATTTTCGGTTACTCCATTTGGATTTTTATTTTCGTACTGGTAGGTCAATTTCAATGGAGAGTAGGGCAAATGGTGCTCGGTATAGTGGCTAATCCTGTAACAGTAGCTATTTTTGCCGTTGGTGTTATGCTTGGTACGTATTACGGCGCTTTTTCAACAGCAATCTCGGGTGTTTTCCTACCAAGGGCTACCCAAATGACAGTGCATAATGCTACCCCGGAACAATTGACCGACATGATGATAAAGATAGGTAGGTTATCATTCATTGCGCTAATGTATATTTTGGGGGCTTTTCTTTTGTACGGTAAGCAATTCGTGTATTTATGGGTGGGCGAGTCTTATCATAATTCTTGGCTAATAGCCCTAATAATCATGTTTGCGTACACGCTCCCCTTGGTACAAGGTTTTGGTAATTCAATACTCGAAGCTAGGAACAAACTGTCGTTCAAAGCTATCATCTATCTTGTTTTTTTGATTTTAGGTACCGTGCTTGGCGGTTTCTTGGCAAAAACCTATGGTGCCGTTGGTATGATTTCCGGATCTGTAGCCGGTTGGGTGGTAGTACAGAATGTGATGAATTATTACTACCACAAAGTAATACAAATCAATATATTACGTTTCTTTAAAGAGTTATTGCACAAAACTTTACCCGTGTTCGTTTTGACTTTGATTATCGGGTATGCAATAAATATGGTGCCTGGTCAAGGTTGGTTGAATTTTATTATAAAGGCGGTCTTGTATAGTGCCGTATACATCCTGTTGATGTTTACATTGGGAACCATACGTTTTGAAAAGCAATTAATGAAAAAAACCTTGTCCCCCCTTTTTAATAAATTAAAAGTAAATGCATAATGCTGGTACTTGATACTATTGATTTTAAAGACGGTGGCAAAAGAATTGATTACAAGTATTCTACTTCTGCCAATTGCAAAAAATTCTTTGATAAAAAGAATCCGTTTTATATTAAATATGAAGAAAATGTATCAGGTGTTCCCGAAAGTATTGCGGTAATTCCTTTTTTATGCAACGTTCTTCCTATATCATGGTTTGGTGATTTTGAAATTAGAGTAGGGGAAATCGATAAAGGCTTTGCAAATAGTGTAGAATCGGTCAAAAAACAATTTGCCGAACAGTACCCAAACTATAATTTGGGTGGCAAGTTGAGCTTTCGAAAGGAAATTGAAAATTCGATCAATAAAAAAAACAATGTCACCAATACCGCCATGCTTTTCAGCGGTGGCGTAGATGCCTATGCCACCTACATCAGGTATTTTGACCAAAGCCCAGACCTCATTACCATTCTTGGCGCAGATATGTCAATAGAGGACAAAACGCAATGGAACGATTTTACGGGTTTTATCGAAAATGAAAAATTATTGGAGCAAAACCAAAAAATATACATAGAATCCAACGTAAGGGCCTTTTACACGTACCAAGTGGAGTTGTTGTTGAAAGATATAGGCTGGTGGGGAAAGGTTCAGCATGGGCTTTCATTAATAGGTTCGGTAGCCCCAGTTTCTTATTTGAAGGGTTATGATACTTTGTGTATTGCCTCGTCATATACCGAGCAAGTTGCGGTGGCCTGGGGATCCACTCCCGATATTGACGAAAAAATCAGTTGGGCGGGCTTACAGGTAAAACATGATGGTTACGAGCTTAAACGGCAGGATAAAGTAGATTTAATAGCCAATTTCAGGAAAGAGAAAGGCACCGCTTTTCGACTTCGGGTTTGTTATTCGGAAAGAAATACCGATTTTAATTGCAGTAATTGTGAAAAGTGTTACCGTACTATCCTTGGTTTGGTCTTGGCCGGGGAAAACCCAAATAATTATGGTTTTGCGGTAGATGGGACATTTTACGATGAAATGTACAAAGTGCTCGATCGTGGAGGCGCCAGCGTGGGGATGCAATATTTTTGGTGGGAGTTGATGCAAAAAGCCAAAAACGCGGAGGAACCGTTTACTTTTAAGGATACAACATTAGAACTGCAGCGTTTAAGAGAAATCGCCAACGGTAAAATAGATACGATTTTACAAGAAAAAATAGATAATCCGCAAACCGAGAAAAAAAATATGAAATTTTTGTTGAGAAACAAGTTTTCCGGTATGTACAAGTTATACAAAAGACTTAAACGATAAAAGATAAATTAGAACATATGAAATATGGTTTATTGACCTACGACGAGAATAAAAATTTCTTTAACGTAGGTGACAATGTACAAAGTTTGGCTGCCAAGCAGTTTTTACCTCAGGTAGATATTTTTTTGAATCGTGAAAAGCTTGGGGAATATAAAGGGGAAAAGGTTAAACTGATTATGAACGGTTGGTTTACCCATAACATTCATAATTGGGTGCCTTCGGAAGATATTGACCCCATTTTTGTTTCCTTTCATATGAACAATACCGCAGCCCCTTTTATGCTAAGCGAAAAAGGCATTGCCTATTTGAAAAAGCATGGGCCCATTGGTTGTAGGGATCAATTTACAGCCGATACTTTGAACAACAAGGGAATTGATGCCTATTTTACGGGATGCCTTACCTTAACCTTGGATTCCTATAAGGTAGACGATTCCGAACGGGGAGACAATGTATACATCGTTGATCCCCTATACAGCTATCCAAGACCGGAAAAAATATTTTATAACGCCAAGCACACGGTTAAGAATATTTTAAACGGCAAAGCCTTTTTACTGGGAAAAAAGAAAAGACATTTAAAGAAATTTATAAGCGCAGCGCTTTTGGAATCGGCTGAATTCGTGAATCAGGAACCGCCTTCAAACACATACTCGGATGAGGAAAAATTTAAGATGGCCGAGGAGCTTTTGGATAAATATGCAAGAGCAAAACTGGTCATTACTTCACGAATACATTGTGCCTTGCCCTGTTTGGCCTTAGGGACGCCCGTGATATTTGTCAATGGGTTTGACAGTTTTGTGGATTCTTGCCGTTTTGAGGGTATTTTGGAACTTTTTAACAGGGTTGATATAAACAGTACTACGGGCGAGTTTACGTCAAATTTTGACCTAAACGGAAAAATTGATGCGGATACCAAAGTAAAAAATCTGGAAAAGCATCACGATTTGGCCAATGCTCTAAAAGAAAAGGTAAGGGCAAGAATATAATAGTATGTAACGCCTTCGTAGATGAGACTCTTATATATTGTAAATAGAATTGATGGTCCGGGAGGGTTGGAAAGGGTACTATCCATAAAGGCTAGCTATTTTGCCGAGCAATATACGTACGACGTTCATGTGGTGACCCTAAACCAAAAGGAGACCGATCTTTTTTACGATTTTAGCTCCAGAATTAATTTTCACAATATCAATGCAAAGGGGAATCCAGTAAGCTATCTCTTACAATATAGAAAAGGGATAAGAAAAACTATAGACCGCCTAGAGCCAGACATTGTATTGGTTTGTGACGATGGTTTAAAAGGGCTTTTTCTTCCCATAATCACAGGTAAAAAGTACCCTATGATATATGAAAGACATGTATCGAAAAGTGTAGAGATAAAAAAAGACAAAAACTCAGGTTTAGATAAGCTTTGGGTTAATATCAAATTTAGGTTAATGAACTTTTCCGGAGGGCGCTACGATAGTTTTGTAGTGTTGACCCACGGGAATGCCAAGGAGTGGCATCTGAAAAATATAAAAATAATACCGAATCCGTTATCGTTTTTTCCCGATAAAAAACAACTGAGTTCCCTAGAAAACAAAAAGGTGCTTGCTGTGGGCAAACATAGCTTTCAAAAGGGGTATGACCGTTTGTTAAAAAGCTGGCAAAAAGTGCAGGAATCAAATCCATCATGGGTTTTGGATATTTATGGTACCATAGACAAAGAGCAAGGGCTTGAAGCATTGGCCGAACAACTCAACATAAGTAAAACCGTTAACTTTTATGGCCCCGTTAAAGATATAGGCCAAAAATATAGCGAATCATCATTGTACGTCATGTCATCTAGGTATGAAGGCTTTGGGATGGTGCTTACAGAGGCTATGGCTTATAGTGTTCCCTGTATCTCTTTTGATTGCCCTTTTGGCCCATCGGATATCATACAGCATGAAAACAACGGTATCTTGGTTGAAAATAACGATATCGCTGGCTTGGCCAGCGCGATTTGCGAATTAATTTCAGATAAAGATAAAAGGATCAAGATGGGGAGACAGGCACGAAAAGACGTACAACAATACCTGCCGGAGCAAATAGCCGCTAAGTGGGATTTATTGTTTAAAAATCTTACTCGAAAATAATTATGAAAAACATCTTACTGATATTACCCTATGGAGGTGTTGGAGGAATGGAAAGGCTCGCTTATTCTTTTTATAATTTTTATAAAAAAAAGGGGTACAATGTAAAAGCGCTAAAGTTCATTAAACTTGAGAATGATATCATAAACTTCAATGATGATGAGCTTTACTTATCCAAAAAAGATTTTAGTGAAATGTCCAAAATTTCAAGATTGTCTTTTTATTTGTCAGCACCCTTTGAGCTACGTAAAATAATAAAGAAATATAAAATCACACATTCCATTGCCTTTGGTGCAATGCCTAACGTATATAGCTCCTTGACGTTTACGAGCGATTATAAAATAGCCAGCATTCACGCTTTAAAAAGTGTAGAATTAAGCAATAACTCTTTACTGAGCAAAATGACTAGGTTTGGATATAAATATACCTATGGCGGGCTAAATAAGGTCGTATGTATCAGTAATGCCATCAAGGAAGACCTTATAGATAAATGCAACTTTAAATTCAAGGAAAAACTTACAGTTATCTATAATCCACATGATGTTGTAGAAATTAACGGTAAGGCCAAAGAACCAATCGTAGATTCCAACGAAATTGATTTGTTTACTGAAAATACAGTTTTGTTTCTTGGGAGACTTTCAACACAAAAATCTCCCTGGCACTTGGTAAAAGCTTTCGCTCTAGTATTAAAAGAAAAGAATGATGCTAAGTTAGTTTTAATAGGTGATGGCGATGCCGGTGTTGAAAAATATATAAAATCCGAGATTGCCAGGTTAGGTATAGAAAACAATATCTTTTTTCTCGGCAGAAAAAGTAACCCGTATAAATATTTGGCGAAATCAAGAGTACTTGCTTTGGCATCACACTACGAAGGCACACCCAATGTTATAGTAGAATCAATTTGTGTGGGAACTCCCATAGTGTCATCATGCTGTACGAAAGGGGTAATTGAACTCATGAGTTTGAACGATGTTGAAGTCACCGATAAAAGTGTTCAAGTTGAGGCAGGTATTATAACTCCAAATCTGTATAAAGGTACTCTTGGCATACCTAACAGTTCAGCATTTATAAAAGAAGAGTATGACTTGGCAGAATCAATGCTATTGATATTGGAATCTGAAGATTATAAAGATAGATTATTGAAGAATAAACAGGATTTACTGTCTAAGTTCGATTTGGAAAAAGTAGCTACCCGTTATTTAGAATAGTTTTGACGATAAATGTTATAAATGTGCTTAACATATGAGGAAATTATACATATTATTATATAACTTTTTGTTGATACCACATGTTCTTTTGTACACAATGCATCAAAATAAAAAGATTATTGATGTAGACTTAAAAAGATGGGCAACTGAAAAAAAAATAAACAAAAGCAGTATAACGCTATTAATGACCTTTTTGAGACAATCGCCAGATTTTAGGACAATTTTTTATTATAGAACTAGAGGTGCTATTGCCCATTTATTGAATATCTATTGTAGAAAACAAACTAATTTCACCATTGATATAAGAACAAAAATAGGCGGTGGTATTCTAACAGGGCATCCATATTGCACTATTCTTAATGCTAATAGCATTGGGGAAAATTTTTATGTAAACCATTTGGTCACCGTTGGTGAGGTAAACGGCAAAAGACCTACCATAGGAAATAATGTATCTATTTACACTGGGGCGATCGTTATTGGTGATATTACCATTGGTGATAATTGCCAAATAGGTGCAGGTGCGGTTGTGGTTAAAGATGTACCCAACAATGCCGTAGTGGTGGGCAACCCAGCTAAAATCGTAAAACTGGATGGCATCAAAGTAAACAAATCAAATACCAAAAAAAATGTTTGATTTTGTACCTATAGACTTATACTATCCCATATACATAAACCTTTGTTTTTTCTTGGTATTGTTTACGCTGTTTCATACGCGTGTTTTGGATTTGAACGATCCAAGAAATATAGCCTTCATACAAATTTCCGGGTTTTTAATTTTGGTATTTCTTATTCTCTACATAGGGCAAAGACCAGTAAGTGGCAGATTTGGTGATACAGTGAACTATGCTTTCACTTATGACTATTATAAATACGGGGGCGAGATTAAAGAGGTTGGGGATTATGGCTGGCATGTTTTTATGAAGTTTATGGCCAACAATACATCAATACATACTTTTTTTACGGTAGTTGGTTTTATTTATATTTTTCCATTATTCAAGATTTCGAAAACCTTTTTTAAAGAGTATTGGTATTACGCCTTTTTTATGTTCGTGGTATCCTTTTCATTTTGGACTTATGGCGTAAATGGAATGAGAAATGGTGCGGCATGTTCATTGTTTTTGTGGGGAGTAAGCTATCATCATAAAAAAGTGGTCATGGCCATATTGTTTTTGTTGGCGACCATGTTTCATAAAACATTGTTTTTACCCATTTTGGCCTTTATCTGCACATACATATATAATAATCCTAAAAATTATTTCAAAGGGTGGCTGGCGACCATACCCTTCTCATTGGTTTTAGGTAGTATTTTTATTGGCATATTTGCTGGTTTGGGATTTGCAGATGATCGTTTGTCCGGTTATTTAACAGGTCAGGCAGAAGAAGGTACGTTTGCCAGTACAGGCTTTCGCTGGGATTTTTTGTTCCATAGTGCTTTTGCGGTATTCGCCGGTTGGTATTTTGTGATCAAAAGAGGTTTTGACGATAAACTATACCATCAACTTTTTAACACCTATCTCATATGTAACGGGTTTTGGGTCTTGGTCATTAGGGCCAATTACTCCAATAGGTTTGCCTATTTATCTTGGTTTATGATGGCGATCGTAATTATATACCCTATGCTAAAACAACAGTTCTTTAAAAACCAACATTTTATGATAGGCAAAATAATGCTGGTATACTTTGCCTTTACCTATTTTATGTATTATTTCTATAGTGGCTGATGTTTTTAAGATAAACCATAACCATTCAAATGGGTAGTGATATAGACATGGGCAAATAAGGTTTTGCCTTTAAGAACAACTAAACAAGGATTAGATGAAAACGATCACTGTATTTACACCAACTTACAATAGGGGGTATTGCTTACATCAAGTATATGATAGTATGGTCGCGCAGACCAATCAAGATTTTATATGGCTTATCATAGACGATGGGTCTACCGATAACACCAAGGAAATAGTGGATGCCTGGATCAAGGAAAACAAAATCGACATACAATACCATTATCAGGCTAATTTGGGAATGCACGGTGGCCACAATGCCGCATACAGGCTTATAAAAACAACGTTGAACGTGTGTATTGACAGTGATGATTATATGCCCGATGACGCCGTTCAAAAAATTCTCGAGAATTGGAAAAAAATTGAAGGAATCGAAAAATTTGCAGGGCTGGTGGGTTTGGATGCGGACAAAAAAGGAAACATCATCGGCACAAAAATACCCGAAAACATAAAGAAAACCACCTTGTACGATGTGTACAACACACATAAGGTTCTTGGGGATAAAAAATTGGTGTATCGTACCGCTGTGGTCAAAAAATACCCCCCCTACCCTATTTTTGAAGGGGAACGTTTTGTGCCATTGGGATATCTATACCAGCTCATAGATCAAGATTACAGACTAATGCCCGTAAACGAGGTTTTTTGTATTGTTGAATATCAACAGGACGGCTCTAGCATGAATATGCTAAAGCAGTACAGAAGACATCCCAAAGGTTTTGCATTCTCCAGAAAAAGTAGAATGAGGTATGCAAGGAATTTTAAGGACAAGTTTAAAAATGCGATACATTACGTATCCTGTGCGTTGTTTACCAAAAATGGGAGGTTTCTTAAAGAGTCCCCTAAAAAATGGACTACCCTCTTGGCCATACCCTTTGGGGTACTATTGAACATATACATTAGAATAAAAACAAAAGGACAATTATAATGCAGCCTGAGAGAATATTACAAGTCTTCACCACAATGGGGCGCGGCGGCGCAGAGTCTATGATAATGAACTATTATAGAAAAATAGACCGTAGCAAAATACAGTTCGATTTTTTGGTACATCGTGAAGAAAAGGGTGATTTTGAAGATGAAATCATACATATGGGCGGTAAAATTTACAGAATGCCCGCCATTAACCCGGTAACGCCAAAAAAGTATTATGCGGCTTTAAGAGTGTTTTTTAAGGAGCATAAAAATTACCGCATTGTACATTCCCACTTAAACACGTTCAGTTCTTTTCCGCTAAAAATCGCCAAAGAGTTCAATATTGCCTGTAGGATTGCCCATGCACATATTGCGCTGGAAAAAATACAGGTTTCTGACCTAAAAAAACCTAAGGAAGCACTTAAAAAAGTCGTTAAGCTACAATTAAGAAAGAACGTGAAAAAATATGCGTCGCACCTATTTTCTTGCGGTACAAAAGCGGGTGAGTGGCTGTTCGGGAGCGGTGTTTCTTTCAAGACCATGAACAATGCCATAGATACAAGTAAATTCGCTTACAACGCCCAACTTGCCAAAAAATATTCTATTGATATGGGTCTGGAAGGTAAACTGGTGCTGGGCCACATTGGTCGCTTTAATGATCAAAAAAACCATCTTTTTTTACTGGAGATCTTTGCCGAAACCCTTAAAAAAAATCCCGAATGTACGCTGTTGTTGATCGGTGATGGTACCCTGCAAAAAACGATAAAGGCAAAGGCAAAGAGCCTGGGCGTTTACGATAAGGTACATTTTATGGGGGTAAGATCCAATATTCACGAACTCATACAGGTTATGGATGTATTTGTTTTCCCTTCCTTTTATGAAGGCCTGCCCGTTACCCTGATCGAAGCGCAAGCGGCAGGGCTTCAAGTCGTAGCGTCTGACACCATAACCAAAGAAGTTGCACTTACACCAAATATCGAGTTTGTTTCTTTGGACCAAAGCCCTTCTTATTGGGCGAGCACGATTTTAAATCACCATCCGGTACAGAAAAAGGACAATACCGAGTTGATCGTGAAGGGGAATTATGACATTCATAAAAACGTACAGGACATTCAGGCCTTTTACAGCTCACAAATAGTTTAGGACATGGCAAAGATTGTAGAAAAAATTTATAGGTATTTACCTTATCCCTTCAAGTTTATTTTACTCAACATTAAGGGGTATCAGAATAGCAAAAAAAGGTACACAAAAGCTTTTTATGAGTATTTAGAAGAATATAATACGCTTTGGGCAGCAGATACGGCCACTATTCAAAAATATCAAAGTAAAAAGTTGGCTATGGTGTTGTACGAAGCATATTTGTATTCGGACTGGTATAGCGCTATAATGAAAAAGCTTAAAATAAAAGAGGATGAAATTCAAAAAGACCCATTTCTTATTTTAGCAAAAATGCCCATTCTTACCAAAAGTGAAAGAAAGCAAAATGCGGATAGCATTGTAAACACAAAAAGAAAACTGGCCGGAGTTGGTTATACCAGTGGAACATCTGGATCGCCAACTATCAATTATTTGGATTTGGAATCTATAAATAGATCGTTCGCATTATGGCGTAGGTTTCACAATACTATAGGGATAGGCCTAAAAGTAAAACAAGTTCGTTTTTCGGGCAGGTTAATGGTGCGGCCGGAAACAAAAAAGCCTCCTTTTTGGATGTACAATCGTTCCGAAAGGCAATTGTTGATGTCCACCTATCATCTCACGGATGCTAATTTACCAGAATACGCAAAAAAACTCAATACGTTTAAACCGGTTCTTTTAGATGGCTACCCATCGGCTATATATGTGATAAGCAAATTCATCAACGAAAATAACATTAAACTTGTTTTCAACCCTAAGGCGATCGCCGTTACGGCCGAAACTTTATATGATTATCAACGAACCGAAATAGAAAGAGCATTCAACTGCCATGTTTATAATCAATATGCTTCAAGTGAAGGCAGCCCCTTTATTACCGAATGTACCAAAGGTAATCTGCATCTAAATTTGGATTCGGGCGTTTTTGAATTTATCAACAATGCTGGCAAACCTGCGAAACCCAATGAAATAGCACAATTGGTAGTCACCAGTTTCACCAATTTAAAGACACCTTTGATACGCTATAATATAGAGGATACGGTTTTATTGGCCACAGAGGATAAAGTGTGTTCATGCGGGTGCCAAATGCCCATGATCGAAAAACTAACGGGAAGGGAAGATGATATGCTTTGGACTAAGGAAAAAGGATATGTTGGCCGTATGGATACAGCTTATAAAAGTTTAAAGGGTATTGTAAAAGGACAAATTATCCAAAAAGCGGAAAATACGGTTTTGGTAAATCTTATTACAAACCATGAATTTGATACGGGTATTGAAAAAGAATTGCTTCAAAACCTCAAGGACAGATTAGGTGAAAAAGTTGATTACACCATAAACAAGGTAGATAAAATACCATTGGGGGCCAACGGAAAATTTGTAGCGGTTAAAAGAAAATTCAGGATAGACTTTAATAATTGAGGCCTATCCTGAATTTATATATTATTGACAAATATTGTTTGATTCAATATTTACTCTTGATGAAGTACTTGAGTCATTATTGATACATCTATACCTAGTATTTGGTGGAACAGAAATAGTATTACCGCTTATATCAATATCTGAATTATTATTTGTCAAGCGAATCCCGTCACTATCAGCGGTAGTAATATTGTTATTAGTTAGTTCAAAATTATTTACACCTAATAATTGAATTCCAGTATTGCAAGTATTATTTTTAAATTCTACGCCTCTAGTTTCAGAAAAAGTAAATTTTTTATCTGAATTGAACATATTATCCGAAACTATTAATTTGTTGTTTTCTTCACCTGCATTTTGGTTCACTCGTACAAAATATAAAGGGTCTGATTTTACGTTTATATCATTCTGAGAAATTGTTATTGAATTTGCGGCAGTAATATGAACCATCACGCCCCTACTCGATAAATCATTACTAGTTATTTCATTGTCCGAAATATTCATGTTTGATGCGTTCTTAACCTGTATAGCTATTCGGGCGTCTTGGATTTTGTTTTTTGAAATTTCTAAATCTTTGTGATAAGCTGAAATTCCAATACCATATCCAATTATTAAATTATCGGTAATTTGATTATCAAATACGGTTTCTCCAGAACCTCCCGCGCTTATCGCAGGGCTATCCTTGGACTTTTCTGAGGCCGTGAAGGTATTTTGTCTTATCCTAGCTCCAGAAGCATAGCTCCAACTGACTTTATTTTCTAACTGATTATTTTCTATAACAACATTTTCCCCTGTATAGATATTGAAAGCCCCTACCCTACTACCTTGTTCAATGTTATTTCTTAAAGTTACATCATACACCCTTTCATACAAGACTAAATTTCCACTATCATCTCTTGTTCTAACAGCTTCGATATTGACCGCAAAGCCAACAACCCCGCCATCCGAATTTTGAGTTGGTAGTGCCGTATCGATAAAGGTATTTCCTTCGAATAAAATATTGTTACCATCAGTCAATGCAACAGACATTCTTCTATTTCTTTCAAAAACACAGTTCTTGATAACAATGTTATTTGCTGGTATATAATCGGGCTGAAAAGTAAATCCGATAGAGTTAATAAACAAACCACCTTTGGAACCATCACTTATATTTACTCCGTCTACTGTTATATTATTAGCGCCGTGAATTACCATTAGATGATTACCTCCCTCTCCATCTCTTATTCCTGAGTAATCATGTTCATCTCTTTCCCCATGCAAATTACCGCCAACAATTGATGAATTTGACACATCCCTGAATGAAATAAGCACACCTTCTTTACCACCATTTGGTTGTGTTCTCAAATGCGTGTTTTCTGTCATTCTTAAGGTAAAATCCGATGGAAGATTGACTGCTTCACGGGAAGGATAGTAGTTTTGATTGGTCGTTGTACTGGTTACCTTGGAAATTTCAAAGTAAGCATCAAATTCATTTATCGAAAAAGTGGTCGCCCCAAGTAGCTTTGTTTTTTCAAAAAGATGCTCCAAATTAAAGTTGTTGGTTTGTGCCCTTTCAGAAGTGGTTCTACCTTGTACAAAGTCCCAACGTTCCGGATAAAACAAAAACGTATCGCTAGTCAAGATGATATTGCCCTCTACCTCTAAAAATTGATTTAGCAAATTACCATCTATCTTACCGCCCGTACCAAAATTTAAGGTACCATTAATGATTTCGCCACCTTTGTAGAGCAACGTAACATCAGAAGGGAGATCTATGGTGGATCCACCTAGATCCAACTGGCACTCTATTTCCATAGTGGCTCCCGCGGCAACGCTACTTAATGTGTAGTCGCATGGTGTGGTGTTGATATCCAATTTACCATCTGGGTTACCGCCGTCGGTATTCGTGTCGTCCCCACCGGTATCATCTCCGCCGGTATCGTCCCCATCTGTGGTATCATCGTCGGCGTTCTGGGCAAAAATATCCTCAAACAATTCATCATTTTGACAAGATACAAGTGGGAATGAGATAAAAAGAAGGGCAAGTAGGCTTAACTTAAGAAACAGGGATGATTTTTTCATTTGGTTTGTTTTTACAAATCTTTTAAATTTTAACGAATAGTCCGTCAAATTGTTTTATTTTTTCGATGAACTACATCCGTTTTACGGCCTTAAAATATTTTTAGACGTTTTTAAGGTTTTTTTTAACAAAAAAATCGATGAAATACACACTATCGTAAAATATAATTTGATTTTAGCGTTTGTATATTTACAATATAAACGTTCTCCCCATAACATGTAAAAATTAATGCTGTCGACTAAATTAATCGTTTCAAGGACAATTTAGCCCTTTATCGATGAATTGTTAGTAGGTTCGCTTTATTTTTACCCATCAAGTTATCGACATGCAAAGTCTACAAAAAGAACTTCTGTCCAGTTTTGAAAAAAACAGGGAACTAAATGCCTTTTGTATAGCAAACAATCACTATACCTATGGGCAACTGGAACAAAAGGTAAACGGGATACGAAATGCCATAAGGTCAAATGCAAAAGAAGAGAACGAACACATGGGTTTGGTCTTATCCGATTCGCTCGAAACCTACGCATCGATTTTAGCCTGCTGGTTAGAAAACAAAGCATATGTACCTATAAGTTTAACCAGTCCCAAAGAAAGAAACCAAAGTGTGTTACAGCAAGCCGAGGTACACATTTTATTATCCGCAAAGGAAGTTCCCGGGTATGACGAATATCTGATTATTGACACCGAACCCTTGGTCAACGCTTCTTTACAAGATAGGGGGGGTGATTATGACAACGATAGCCTAGCCTATATTTTTTTTACCTCGGGCACTACGGGAACACCCAAGGGAGTGCCCATTACCTTTTCAAATCTGATCGCTTTTTGCAAGGCGTTCGATCAAATGGTTTGTACCATAGACCACACCGACAAATGCTTGCAGATGTTCGAACTAACGTTTGACCTGTCGGTAATGTCCTACCTTATACCGCTACTCAAAGGCGCCTGTGTATATACCATACCGGACGACACTATAAAATATGGCTACATAGTGGAATTAATGGAGGACAAGCAATTGACCTTTGCCCTTATGGTACCCTCGATCTTACAATACCTGAGGCCCTATTTTAGCGAGATCAATTGTACTAGCATGAAAAACAACCTGTTCTGTGGTGAGGCATTACCTTTGGACGTAACGCAAGAATGGGCCAATTGTATCCCCAATGCAACGATAATGAACGTGTACGGGCCAACCGAGGACACCATTTTTTGTACCGAGCTTGTTTATAACAGGAGTGGGGAAAATAAATCCCATAACGGTGTTCTGTCAATAGGGAAACCCATGAAAGGGGTGCATACCATTATCGTAAACGACGACCAAAAAATACTCCCGCCAGGTGAAAAAGGTGAACTTTGTTTAGGAGGTGCCCAGCTCACGAGAGGTTATTGGAAGAATCCGGAAAAAAACAACGCTACTTTTTTTACCACTACTTATATGGGCAAAGAAACAAGGTTCTACAAAACAGGTGATCTTTGTTTTATGGACGGCGACGGCGACATCATGTACTCAGGGCGTGTAGATTTCCAAGCTAAAATACAGGGTTTTCGTGTAGAGCTATCCGAGGTAGAATTATATGCAAAACAAGCATTGGATAAAAAAAATGCTGTTGCAGTAGCCTTTAAAAATAAAATGGGCAATACGGAAATAGGACTGGTCATTGAAGGAGAAAAAATGGATATTAAGCCCGTCATGGCGCATATGAAATCAAAAATGCCCGTGTATATGATACCGACCCAAACACGGTTTATGGATGTTTTTCCACTAAATACCAATGGTAAAACCGACAGAAAACAATTAACCTCTCTTTTTTTGGGAAAAAAGATTGAAAACTCAACGCCGAACAATGAATAGAGATCAAATCGTACATACCATACGGCAAACGCTGGCCGATATTTTAGAGCATGATGATTTTAGCATACATGACGAACTTACCGCTAAAGATGTTGATGGTTGGGATTCGCTTTCGCATATGCTCATCATAACCCAAATAGAAAAGGAGTTCGGTATCAAGTTTAAATTACGCGACCTGAACAAGCTAAAAAATATGGGTTCCCTTATAGAGGTAATACAGTCCAAACTCTAAAAACATACTCGTGGTATTCAACTCATTTGGGTTTGCTTTCTTTATGTTTTGTGTTTTCTTGTTGTATTGGACCTTGTTCAAAAACAAAAAAAAAATACAGAACCTATTTATCCTTGTAACCAGCCTGTACTTTTATGCACTTACAGATTGGCGTTTTTTGACCCTTTTGGTGTTTTGTATACTGACCAATTATTATGTTGGCTTACAAATAGAGAAGGTCAAAAAAGAAAAATCGAAACAACGCTTTTTATACGCGGGTCTGGTTTTCAACATAGGATTATTGCTGTATTTTAAATATTTGAACTTTTTTATAAGTTCTTTTTTTAGTGTATTGAACCTTACCGAGACGGCACAGGAATACAGTTCACTACATATTATCGTTCCCTTGGGCATTAGTTTTTTTACCTTTCAGAACATAGGGTATTTGTTGGATGTTTTTAACGAACAGATCAAAGCTGAAAAAAATATAGTCCATTTTACCATTTTTACGGCCTATTTTCCAAAAATACTTTCAGGACCTATTGAGCGTGCCGGTAGCTTTTTACCACAGATAAAAAAAGAACGTATTTTTTCGGATAGCGTTATTATAGATGGCCTAAGGCAGATACTATGGGGGCTATTCGCCAAAATGGTAGTAGCTGAGAATTGTGCCGGTATTGTAAGGCCCATTTTTGATAATTACACCAATGAACCATGGACCATGCTCTTGGTAGGGGCATTATTTTACACCATACAACTATATGCCGACTTTTCTGGGTATTCCAATATGGCTATCGGGGTTTCAAAACTATTGGGCATACAACTCACAAAAAATTTCGCCACCCCGTTTTTTTCGACCAATATAGCCGACTTTTGGCGTGGGTGGCATATTTCTTTGACCACCTGGATGATGGATTATGTTTTTACGCCCCTATCATTTACGCTAAGAGCTCATAAAAAATTTGGTCTTGTTACCGCTATCGTAGCCACTTTTGTTTTGGTTGGTCTATGGCATGGGGCCAATTGGACCTTTATCGTTTATGGTCTCCTTCATGGGCTTTATTTTATACCCATTGTATACAAAGGCAATCTTTTGGGGTCTGCGAATTCAAAAGATAAACCGGCAAGACATGTTCTTTTGAATGGAGCTAAGGGCGTTGGATTGTTTTTAATCGTAGCATTAACGGCAGTTTTCTTTGGTTCTGAGACCATAACCATGGGAGCCCATTATATTTGGAACATTTTATCCTGTAAAACCGGGGCTTATCTTTTTGCCCCTTTTGGCGTTAATTTAGGATATATGGCGGTTATCATAAGTTTTTTCTTTTTTATGGAATGGATCAATAAAAACAGAAAACATGATTTTGAGATAAACTATATGCCAACACTGTTACGTTGGGCTATTTATATGTTCATTTTTTTACTGCTTTTGCTTTTTGGCAAAAGTTCTGATTCATTCATATATTTTCAATTTTAATCAGTTGCGTATGAAAAAATTATTGATTAAAATGTCATTTTTTTTGCTGCTGTGTTTAGGTATCACTTGTTTTTTCTTGTTGGCATATGGTGCCAATATCGATTATTTCTACAACAAGTTTACCACCCCCAAGGCAAAATCTATGATTATAGGTGATTCAAGAAGTCTACAAGGTATTCAGCCTCAGGTAATAAATGACTTTTTTGAATCAAATAAATACGAGTTACCCATGTTTAATTATAGTTTTACCATAGCCCAAGCGATCATTGGCCCACCCTATAATGAGAGCATTGAGAGAAAATTGGATGAAAACGCCAAAAATGGATTGTTTATACTCTCCCTTACTCCAGAAATGTTGACCTCAAAAATAGGGTTTGATAATGCGAACGATGAGTTTAGGGAAGCCGATCAGCCACCTCATAACATGAGTTTCGTGAGTATGAACCCAAATTTTGAGTATTTATTCAAGAATTCCCGTTTTTTTAATTTTAAAGCTGCCTTTAGAAAAAAGGCAACACTGCATAAAGATGGTTGGCTAGAGGAGTCAAACCTACCTAAAGATACCCTTGTGTTAAACAAGTGGAAAAAAGGTCAAATAGCATCGTTTCTAAAGGACAGGGATAAATTTTATATTTCGCGAATACGGCTGAGAAACTTGGATACTTTAATAAAAAAACTACAAAACCACGGGGAAGTGTTTGTTGTGCGAATGCCCATAGATAAGGACTTTTTATTACTTGAAAAAAAATATTATCCGGAGTTTAACCGTCTAATTGATTCCATTACAACAAAAAACACGATCAAATATTTTGATTTTAACCTATACAAGGGCAAGATGCCGTATCAAACCTATGACGGGCACCACATCAACAAATACGATGGCAAAAAATTCACAAGAGACCTATGTGATTCAATTCTCAAGTATTAATAATATAAAATGACACAAAAACATAGCTTATGCAGAGTTGATCATTTGCTATTCTTACCTTTGACAGGTACTGAAACAAGTTGTTTTTAGCATGCTCCCCCACTATATAAAACCATAACGTCATAGCTTGGAAACAAAAAAACAAAAAATAATAAGGATTACGACTGTACCAAATTCCCTAACAGGACTCTTAAGAGGGCAGCTTCGCTTTATGAACCAACATTATGAGGTTATTGGTATTTCTAGCGGAGGTAAAGGTTTGGAAAAGGTACATACCCAAGAGGAGATCAAGGTTATTCCCGTTGAAATGACAAGAAAAATAACACCTATTAAAGATATAAAAGCCGTTATTCAACTGTACCGCATTTTCAAGAATGAAAAGCCTTTTATAGTACATAGCCATACCCCAAAAGCAGGAACGGTAGCCATGCTGGCTGCGAAATTAGCAGGGGTACGGTTTCGTTTACATACTATTGCAGGTCTTCCCCTGGTTGAAGCTAAAGGGTTAAAGCGTGTTTTGTTGAACACCGTAGAAAAGATAACTTACGGTTGTGCTTCAATGATTTATCCCAATTCCCAAGGATTGAAAGATATCATATTAAACAACGGGTTTACTTCTGAAAAAAAGCTGAAAATAATTGGTGAAGGCAGTTCAAACGGTATCAATACCTCACATTTTGACCCTGCGCTCTTCAACGAAGAGGATAAAGCCAAACTTAAAGGTTCTTTGGGTATTAACGAGAACCATATTGTTTTCACATTTGTAGGCAGACTCGTAAAAGATAAAGGTATTAACGAACTTATTGAGGCTTTCCAAAGAATTTCCGGTACGTATGATAATGTTAAGTTATTACTTGTAGGTAAATATGAAAAACTTTTGGATCCACTTTTGCCAGAAACGGAAAAACATATTGATACGAACCCCAATATTTTGAGCGTAGGATGGCAAACCGATGTTAGACCATATTTTGCCATTACCGATGCCCTTGTTTTCCCAAGCTACAGAGAGGGTTTTCCCAATGTGGTCATGCAGGCAGGCGCCATGAAAGTATACAGTATAGTGACCAATATAAATGGATGCAACGAGATTATCGTCGAAGGGGAAAACGGTACCATAATCGAGACAAAAAGCGCAAAGGCACTATACGACAAAATGAAATTGTTTTGTGAAAATGCCTTAATTTACGATGCGGATAAATGTAGGCAGCTCATTGTATCAAGGTATGAACAACATTACATTTGGAGTGAAATTTTAAAAGTTTATCAAACACTTGAAAATAGCGTAAAACGTTCTTGATCTATTTTTCACCTTGTACTAACTTATAGGAACTAAATGAAAAAATCACAATTGGATTTCTTTTTTGAGTTTTACGAAAAAAAACGAATTCCCGAAATATATTCCAATATAATTTTCAAGAACCGAGAAGATACTTCAGTAATCAAAAATGTAAGGGAGAAAACGGTACACGATAAAATTTACTCAATCTTTTTTATTCCTGAATACATAGTACCGCAATGTAAAGCCCAGCATTTTAAAGTGAAAAAAATTGATCAATATTTCAAAGGGTATGCATTGGACCTCTCCCATTTTGATAGTGCCGACGCTTATATCAAAAATCGTTTTAGAAGCAATGCGAAGACGATAAGAAAAAGGGCGAGAAGGTTAGAAACCTGTTTTGATATTACTACGAAAATGTTTTATGGATCTATTGACAGGGCCGATTATGATATTCTTATAGACAAAGCTTTCAAAATGATACAAAGACGCTTTGACGAACGCCAAGCAGAAAGCCATACCCTAACACAATGGGACCGTATAAAGACTATTTTTTTTTCCTTGATAAACGAAAAAAAGGCATCTATGTACGTTATTTATGACAGTGACAAGCCCATAGCCATTTCGCTAGGCCACCACTTTCATGGTAAACTTTTCAGTTTGGTTTCCGCATATGATATAGATTATTCAAAATTCAGTTTAGGAAATATAGAAATTTATCGAAAAATAGATTGGTGCCTTAAAAACGAGCATTATATGTATGAACTTGGGATGGGGGACTTGGATTATAAGCGTGAATGGAGTAACAATATCTATAATTTTCAGCATCAGGTATTGTATTCAACAAAAAATATATTAACTCGACTATCCGGTTTTGCCCTTTATTGTAAAGCGTATTGTAAAGAATTATGCTATAAAAAAGCATATGAACCATACGATAAGGTTAGGGCAAGAATCCGAAGCTTCAAAAGGAAGAAAGAGACTATGGAAAATACGGCACCACAAGTAGATATAGTACAAAATCCCGTTGAATTAAAAACTTGGGAAAAAATACCTTTTGAAAATTCAAAATACGATTTTTTAAAAAGGCATATCAATGATTTTTTATATATGGCCATTGAAAACAAAAAGAATTTAACCGCATACAAAATGATAACCGATGAAAACAAGTTTTTGATTAAAACATCGAAACAAGCTGTAACAGTCCAATTTGTGAAGAGTAAACCACTGTAATAAACCAGCGAGCGTTAGTTGACCTTGGAAAAAAGTGATACATCTATTAATATTATAAAAAAATAGACCATTCTAAAACTATTGATACATTTGCGCACATGTACCGTTATATTTTCAAACCACTATTGGATTTCATTACCGGTGTAATTTTGTTTTTGTTACTGACACCCATTTTTATTGTTATCATGATTGTTTTGTACACTAGCCTAAAAAAGAATCCTTTCTTTGTACAAAAAAGACCCGGTAAAAATGAAAAAATCTTCTCGGCCCTCAAATTCAAATCAATGCTGGACACTGTGGATGATAAAGGTGATTTATTGCCCGATCATCTAAGAATAACCAAGTTTGGTGCTTTTTTAAGAAAGTCATCTTTAGACGAAATACCTCAAATTTTAAATGTAATCAAAGGAGATATGAGTTTTGTAGGACCAAGGCCTTTATTAATCAGGTACCTACCCTACTACTCGCAACGGGAAAAGCTAAGACACTCCGTCAAACCTGGTATAACCGGATTGGCACAGGTTTCTGGAAGAAATTATATAAGTTGGAAGAAAAAATTTGAATTAGACGTACATTATGCGGAAAACTTAAGTCTATTTTTAGATTTAAAAATACTGTTTAAAACAGTTTTGAAAGTATTGTATTCAAGTGATGTAGCCGTTGCGACGAATAAAGTCAATGAATATTTTGATGTTGAAAGGAAAAGAGAACTAGAACAGGTTTGAGGTATGACAGAAAACATTGAGGTAAAAGTTTATAATAAGGCACAACTTAGAACTATTGCGGAAACTAACGAGTTTTGGGAAAAAGCCGGCCCACTGGTTATCTCAAAAAATAAGGTGTTATGGATGTTACGTTCGCCTCGTATTGAGGAAGAAGATACATGCTTAATGATCGGTCTTGCAGATGAAAAATTGATTGCATTTATTCACATAATAGCTGATGAACTAAATACGGATTCTTCTGCCAAGGTATATTGGATGAACGAATGGTGGGTGCAAAAAGAATACCAAGATACCGTTTTGGGAATGTATATGTACAATGATGCCCTAAAACGAATGGGACATAAAGTATTGGTAAAGTCAAATGCTGAATCTGCGAACGAATTTTATAGAAAACAACCCTTTACGCCTATTCAGAATCGTAAAAGATTTACCATATTCTTTAGCCTGAATGTCGACAGCATTATTGTGAAATTTCCCTTTTTAAAGCCAACAAGAGCAATCTTATCATTGTTCGAGACAATTTCATTTAAATTGGTCAACAGCTGGAACAAGGTCAAATTAAAAAATAAAACAAAAGAGTTGTCATACGAGTACATACATGAAATTGATGTAAACACATGGCGATTTGCAGAAAAATTTCTCAAAAACGATCTTATCAAAAAAGATAGGGCATATGTAAGCTGGCAACTTTCCCAAGAACAATATATTGCCGCGCCGATTTACGATAAAATACATAACACGGCAAGAATTGGCGGTACGAACACCACTGTAGAGATAAAAACCTTTAATGTATACTCAGAATCCAATATCATAGCATTTATTTCATTGTTAAGTTTTGGAAACGAAGCCTACATAAAATATTTTTTGGTATCCGACAATAATTTTGATAGCGCCGTAAATGCTTTAATTGAAAATTGTATCGCATTAAAGCGAAGTTATATTTTTACGGATAATGAAAAGTTGGCAAAACATATAAGTAAAAACTTCACAAAAGTTTTTGTGTACAATGTTTTAAAAACAGCCTGGGCTCATAATAGCATAGATGCTCAAATAGTTGACCTGAAGACCAAAGAACAGGATGGTCAATTTGTTTGATACCAAAAACACATATCATAAACACAATACTATTTATTTATACAATGCCAGAAAAAAACATTCAAGAAATCATACAAGCTTCATTTACCAAAATTTTGGGACATGATGATTTTGAGCTAAAAAATGAGACTACTGCCAAAGATATAGATGGTTGGGATTCTATAACCCATATGATGATCATAAACGATATCGAAGAAAAGCTTGGTATAAAGTTTAAATTAATGGATTTAATGGGGCTAAAGAATATTGAAGATTTAAACCATATAATCAGTTCTAAATTGGGATAATCATATGTATACATTGATTATAAAAAGAATTTTTGATATAGTTTTGGCTAGTGTGGGCCTAATCATACTATCTCCCATTTTCATAGCAATTACAATAGTACTATTCATACTCAATAGGGGCAAACCATTTTTTTTTCAGAAAAGACCGGGCAAAAACGAGAAAATTTTCAATATCATCAAGTTTAAATCTATGAACGATAAGACAGATAGTGACGGTAAGCTATTGCCTTATGCCGATAGAATAACAAATTTTGGTCATTTCATACGTAATTATTCTTTGGATGAAATACCCCAGTTAATAAACATAATCAAAGGTGATATGAGTTTGGTAGGGCCAAGACCTTTATTGCCAAAATATTTAAGTTTATATAATGATTTTCAAAGACAACGACACCAATTGAAACCTGGGGTAACGGGTTGGGCACAGGTAAATGGCAGAAATACTATAACTTGGGACGAAAAATTTAAATTGGATATTTGGTATGTGCAAAATATTACGTTCTTATTAGACTGTAGAATTATTTTCCTGACCATTAAAAAAGTTTTTCTCAAAGAAGATATCAATAGTTCAAAAACAGTAAATATGGAGCCATTTAATGGCAATAATTAAAAATGAAAAATCCTTCCATAATAATCGGGGCAGGAACCCAAGGGCAAATATATGCTTCATATCTTATAGAGGCTGGTGTGCCTATAATCGGTTTTATTGATGACGATACCAAGTTGTCTGGGAAAAATGTAAATGGCATTCCTGTTTTGGGGGACTATGGTGATCTGTTTTCAAAAAAATTAAAATCAAATATAAGAGATGTCTATTGCCCAATAGGAAACAATAAAATTAGGGCCAGTTATTTATCTGCTTTAAAGAACGAAGGTTACAATACCCCCAGCTTTATCCATCCAACCACATCAATAGGGCCCGATGTTGAACTCGGGGAAGCCATTTATATGTTAGTGGGTAATATTGTTATGCCACATACTAAAATAGGAAATTACTTAATGGTAAATATGGCAAGTACGATTGCTCATCATGTTACAGTCGAAAACGGCGTTTTTATGTCTTCTGGTGTTAATATCGGAGCAATGATAAACGTTAAGGAAAATGCATACATAGGCATGGGGGTAACCGCTATGACGGGTATAAAAACCATAGGGGAAAACTCCTTATTGGGTGCCGGTACCGTTGTCATCAAAGATGTACCTGATTTTGCTACAGTAGTAGGGAATCCGGGAAGGGTAATTAAATACAATAAATAATGACAACTGCGATCAATCAAAAACAAATCGAAGATATAACCTTTATAGGATCGGGCATATCTACATCATTCACCCTTCTTCATCTCCTGGAAAAAGTTAAGGATAAAAAAGAACATCCTTTTTTAAACATAACGGTAATCGATAAGTATGGTGAATTCAACACCGGGATTCCATATGGAAAAAGATCGGGTTTTTCTGTTTTACTAATAACATCCTTACGAAATTTTTTACCGGAGCCTGAACTAAGTCCCTTTTTAAAATGGCTAAAACTGAATAAAGAATGGCTTATTGACGAATTCAAAAGTGAAGGTGGTGAACTATCCAAAAAGTGGGTTGTAGACCATGCGACAGAAATTAAGAACAACGAGTGGGAGGATTTGTTCATACCACGCCGTTTCTTTGGATGTTATATAGATGAGAAAGTAAAAACAACTGTAGACAGCCTTGAAAAAGAGAAAAGACTAAAGGTATCCTACATAGCGTCGGAAGTTATAGACACCAGGTTTAGAGACGATTGTTGGGAAGTTCTGTATGAAAACACTACCCCTACCATAACCAAAAAACTTGTTTTATCAATAGGTTCCTTGCCTACCAATCCGTTGTGGAAAAACGATACACTATTAAGGGAAGAAAATTTATTGTTCATAAACAACCCTTACAAACTAGAGCTCCAAAGAACTTTGGAGACCATAAAAACATTTTTAAAAGACAGTAAAGGCAAAGTTCGTAACGCAGTTATCGTGGGATCCAACGCAAGCGGTCTGGAGATGCTGTATAAAATGAACGATGACAAGGGCATATCTGATTTAATAGATACTTTTACGATGCTATCTACACAAGGGTTGCTTCCAGATTCTGAGATCGATTTTCAAAAACTTTCCAATTATTCGCCAGGCACATTAAAATCGTTACAAAAAAAAGAGTCGCTAACGGCAAAAGAAATCGCCGATGCCGTTTATAAAGATTTGGATGCCGCAGAAAGAATAGACTTAGGAGCGGCATCTACGGTAGGCGTTGTTTCAAGTGCTTTCGGTTCTTTACTGGGTAAATTAAACAAAAGAGAACTTGGGAACTTTGCTTGTTACCATGGCAATGAGATTGGTCGTAGGCAAAGAGTAGCCGGCCTTCATTATTCCAATACCGTGAAAGCCCTGAAGAAAAAAAACCGATTTCAACATATTGCAGGAAGGTTTTCCGATATGAAAAAGAATGGCAACACCTATAACTTGGAATACCTAGATACTGCCAGCAAAAAAAAGATGGTCACCAAACATCCAGTAGATATAGTAATCAACTGTGTTGGCGGCATGAATCTATACATGGACAAAATACCTGAACTTCTAAAAAACATGTTGCAAAAAGGATACATAAGTGCCAATGATTCCAAAATAGGAATAACGGTGAACAATCGCATGGAAGCATCACACAATCTACATATAGTCGGACCGCTATTGGCCGGTAACGTAATTTTAGATCAGGCTGTATGGCATGTTGAGCATTGTGGAAGAATCATAGCTTTCTCCAAAGTTTTATCCGAACATCTGATACAGCCCGATATCATTAAGGACAAGATTGCACTTAATGTTTACGATCTGACCGACGAAACAGATAAAAATCATTATCAAAATATAATTTCAGAACAATGGAACGACAACCCATACTACATGTTAAATTATTTTTCGCATCACCAAAAAAAGGATGTTGGTTTGATAGCTTTTGAACTAAAAAAAAATGATGAAAGTGTTGCTGTAATGCCCATGGTCAAAAGAAAAATACCAAATACTGATTTTTTTGACGTAATCTCACCTTACGGATATAGCGGTCCAATTTTTAAGTACAATGACGATTTTTCCATTCCAGTAAAATTTTGGGATTTAGTAGATACATGGTATCGCGAAAATGATATTATAACTGAATTTGTCAGATTCAGTCTAAACCAAAATCACAAAAGTTATTCTGGCGAGTGCTTTCCCACCTTAGATAATGTGAACGGTAAGCTTTTGGGTAATTTTGAAGATCAATGGGAACGGTTTTTACCCAAAGTCAGAAACAACTACCGAAAATCACTTAAATATAATTTGAAAATCAAGTTTTTTGATAAAAACAATATCAAAGAAAAACATATAAGAGATTTCTATACCATATATGTGAATACCATGAAAAGAAATGATGCGCAAGCATTTCTTTTCTTTTCTTTGGACTACTTCAATAATCTTGTCTTGAGCAATCCAGAAAAGTTCGTGCTGTGTACTGTTTACAATAAAAAAATTCCCATTTCCACAGAATTGATAATTGTAAAAGATTCATATATACACGCATTTTTGGGCGGTACCGAAGAAGAATATTTTCATCTAAGACCAAATGATTTCCTGAGGGTCGAAGTCATTAAATGGGCTATTGAGATGGGTAAAAAGAACTATATTTTAGGAGGTGGGGTAAGAAATAATGATGGGCTTTATAAAAGCAAAAAAGCTCTTTTCCCTAAAGATAACGATGTTATGTTCTACACCGGTAGAAAAATAATAGACAAAAAGAAGTACCAAGAATTGAACCATAAGCTATTGGGCGCAAAAGTAAATAATACAGAAGGAGAAATAAATGATTTTTTTCCTATTTACAGGCAAGTAAAGGTATCTTGATTATGACATACCCATAATAATTCTTTTACAACGCCCATTCATAATAATAAAAGTTTTAAGTAGGATTTTGAATGTTATTCAACTCTATTGACTTTATAATATTTTTTCCGGTAGTTTTTGTGCTATACTGGTATTTAGCGAAAACGGTACGTCAACGTAATGCAATCATTTTATTTTCAAGTTATGTTTTTTATGGTTGGTGGGACTGGCGTTTTTTATTTTTAATCGCAACAAGTTCTTTAATAGATTTTTTAGTTGGAAAGGCAATTGGGAACAGTGAAAACCTTAGGGTACGAAAAAGACTGCTTTATACAAGTTTGGCAGTAAATCTTGGAGCTCTATTATTTTTTAAGTACTGTAATTTCTTTATTGATAACTTTATAGAAGCATTTTCATTTTTTGGTCACAAGGCCAACTTTAGACAACTCAATATTATTCTTCCGGTAGGCATAAGTTTCTATACGTTTCAAACACTGAGTTACACCATAGATATTTATAGAAAGAAAATAAAGGCTACCGACGATTTTTTATCTTTTTTTGCATTTGTAAGTTTCTTTCCGCAATTGGTGGCTGGTCCCATAGAGCGTGCAAGTAATTTACTTCCCCAGTTTTATGAAGAAAAACGGTTTGCTGTCAAAAAGTTTTCAACGGGCCTTAAATTTTTAATCCTAGGTTTTTTTTTAAAACTAGTGATCGCAGACAGGGCTGCAGTCTATGTAAATGCAGTTTACAATAATGTGGAAAACCATGATGGCTATACCCTTATTATGGCCACCTTGTTATTTTCTTTTCAAATTTACGGAGACTTTGCAGGCTATTCCCTAATCGCCATTGGAACAGCAAAGTTTTTTGATTTTGACCTCATGACCAATTTTCGACGTCCTTATTTTTCGGCATCTATAAGTGAGTTTTGGACTAGGTGGCACATATCCTTGTCCACTTGGTTTAGAGACTACCTATACATTCCATTGGGCGGTAATCGCACGACGAAATCAAGATGGTTGTTCAATATTTTCATAACTTTTTTGATAAGTGGTTTTTGGCATGGTGCCAATTGGACATTTATAATATGGGGGGCTTTAAATGGTGGCTATATAGTTTTAGAAAAATATATATTCAAAAAAAGAAGGACCGGTATTTTAAATATAATGCTGACTTTTGTTCTTATAAATATCTCATGGGTGTTTTTTAGGGCAAATTCAGTACAGGATGCATACATGATATTGCAAAAGGTAGTATCTACTCCTGGAAGCCTCTACATAGGCATGGGTGATGATATAGCGGCATTGATCTATTCACTTATAGCAATTCTCATGTTAATGGTCATGGAGGTCAAAAAGGAGTTTTTTAACCATCTTTTTTCTTTTTCCAACAATAGATACGAGTTTGTACGATTATCCTTTTTTGCTTTCTTGATTTTTATGATTTTATATTTAGGAGTATTTGATGAAAGCCAATTTATTTATTTCCAATTTTAAATATGATAAAGAAAGAACACAAATCGTTTTTTTTGAAAATTGTAAAATTTTTGATCGTTTTGATCATGGTAGATTTAATTTTTGGTTTTTTTTCAAATGAAATATTCTTTTCTCAAAAGACAGGTAAATATGCAAGAATTCAATATGTAACCAAAAAAAGCGATGCCGAACTAATTGTGTTGGGCAGCTCTCATGCTATTAGACATTTTGTGCCAAAAGTTCTGGATAGCATCGTAAAAAAGAAGGCATACAATGCAGGGGCCGAAGGGCAACAGTTGATATATCATTTTGCCCTACAGAAAATGATTCTCAAAAACAAACGTCCAGATATAATGGTTCTGAATATTGATGAGGATTGGTTATACGAATCTTCGGTCGCTTATCGAAGATTATCGGATTTACACCCTTTCTATGGTTCGTATCGGGAAGAATTATATCCGATACTCAAAAAAGAAGATAAATTTATTAGCCTCAAACTACTGCTCAACTCTTATAGAAACAATTCTACTATCGTACATGCCTTACGGTATTATCTAGCTCCACAAAAAGACTACGACGGGTACAGGCCATTATCAGGAGTTATGCCTAAACCTGAAAATATAAAAAATATCAATTTACGTGGTGAGTATTCCGAAGAAACAATAAATATTGATTTTGTAAAAGTGTTGAAAAAACTTATCCAAAATGCAAAACAAAAAAACATAGCCTTGGTCTTTGTTACCTCACCAAAGCCGATAAATGTTGATTTTAGTAACAATACTTCTTATTCCAAAATATTGGAAATAACAAAGAATAACGATATACCATTTTTCGACTATAGCAAGAACCCCAAGTTCATGGGAAATTATGAGCTATTTCATGATGCGTCTCATTTAAACGATAATGGTGCTAGACTATTCACAAAAATGGTAGGGAAAGATATACTTGAACTAATCAACACTATCAAAAAATAGAAGCTTTTGTTTCTTTAGCCCTTTTACCAAATATACCCGTTCATCCCTTTTATCCCCTACTCTGAAAACCTCTATGTTAGAAGATTTTTCTGAATTCACATATTGAAAATCAAAAACCGGTTTCCTAACAAAACTATTTTCTTGACTATATATATTAATTTTAGTGATCTTATCTTGTATGTTGGAAGAGCAGTCCTCAACCCTGTAAGGCAATGTAGCATTAGTTGGTTTAACTTTTGGCCTATTGCCATATAAAAGATACCAACGAATTTTTGCCAGTAGATTAAAACGTTCTTTATTTATTATCATATAAGTAGATGCCATACTTTTTTTTGTGATAAAAAATGCCTTAATTTTTTTGACTAAGGATTTACCATTATAAATAACTTCACTTTTATAATTGTATACCGTATTGCACCAATCCCTTTTATATTTATAATCGCCCCATCTCATGTTAAAAATAGTAAAGCCATTTTCAAAACACCACTCTATTTTTTTTAAAACCACAATATTTCCCAAACCAAATTTCGCATAGTCAATTTCGTACGAACTGATAGCACTTTCAAAAATATTTTCGTACATATATCCTATGCTTATTGCTATAGGAACATTGCTGTTATATACTACGAAAAGACTTGCTTTCTTATTGATTATCATATCGTATGCAGAATCTTGATAAAAATCCCAGTAGTCTATATTGCCATGTTTTATACCCCTTTGGGCAAATCTATTGACTATCATTAACCTAAATTTTTCCATCAATCCCTTGCATTCGTCTTTCCCTATATTACCGTCAAACATTTTATATTTAATATCAAAACAAGTCTCCAGTCTCCTTAATCGGGCCAAAATATTTCTTCTACCCTTACTCCCAAATTGTTTTACCATATAATCATCTGCATTTGTGCAATCGGTCAAATTGCATAAAAGGCCTACGAAGTGGTTGAACGAAAACCGAGAATATACAGCAGGTTGGGTATTTAATGACAACTCTAAAAATGGCGGTATAAAATGTACCAGATAGATATTGTCCTTGTTTTCTTTGATGACGTCATTGCAAACATTCAAATACTTTTGTTTCGATGTTGTTTTGTTGATGACTGAGTTATAGAAATACGGAGTATCCAATTTCTCAAAAAAATCCTCTGTAAAATTGAGCTCAATATTTTTCAAAAAACCCATACACTATGCTTGTTGTTGTATTAAATGTTTTGATCGAATGGAACGAATCATGCCAAACCAAAAAATGTGTGACCGCTATTCTTCATGAAAACCCAATTTTTTGTGCTTTGTTTTTTTAAGAATTTCTTTAGCAACTATATCTCTCCCCCTATCGTTCCAATGCCTATCGTATATTAGCGTTACAGGTTTTTCACTTTGCTTCAGGCTTTCCCCGATTTTGATAAACCTGTAATTATTTATTTTGAGGTAGTCTAAAAATTTTGAAGGGGTGATCGTCTCATCTATCAGAAAATAAAATCTTTTTTTGTCAAAACCATAAGTGCTTACCAGTGATTCAAAATTTTTTAAATATTCTTCGTATTTGCCTTTCCCATTATTTTGTTTGTTTTGATTTGTACGTGCATTTTTACCTTTGTTTTTAAACCTGATCAGATACTTGGTGTCGTTTACAAAACTTCTGATATTAGATATAACACCAATACTATTAAGGTAAACGAGAAGCTTGCTCTTTTTGATCAGTCTATTGGTTTTTGATTCTAACGCTAGTCGGCTTTGTACAACTTCATACTTTGGTCTTGTAAGGTCGTTTTCAAATTTTAACCCTAAGATTACGATATCAATCAAATCAAATTGCTCTTTGTAAACGTTTATTAGGTGCAGTTGGTCGGCCAGATCATAACCTGCATATCCATATTCGTAAACTTCTACCTTAGGTAGCTTATTTTCTATTTTTCTACCTATGGAATTATAATAATTTTGATGAAAACCTTCAATGAAAGAGTCGCCAACAAGAGCTATTTCTACCTTCTCCCTAGAAGGTGAAAATTCTCGGTACGAATTGAAACCAGAGCTATTGATACGATATTCCGAAAAATTCTGCCTACGGTTCCCCGTAACGGAATGCCCTTTTTGGTTCGGCACCCATTTTTCAACTTTTCGTTCGTCTGCAAACCTAACCGGCGTGTCCTTGGCCAAGTGGAATACACGCACCAGTATTTCCAAAGAAATTACAAAAAGAATACCGTAGGAAAATAATTTGATAAAAAGTTTTTTCAAAATCAAATACGATTAAAATTGAAAGTATATAAAGGATCTATCCACATTATCATCATAAAATAGGAGAATAAGCAATATCACCAGTGAATATAATACAAAACGAACGTATTTATTCTTGAACTTGAAAGGGTTTCGCTCATCCCTACGTATCAAATATTCATAAAAGACAAAAACTCCTATAAGTACAAAGTAATCTATCATTCTGTATCCCATGGGATGTCGATACTCCGAATATTCAAAGTTTAAAAAAATCCTGGATATATAGTTAAACGAATCGGTCAAGGATTCCGACCTAAAAAATATCCTTGAAAAAGTCACTATTGAAAAGGTCAAGATCAATTGTCCCAATTCTTTGATTGTGGGCAGGACCGTATTTTCTGCAACTACCGAATTTTTATAAATGGTATTTCTGCCCATAAGAAAAACAGGAATAAAGGCCAACGCATGAAACGCACCCCAAAAAATAAATGTCCAATTGGCACCATGCCAAAATCCACTGACCAAAAAAATGATACAAATGTTCCTTACCGATAATAGTTTGCTTACTCTTGAGCCACCTAACGGTATATAAACATAGTGCCTAAACCAAGTGGATAGTGAAATATGCCATCTTTGCCAATATTCCGCTACATTTCTGGAAAAATTGGGGAATTTAAAGTTGGACATCAGCTCGATGCCAAACATTTTTGCCGTACCGATAGCCATATCGGAATACCCGCTAAAATCCCCATATACCTGAAAACTGAACAACGTGACCCCCAAAATCAGCGTAGAGGCAGGGTACATGCCATAATTGGCAAAAATATCATCAACAATGGGTGCCAGACCATCGGCTATGACCATTTTTTTGAACAAGCCCCATAATATCAGTTTAATGCCTTCAACAGTTTGGTCATAGCTGAAAACCCTTTTTTTCGTAATCTGGCCCAGTAGATTGGAAGCCCTCTCTATAGGACCCGCCACCAATTGTGGAAAAAAAGCGACAAATGTTGCAAAGGACAATAAATTCTTAGTGGGTTCAATACGTTTGTAATAAATATCCAGTGAATAGGACATCGTCTGGAAAGTATAGAAAGATATACCCACGGGTAAGATGATATTCAACGTCCAACTGCTCTTGATCGTATAGCCGAACAGTTGGAACATATCCATAAAAGAATCGGCAAAGAAATTATAGTATTTAAAAAAGCCCAACAGGGAAATATTGAAAATAATACTGGCCCAAAGCCAAAATTTTTGTTTTTTCCTATCGGTATCGTTTTTGTGTATTGCAAGACCTACCATATAATCTACGATGGTACTCGCCATGATCAAAAAAAGAAAACGCCAATCCCAAAGACCGTAAAAAAAGTAGCTGGCCAACAATACCAAAAGATTCTGAACATTTATCCTTTTATTGAAAACGAACCAATAAAGCATAAATACAACAGGTAGAAAAATAAAATACTCCAGTGAATTGAATAGCATTTAGTTTCTCCGGTTTTTAAAGATCCATAATTATAAACTCCACCCTTCTATTTACCCTATGCTTACTTTCAGGACACTTGACACCATTTTTGCATTCATTCATAATATGTTGTTCTCCAAAACTTTTTCCATCAATCTTGGATGTTTCAACACCTTTTGATGCTAAATAGTCCATAGTTCGTTTCAGTCGCCTTTCGGACAACCACATATTATACGCACCACCGCCACGAGAGTCGGTATGTGATGTCATCTGAATTTTTAATTTGGGGGAGTTTTTGAATAGCTGGGCCAAGCTATTTAACTTGTTTTTAGATTCTGGATTAAGATAAGAAGAATTCAAATCAAAATAAACACTTCCTATTTGTTTAATTGTATTTTCTATATCCGATTTTCTCGTTTTTTCTATATCATCTTTATCCTTTTGCAACTGTGCCAGCCTTGCCATTTCTTTTTCATGCTCCAATCTCTTTGCCAAAAGCTTTGCCTTCTCTAGGTATTCCAGTTCGGTTGCCAAGGAATCTTGGTATATCTTTTCTTTCTTTTCTATGGCCTCTAATAGTTCCAGCTTTTTTATTCCTCTTTTGGTCAACCCTTTATTGATATCAAATTGATACACGATTGCAGCTGCATGTTGCAGCTGTTTTGTGGATTTCTCTGCTTCTCCCAATCCCCATTTTCCGATAGTATTCAAATCAATACCCCATTTTTCATTAAGCCATATCCTAAAACCATAACCTGCGTTGAGTGTGGTCCTTGCAGCACCACCGATTGAGCTGTACCCAGCCCCCATGTGTACATATGGATCAAACCATCCGGTATGGCCCACTATTTTATTTAGGTCGTAACTCCCCATAAAATCAAGTGCAAAGTAATCACGTTCCGTTGCGTTTATTTGACCGTCAACTAATTTTCCTTCCTCATACTTGTTGTACGTTCCTATCACGGTCACTCCAATACCGTTTTTCCAAAACTTACCAATACTTAACCTTGATGGGTAGGGAACTGCGTTCCAAGTATCCTTGATCCTAATAAAGTCCCAACCAAAAGGTGTAGCGGAATCATCGACAATGTTATATCCTACTCCAAACATCCATGAGCTTTGTACGATGGAGTCTTTAGGCGCTATATTTATTTCTTGGCACGCAACAATGTTAACAAAACCGCATACCAAAACGAATAGACAGAGCTTAAATATTTTCATTACGTAAAGATTTGGGAGTTAGGTAACACAAAATTATTCCAAATGAACAAAACGGTAAACTTACCACCGTGAAGCGTAGAAATACTCGATATTAGGAACGTAACTTGATGCGTTGGTTATTTAAAAGAAATCGTCTTTGCGGTAAGGGGTATTTTATATAGACGAAAGGGAGAGGTGCTTGATGTTACATCAGCTTTATTTAGAGGTTCTTTAGCTACGTTGAAGGTTATGGTTTCATCATCCTCTTTGACCCACGAAAGTTTTGGCATTACATTGCCATCAACTTTTCCCGAACATATGGCGACAACCATTTCTTTGGTAAAATCAATTGTCGGAACGGGTATTCCCGGTTTTCTGGTTTTATTGACCTGTGCGAAAAAACCATGTAGTTCCTTATTGTTTCGAATGACGACATTTTCAGATGTTTCCGAACCGGAATAATTATCCTGTAAAATCATATTTGGGGCGTACCGGGACGAATCGTACTTTGTGTTCTTGGCAGACTGGGTTTTGCACGAAATTGAGAGTGTAAAAAAAAGGAGTACTAAAAAACGCATATTAGTATGAATTTTTAAATCTGGATCTATATGCCCTCTCATACACTTCCTCATATAACGGTAGAATATTTAAAATATCGAAGTTCAAAGCAGTTTCTACAGCTCTCTCCTTAAACCTTTCTAGAACTGTATCGTCTTTTAGTATGCTGAGGGCATTTTGCGCCATTTCGTCAACATTGCCTACATCGCTCAAATAACCCGTAATACCCTGTTTGTTTACCTCGGGTATTCCTCCAGTATTACTGGATATTATGGCTACTTTGTTAATCATGGCCTCCAAAGCCGCAAGACCAAAACTTTCCGATTCCGATGGTAGCAAAAACAAATCGGAAAAACATAGAATTCTATCTATTTCGTTACTGTTCCCCAAGAAAATCACTTTATCGGAAATACCCAATTGTTCGCACAAAAGTTCGGCACCTTCTTTTTCGGGCCCCTCGCCTACCATAATCAATTTGGCGGGGATACTTTTTTGAATTTTCTCGAAAATGCGGATTACATCCGGTATACGTTTTACCTTCCTGAAATTACTGATATGGGTGACTATTCTCTCGTCATCATTTGCCATTAGCGAACGTTGACAGTCGGTAAAGCTTGAACTGTATTTTCTCTTATCAATAAAATTAGGAATTACCTCAATCTCCTTTTTGATATCAAAGATATCTTGAGTGCTCTGTTTTAAATTTTCTGATACCGAGGTAACCACATCTGACTTGTTTATGCTGAATGTAACCGCAGGCTTATAAAAAGGATGTTTACCCACCAATGTAATATCGGTCCCGTGAAGGGTAGTTATCATAGGAATGTAAATGCCCTCTTCCTTTAGCATTTGTTTGGCCATATAGCCTGCATAGGCATGGGGAATGGCATAATGTACATGCAGTAATTCAATACCGTATAATTTTACCGTATCTACCAATTTACTGGATAAGGCCAGCTCATAAGGTTGGTATTGAAACAATGGATATTCAGGAACGTGTACCTCGTGAAAATGGATTCTGTTGCTCAAAAGCTCTAGACGCACTGGTTGTTTGTAAGTCACAAAATGCACTTCGTGGCCACGGTTGGCAAGGGCAATGCCCAGTTCTGTCGCAACCACGCCACTACCACCAAAAGTTGGATAACATACTATAGCAATCTTCATTTTACTAAATTACTATTTAATTTATGATAGCATCATAAATAGCCTGTTGAATCCTGGTTCTTAAGCTTGATTTGACCAAAAGTGTGTTCGATGCGGTAGGATAGGTCCTATTCGAAAGAAAAACATAAACGATTTCTTCCTCTGGGTCGGCCCACGTATACGTGCCTGTAAAGCCACTGTGGCCAAAGCTTTTTCGAGAGACGCAACCACAGGTAGGGTTGCCGCTCCTTAAATCGGGCTTGTCAAAACCAACACCACGGCGTACATTTTCATCGCAAAAATAGCACTTATTGAATTTTTCAATGGTACGTGAATCCAAAAAACGCTCGCCACCATAAATGCCGCCTTGCAGGTACATTTGCATGATTTTGGCGATATCGTTAGAATTGCTGAAAAGTCCGGCATGGCCTCCCACCCCGCCCTGCATGGCGGCGCCCATATCATGAACATAACCCTGTACTACATCGTACCTGTAATATTTATCGATTTCAGAAGGCACAATTTTATTCTTTGGAAACTTTTCCAACGGATTATAGGTGGTCTTATAAGCTCCCAGCGGGTTGTACAAAAAATCGTTGGCCAAGTTATCTAGGCGTTTTCCATAGGTATTTTCAATGTATTTTTTAAATACATAATAGGCAACATCACTGTATCTGTATCGGTTGGATTTTAACTCTTGTCTACCGATTCTATTATAAATTGAATCTTTGTAAGCATCGGTCAGGTATAGTTTATCGGTTACCTTAATCGAAAATCCATCAGAAGGCGATGTTCTGTAGAATTCGGTCGAGGGTTTTCTTTTTTTGTCCAACGTGCTTACATAAAAAGCGATCCAAGCCGGTAACCTACCATAATGGGACAAAGCCTTCAAAACCGTAACGTCTTTCAATTCAGATTCCGCATAAGCAGGTATCATATCTTGAAAAGTGGTGTTAAGGGCTATTTTATTCTCTTCCTCCATTTTCATGACCATGGGTACGGTCGCCAGTATTTTGGTCAAGGAGGCCAAATCAAAAATATGCTCGTTGGTCAAAATCTCTTTTGACTCGTATGTGGGCTTTCCAAAACTTTTGTTATATATGACCTTGCCCCTACGGGCAATCAGCACTTGGGCTCCAGGGAACATCAAGGAATCTAGACCTACCTGTACCAAAGTATCTACTTGAGTAAGTTTTTCTGAGCTAAAACCTACACGTTCCGGAAAACTATATCCCAACCTATCCAAATCGTTTAGCAAAACTCCAGTACCTGCAGGAAATCCAGACCCTATGCTAACAGGCAATTTTCCCTTGGCGGGAATCGCCCCAAAAAGTAATTGGGCCATTTTTTGTTGCGCCAGTTCACTATTTTGATATCCGACCACTACAGCATCCAAATTATCAAATGACGTAACATCCAATAGCGAATAGGGCTTCGTATAGGTTGTAAGAATGGTATTTGAACCTCTATCCCTAGCTATCTCTTCTAACCAAAACAACTCATTATCAGTAAATTTATATCCTTTCCAAGGGCTAGCATTACTCTTATGCAAACTAACTATTACCAAATTGTACCCGGTGAGTTTCTTTTTGAGACTAGCGACATCCTTTCCATCAATTTCATCGACTATGGTGTATTTATTTAGCTCCTTTAGAAATGGTGTACCGTCATCATCACCGAATTTCACATAGGCGATTTTTTTATTTTCCAGTTTTTTGATGGGTAAGAGTGAAAAGTTGTTTTTTACAACGGTGATCGCATTTTCTATAGCTTCTTCATATAGTAAATCATCTGCCAATGTATTCAAATCCTCATTAAGGCTATCCAAGACAACAGGCTCATATTTATGTAAGCCGACTTTGAATTTGGCCATCAATATTTTTTTGACGGATTGCGATAATCGCTGCTCTGTTATTCTTCCCCTTTCATATGCCTTAAGCAGTGCTTCTTTAGCCTTTTCTAGGTCTTTGGGCATCAACAACATATCATTACCTGCCAAAAAAGCAGCAAGTTCGGTTTTACCATCTTCGGCATAATCCGATACGCCTTTCATATTCAATGCATCGGTAAAAACCAGGCCTTGAAAACCCATTTCCTCTTTTAAAATGCCGGAAATAATCTGTTCGGATAATGACGATGGTATCTCCTCTTGTATTTCCAGAGCGGGTACGCTCAGATGGGCGACCATGATACTGCTCAATCCTTCTTGAATCAAGTTTTCGTAGGGATACATTTCTATACTGTCCAACCTTTGTCTTGTAAAATCGATTTTGGGTAGGGCTTTATGAGAATCTACCGATGTATCGCCATGCCCGGGAAAGTGCTTTCCGCTGGTCAGTACACCCGCGCTTTGCATTCCCTTCATAAAAGCGATACCATTGCGCGTAACGCTATTCCTGTCCTCACCAAAGGAACGATTCCCGATAATTGGATTTTTAGGATTTGTGTTGATGTCAACATCCGGTGCAAAGTTGATATGCACTCCCAGACGTTTAGCATGCTCCCCTATTCGTTTACCCACCTTTTCAACGATAGAACTATCGGTTATCGCCCCTAAGGTCATATTCCATGGGAAAGCATAGGTAGAATCTAACCGCATGGCCAAGCCCCATTCCGCATCCAGACCCACCAACAGTGGTGTTTTGGATAATGCTTGATAGGTATTCGTGAGTTTAGCCTGCCGTACCGGACCTCCTTTTGAAAAAATAACTCCACCTATTTGATGCTCGGTAATAAGCTTTTTTACCTTGTCGGTATTTGTTTTGGTATCGTTCGAAGCGACCATTACCATAAACAATTGACCAATTTTCTCTTCTAAGGTCATTCCGTTATAGGTTGAATTTACCCAACCCTGTTGAGCGAGACTATCGGAAACCCTTAAAGGGTTTTGCTGACCATTGGCCCAAAAGAAGGCAATCAAAAAAGGGAAGATAAGATAGTGTAATTTTTTTTCCATAGAAAGTTATATATCGTACTAACTAAAAAGCTTACAAATTATTGCATTTCATCGATTAGGACAATGTATATATAGGGTTTTATGGCAAAAGTTGTACCAGAATCACATGAAACGGGCGTGCCAACTCTCGGAAGCGGGTACTTCCCAATGTTCCAAATACTCTAGCTTATTGGTAACCAGATTATTAAAAACGATAGTGTTTGAAGAAACTGCCTTTTGCTTGGCCATTTTTTTGAAATCGCTCAATGGTTTATATGCGATGTATTCGCCCTGTTTGTAAGATACGTTCATTTTATCCAACAAATCGATAGCGTATTTTTTCTCCAAAGATTGAATGAAATGTACCGAAGCGTCAATGGAGCAACCGGAAGCGGAAGCCATAGATTGGTCCAATCCCAAGACTATGAACCGATTATATCGTATTTCATAACCAGCTTTCAAATTGCTCCCGTGTGCAGTCCAATGAGTCAAAAAATCATCAAGGGCCGCAGAAACCTCTTGCAATTCATCTTTGGTAAAACTACGGTTGGCTTGGTATATCCAAATTCTTGAAGTTTCGGGAAGGTCGTTGAAATCTACTAACATAGTTAAAATTCAAATATCAAATTCAAAAACAACATTGTGAAAAAATACGTGATGTTTATTTTAAGGCAAAAAAACTTATAAATCCTCGGCAGTGGCAATGAGCTCCGCAATATCCATGACTGCAATACTGGCTTCCTTTTCTTTGTTTTTTACCCCATCTGTCATCATCGTATTACAAAAGGGACAGCCCGCAGCGATAATTTCGGGCTGAGTTTCCAGTGCTTGCTCTGTGCGCTCAATGTTGACATCTTTATTGCCTTTTTCAGGTTCCTTGAACATCTGGGCACCACCGGCGCCGCAACAAAGTCCCCTACTCTTGCAACTTTTCATCTCGACCAGTTCGGCATCCAACTTGCGGATCAAATCCCTGGGTGCCTCATATACATTGTTGGCACGGCCTAAATAGCAAGGGTCGTGAAACGTAATGCGTTTTCCTTTGAATTTACCGCCTTCTACCGATATTTTTCCCTCCTCCAATAATTGTTTTAAAAATTGGGTGTGGTGAACCACTTCGTAATTACCGCCCAAACCGGGATATTCGTTTTTTATGGTATTGAAGCAATGCGGGCAAGCGGTAACGACCTTTTTTATTTCATAGGCGTTCATGACTTCGATATTGGTAACCGCCTGCATTTGAAATAAAAATTCGTTCCCCGCACGTTTCGCAGGGTCGCCCGTACAGCTTTCCTCGGTACCCAAAACGGCAAAATTTACATTGGCTTTGTTCAATAACTTTACGAAGGCTTTGGTAATTTTTTTGGCCCTATCGTCAAAGCTTCCGGCACAGCCCACCCAAAATAAAACCTCAGGCTGTTGTCCTGCCGCTGAAAGCTCGGCCATTGTAGGTACTTTAATCTCGTTGCTCATATCAATTTTCTTCTACCCAATTAAGTCTGTCCATCTGATTAAAAGGCCATGGAGCTCCATTGTTTTCAATATTGCCCATCATATTGTTCAAATCGGTCGGGGCAGCGGATTGTTCCATGACCAAATACCTTCGCATGTCCATGATTATCGATAAAGGGTCAATACTTACGGGGCAAGCTTCTACACAAGCATTACAGGATGTACAGGCCCATAATTCCTCTGGAGTAATATAATCGTTCAATAACTGTTTACCGTCATCTGTGAATTTCCCTTTATTGGCATCTATATTTTTTCCTACTTCCTCTAACCTGTCCCGGGTATCCATCATTATTTTTCTTGGAGACAGTTTTTTGCCCGTTTGATTGGCAGGACATTCACTCGTACAGCGTCCACACTCGGTACACGTATAGGCATTTAGCAATTGTACCCAATTTAAATCGGATACATCGGATGCTCCAAACTTTTCAGGTTCGCCCGCATCATCTTCCACCGGTGCAGCAAAGGGGTCCGCATCCGGATCCATCATTAACTTTACTTCGTTGGTAACGGATTCCAAATTATCAAATTGACCTTGGGGCCGCAAGCTACCATAGTAGGTGTTGGGAAAAGCCAATAAAATATGAAGATGTTTAGAATAATACAGATAATTCAAGAAAGCCAATATACCCAATATGTGCAACCACCAAGCTGTTCTTTCAATCAATATCAGGGTAGAGGTGGACAGTCCTTCAAATAGCGGCGCAATAAACTGACTTACAGGAAACATTCCCGCTTTGGTATAATGGGCTACATTCAATTGTTGCAATTGATAGTCTGCCGCATTCATGGTCAAAAACAAGAACATGAGAACCAATTCTATATAAAGAATAAGATTACCGTCTTTTTTGGGCCATCCTTTCATTTCGGGTTTTAAAAAACGCTGCAACTTGATCACATTTCTACGTAACCAAAAAATGACAACGGCCACTATGACCAAAAAGGCTAAAACTTCAAAAGATGCTATTAGAAAATCGTACAACGCACCCAATGGGGCGAAAACCCTATGAGTTCCCAAAATACCATCCAATATGATTTCAAGAACCTCGATATTTATAATTACAAAACCCACATACACGATAATATGTAGAAAACCGGCAATGGGCCGTACCACCATTTTGGTTTGACCTAAAGCGATTTTCGCCATATTTTTCCAACGTTGCGGTTTGTTATCACTTACATCTACATCTCTGCCCAATTTAATATTTCTGGACAGGCGTTTTACATTTTTGGCAAAAAAACCAATACCCAAAACCAAAGCGATAACAAATAAAATATTGGGGAGATACTGCATATTCTAATTCTCGATTTTTTCTGCCGGATCTTCCTCTGGCAACGTATAGTCTTTCTGTTTTTTACCAAATACCGATACATTTACGTACCGTTTGGGATTGAGCCTAAAATCTTGAAGCAACAAATCCAATTCGCGCGAGGCGTTGGACAAATTATCATATAATTCTTCGTTATTGGCCAATTTACCCAAAGAGCCCTCTCCCTTTTCTATTTTACCCAAAAGCATATCTAGGCTCGCTATCGTAGATTGTAAGCCCTTCATGGTCTTACCAAGTTGCATATTGTTCAGTGAATCTGATAGTTTGGCAAAATTTTCGGTAATCTTCCCAATATTTTGGATAGACCCGTCCAACTGCTCTTTGTTATCGTTTAGCAATGTATTTAAACCATTGGCGCTCTGTTGAAAACTCCTGACCAGCAAATTAAGCCCTTTTATACTTTCACGCAATTCCCTTTTGGTATCATCATCCAAAATTTCGTTTACGTTGATCAAAAGAGAATCTGCATTCGAAACGGCATCCTCGACCTTTAGCTGTAACGGAGTTAATTTTTGTTGTACCAGCTCTGTTAGACCGGGGCGTGTATCGGTTGCTAGCGTATCTCCTGTTTTAGCCATTCTAGACCCATCAAAAGCAGGTCTTATCTGTATACCCTTACCACCGATTATACCTGTATCGTACAACTCTGCCCTACTGTTCTTGGAAAACTCCAAACTGTTGTTTACGGAAAAGGTTACGACCAAACTTCCCGACCTATCCTTAAACTTGATATCCTGTACCTTGCCTACGGTAAGCCCATTGATGGTTACTTGGGTACCCGGCTGCAGACCACCAACATTTTTGTATACCGCATAAAAGGTCTTGCTATCATCAAAAAGTGGTGATGCCTTTAAATAGCTATACCCCATAATAAAGAGAAGTATGCCCCCAATAACGATAATACCTGTTTTGATTTCTCTGGATAGTTTCAAAAAGATGTTTTTTTGATGCCTAACAAAATTAGAAATAATTTTTAGAAGGCGGTTATTATTCGGATACGTATTTTAGTGCTTCCTTAATAGGTATACGAACCCCGTCTTTGTATGATACAACATATGATGACGTGTATCCTTTGGCATCGGCATTGGATTTTAATAGTTTGGCCTGTGAATAGGAACCTGTATCACCATACATGTACCGGTATAAGTTTTTAAATGGCTCTTTGGTCAAGGTATTGAGTCCCTTAAAATTTTCAGGAATTAGGCTGATGTTCTTTGAACTTGCCAAAATTTGTACCTTGAATACGATATGGGATGCGTCTTTGTTTATTACAGCAGTATTATCAACAGGTTTTTTCTCTTGTACTATCTCTTTTTTGGGCTCCTTTAATGCAATCGATCCTTGTTTTTCGGACTTGGTCTCGGTTTTCGCTTCAACAATCTTTTTTTCCACTACCATGGCTTCCTTCTTCGGAGCCTCTTCTATTTTGTTCGCTACGTTTTCTTTTGTAGCTGTCTCTGGATTGTTTTTTTCAATTATGGGTTCGCCATCCAATGCAGGGGATGTTTCTGTTTTTGTGATTGCATCCATCGGTTTTACTTCGTTCCTGTACTGTAAAATAGCTTGTGCAATAGCATTTCCCATTTCTGACTGCCCTTTTTTCGAATTTAGATAGCTACCCTCATCCTTGTTGGTCAAAAAACCCGTTTCTACAAGTACACTGGGCATAAAGGTTTGGTGCAGAACAATAAAACCCGCTTGCTTGACTTTACGATCGGTTCGCTTTAATTTACCCGAAAAGTTATCCTGCATCATTTTGGCCAATAAAATACTTTGGTCCAAGAACTCCTCTTGCATTATGGTAAGGCCGATGACCGATTCGGGCGAATTTATGTCATATTTGGCATACCGATCTTGATAATTATCCTCTAAATAGATAACGGAGTTCTCTTTTTTGGCAATCTCGAAATTCTGCTTGTTCGCATGCAGCCCAAGAACAAAAGTACCTGCCCCATGTGCATCGGAGGAGTGGGAATCACAGTGAACCGACACGAATAAATCGGCATTCGCCTTGTTCGCTATTTCCCCCCTAACGTAAAGGTCTATGAAAGTATCATCGTCACGGGTGTAAATTACTTTTATGTTTTTCTCTTTTTCCAATATCTCACCGACCTTGAGCACAATGTTCAAGGCAATATTTTTTTCCAGGTAACCGTTACCCAAATTCCCGGGATCATGCCCCCCATGACCAGCATCAAGAACAACTACGAAAGGTTTATTATCTTCGATATCATTCTTGATAAAAGAAAATAATGTGCAGATTAAGAAAAAAAGTGGGATAAGGTAAAAACGTTTCACAGTCATAGTATTCTTGCTATTTTAATGCTCCCGCTATGGTTAAATTTATGGTAATGTACTATTAGGAGAACAAAAAATATATGTAAGTTTGAACTCCAAATACTGAGCCAAACCTTCACAAAAATAGGATTTAAAGCATTGCAATCAAATAAACATTATATCCTTTTCCTATTAATGCTGTTCTGTGGCATTGGATGCCTATCCGCTCAAGAAGACCGTATAAAACCCCTTCCCATAAAAGCGTTGGGCGATACCATAGTGGCCCCGTTATTACCTCCTACGATACTACAAGATACTACGGTAACGGATTCTATCGAGATAGATTCGCTGAACAAAAAAAGGCCACTTTTACTCGATAAAATAAAATACAAGGCAAAAGATTCCATCAAATTAAGCCAAAAAAACCAAAAAATATACCTGTATAACGAAGCTGAAATCTATTATCAAGATACTGAACTAAAGGCGGGTATCATTATAATGGATTATATTAAAAACGAAGTATATGCCGGACGAATAAAAGACTCTTTGGGCAACTATTCCCAACTCCCCTATTTTAAACAGGGTGAAAATGTGGTAATCCCCGATTCCATTCGTTTTAATTTTGATACTCAAAAGGCACTTATCTGGAACTCAAGAACCGAACAACAAGCCGGTTTGGGGCAATTGGGCAGTGATGCCATGAAGGTCTACGCTGAAATCACCAAAAAAGAAAATGATTCCGTTTATTTTCTGAGCGAAGGAAAACTAACCACCTCTAAGGATACCATTGATCCCGATTATTACATACGGGTGAAAAAAGCAAAATTTGTACCCAAGAAAAAAGTTATTGCCGGTTTCAGCAACCTGTATATCGTTGACATACCAACACCCATTGCATTACCGTTTGCCTATTTCCCACTATCTACAGGGAGAGTCGCCGGTGTTTTGATGCCCACTTTTGGCAATGACCCTAACCGTGGTTACTTTCTACAAAATGGAGGGTATTACGTACCCATAGGCGATTATGCCGATCTCACCCTTACCGGGGATATTTACACCAATGGTAGTTATGGAATAAGAACGCAGTCCGTTTACATGAAACGTTACAAATATAGGGGCAACGTAAATTTCAGGTACGAAAACCTAATAACCAGTCAAAAAGGTTTTGATGATTATACCCGAAGTACTATTTACAACATTCAAATATCACACTCCCAAGATCCCAAAAACAATCCAAATTCCCGGTTTTCGGCATCAGTCAACCTGGGTAGTAGCACATATTTTCAGAATTCACTCAACAGAATCAATGCGGCAAATAGGCAAAACAACAATCTATCATCATCTATATCCTACTCCAAGACCTTTACAGGATACCCATCGGTAAACCTTAATGTAACGGCCACACATAACCAAAATACCAATACCGAGGTCATAAATATGACCCTACCCACTTTGCAAGGTAGTGTGGAGCGTATTTTTCCGTTTGCAAAAAGAGACGGCATAAAAAAAGGAATTTTGCAAAACGTGAACTTTCAATATAATGTGAGGGCGGAAAACAGAATACAGACTACTGACTCTCTTTTTTTTAAATCCGGCATGTTTGATGATGCCAAGGTCGGCGCAAGGCATACCATACCATTAAGCACCAATTTTAAAGTAGCCAAGCATTTTAGTGTGACCGTGGGAGGAAATTATGAGGATGTTTGGACCTTGAACACATTTGAACGTGAATTTGACCCCGAAACCAACCGGGAAATCGTAACCGATACCATTAATGGTTTTGATCGATATAATCGATATGGTTTAAGCGCCAGCATAGGAACAACGTTATACGGTACTTTCAATTTTGGGGAAGATAAAAAGATACAGGCTATACGGCATGTAATGCGGCCGCAGATCAGTTATGGTTATGCACCCTCGTTCGAACAGTTCTACGATACTTTTTTGGATGAGAACAATCAACCTTTTTTGGACACTAATGGCATGCCCCGGCAATACAGTAGGTTTGAAGGTACGTTGAACGGTGCACCGGGCCTTACACAATCTAGCTCAATGACCTTTTCACTACAGAATACCTTGGAGGCCAAAGTGCGAGATAAGGATTCAACCGCAACCGAACCCAAAAAAATATCGTTGTTGAGCAACTTCAATCTAGCCACTTCATACAATTTTGAAGCAGATTCCCTTAAGCTTGCGCCCATTTCGCTAAATGGGGCAACAGCGCTGTTCAATAAAAAAATGGCCATAAATTTCAGAGCTATTTTAGACCCCTATGCCATTGACAACAATGGCACCCGTATCAATACGTTCAATATCCAGAATGGCGGGAGTTTATTGCGCTTACCACAGGCCAGTGCCAACATTTCCTATTCTTTGAGTAGTGAGATTTTCAAAAGTAAGGAGGATAGGGAACCAGAGGACGAAGAGAACAGTTACAATGCAGCCAGTGGAGGGCGTACAGACGATTTGTTCGGATACGAAAACGACCCCAATAGTCGCGATTTTGATAATCGTTCCTTAGATGGTAGCGATGAAGATATTGAAAACCCCATATATGGTACCAAAATACCCTGGGACGTTCGTTTGGCCTATGTCATAAATTACTCCAATAGAAACAGAGATCCAAATATCACGAACCATACCCTTATGTTTTCAGGGAACATACAACTCTCCCCTAGATGGAGTCTTCGGGGGAATTCGGGGTATGATTTCGTAGGTAAAGGGTTTGTAAATACAAACTTGGGCTTTCAGAGGGATTTAAAGAGTTTTACGCTAAGATTCGACTGGACTCCTTTTGGCCGTTTCACCAGTTGGAATTTCTTTATAGGCATCAAAAGTTCATTGCTGAAAGACCTTAAATGGGAAAATAGAAGCCAGCCCCCGATCATTGTGAGATAAATACATGAAAATATAAATTGATACATGAAAAAGATAATCACCACTAAAAAAGCCCCAGCCCCAATAGGCCCCTACAACCAAGCAGTACTTTCTGGGAATACGCTATATATCTCGGGGCAAATACCCATGAATCCCGGTACCGGAAATCTCATAGAAGGTGACATCAAGGCAGAAACGAAACAATCCATGGAAAATTTGAAGGCCATTCTCAACGAAGCTGGAATGACTTTTGAAAATGTGGTAAAGGCGTCTATTTTTGTAAAGGATATGCATCAATTCAACGCCATAAACGAAGTCTATGCTTCTTATTTTAATACAGATACAGCTCCTGCAAGGGAAACGGTCGAAGTAGCAAACCTTCCCAAGTTCGTAAATGTGGAGATTTCAATGATCGCGGTAAACTAAGTTAGATATTCTGTTTGTGAAATTCCACCAAACCATCAATAGGTCTTTGGCGAATGACACCTACGACCAAATCATTACGCTTTAAGACTTCAATCAACTCATCTTTGAGATAATGCGCTATACTCCCTACAAAATGTATGGGAACCTTGGTCGCCAACTCAAACTGCATGATGTAATTGTTTACGAATTGCTGAAACCCTTTGTCTATGACCCCTTTACTGTACGGATGTTCCTTGTTTTCTACCAAAAAACGGGCAAATGTCGCCAAATAGGTATTGGGGTTTGGTTGTTTGTATAAATTTTCTTTTATAACGTCAGCATCCAAGTCGTAGTTTTTTGCAAATTTAATGGCCAAATCCTGAGGCATTTTGTGAAAGTAGTAATCACGGATCAATTTTCTACCAAAAAAGTTTCCGCTCCCGTCATCCATAGGAATATATCCTAAAGACGCTACCTTTTGAAAAAGCTGATGACCATCGTAATAGCTACAATTGGATCCCGTGCCTAAAATACATACAATACCTTGATGACCTATTTTGGTCGTGGCGAAAATTGCCGCATAGGTATCCTCTTTTACCTCAACTTTTGCCTTTGGAAAAAAATCGGTGAAAATTTCATGAAGAAATTTTTTCATACGGTCTGTTCCGCAACCCGCACCGTAGAAATGCAATCTGGTTACCTCGTCCCTATTTTTGGAAAGTTCAAAGTTATTGGCCAATCTATCCTCAATTACGGTCCTAGTAAGAACTTCTGGACTTAGCCCTAGGGTCTGGGTCAAAAACAATTTTTCACCTTTTTCGTCCAAGGCAATCCAATCTGCCTTTGTAGCACCGCTATCAACAATTAGAATCATACTGTTTCTTTTAAAAAAATATTCCTGAAAATAAGCATTTTCAGCCTGTTTTCAGGAATACATGTACTAAATAAAAATTATAGGCTCGCTACATGCTGGGCTAGGTCTACCATTTTGTTCGAGAAACCTGCCTCATTATCGTACCAACAGATTAACTTGAAGAATTTGGAATTCAATTCGATACCTGCACCTGCATCAAAAATACTGGTACGTGGGTCGCTCACGAAATCTTGGGAAACCACAGATTCATCGGTATAACCCAAAACTCCTTTTAATTCACCTTCCGATGCTGTTTTGAAAGCTTTCTTTATTTCCTCGTATGAGGTTTCCTTTTGCAAGCGTACGGTCAGATCAACCACGGAAACATCGGCGGTGGGGACCCTAAACGCCATCCCGGTCAATTTACCTTCCAACGCTGGAATGACCTTGGTTACCGCTTTAGCTGCACCGGTAGATGCGGGTATGATGTTCAATAATGCACTTCTACCACCTCTCCAGTCTTTTTTGGATGGACCATCAACCGTCATTTGTGTTGCGGTAGTAGCATGCACGGTCGTCATCAAGGCTTCCTCTATACCAAAACTATCGTTCAGTACTTTGGCCATGGGCGCCAAACAGTTGGTCGTACACGATGCGTTGGAGACAATTTTATCCGATGCCATTACCTCATTGTGGTTAACGCCCATCACGAACATTGGCGCATCTTTGGATGGTGCGGAAATCACTACTTTTTTTGCACCACCATCAATGTGGTACTGTGCAGTTTCCATAGTTGTGAATATACCTGTACATTCTGCTACTATTTCAGCACCGGCAGCATCCCACTTAATATTTTTTGGGTCTCTTTCGGCAGTGATACGAACAGTTTTGCCATTTACGACCAAGTGGCCGTCCTTAACCTCAACAGTGCCATCGAACTTGCCGTGAACCGAATCATATTTTAAAAGGTATGCCAAATGCTCAACATCCAACAAATCATTAATGGCCACTACATCTACATCACCTCTTTTTATGGTAGTCCTAAAAACCAATCTACCTATTCTTCCAAATCCGTTAATTCCTATCTTTAAATTTGACATTCTCTTCTTTTTTAGATTAAAATTATGTTGTCATTATATCCGAAACCCGTATGAGCTCCTTATCTATTTTTGTATGTCCTTTTATGGCCTTGCTTATTGGTGTTAGGGTTATTTCGTTATTTTGGATACCCACCATAAAGTTAGATTTGCCCTCTAAAAGGCTTTCTACCGCCTTTACTCCCATTCTGGAAGCCAGAACGCGGTCAAAACATGAAGGTGCCCCACCTCTTTGCAGATGGCCCAATACGGAAACACGAACATCGTAGATAGGCAAATGCTTTTCTACGTAGTCCTTGAGTTCAAAAACATTTTCTCCAGTTTTATCACCTTCGGCCACAACCACGATACTTGATGATTTTCCTGATTTTTTACTCCGCTTTAAGGACTCCAACAAACGCTCCAACCCTAAATTTTCTTCCGGTATCAATATCTCCTCTGCTCCGGCACCAACACCTACATTCAAGGCAATATGCCCAACATCCCTTCCCATGACTTCCACAAAGAAAAGACGGTTGTGCGAACTGGCCGTATCACGAATTTTGTCAATGATCTCTACAACAGTATTTGTAGCAGTATCAAAACCTAGGGTGTTTGATGTACCGAAAATATCATTGTCAATAGTGCCCGGTATACCTATAATGGGAAAATCGTATTCTTTGTTGAAGACCATGGCCCCGGTAAAACTACCATCGCCCCCGATGACCACCAAAGCATCAATACCTTCGGCAATCAAATTATCATATGCTTTTTTACGGCCTTCAGCAGTTCTAAAATCGTCACATCTTGCGGATTTCAAAATCGTACCACCCTTATTGATGATATTGTTTACGCTACGGGCATCCATAGGTTTAAAATCGGCCTCTATCATACCTTGATAACCCCGATAAATGCCTACGCAGTCTACTTTCAAGTATGCGCAGGTCCTAACAACGGCCCTAATGGCCGCGTTCATGCCCGGTGAATCGCCCCCCGATGTAAAAACACCTATCTTTTTAATCTTTGATTTCATCAAAAAATTTAAGCCAACAAAATTAGGAAACTTATCTGAATAAAGGAATTGTAAAGCAGTCTAATTTAGAGTGTTCAAAGGGTTTCAAACGTTTTCGTTGATAATTATTTTATTAACAGCGAATGAATGTATCATAACTCTTTTTGTTTTTTTGCAAACTGGATAAGACTGTCCTTGCCTATAATGGCATTATTGGGAAGTTTTTGTGACTTTGGCCGATTCTTTTTGGAAGGGTCTTTTTTAAATATTTTCTGTAAAAGCTCCCCAAATGTATTAAAATCAACTTCATAGGAAAGTCCTACGCCTTGCGTATACCCTTGTGTGTCCGCCAAAAACTGTCGAATCTCGTTCTCACGATTAAATATTTTGGCACTAAGCGTGCCCTCATCGTTCAAGAGTACCTGTACCTCTACATCACCAGCTACAACAGTTTCGCTTACGCCCCCGCCGACCGGAACACCAAGCCGACCGTTTACCAAGACCCGATCGCTTATTTTGGTAGAAAGTGTGACCCCAACCCTGTTTTCCGTTTGAATATCTGCGTTCGCATCCTGTATACCCTGTTCATAGGACAAGCCAAAATCCAGTTTATCGTTGCCATTGCCGAATACTTGGTTTAGTATGCCTAACCCAGATTGCAGGATGTTACCAGTAACGGCCTGTTGGTTGATACCTGTTTGTTCGTTTACAAAAGTACCTTGCGCCAATAAAAATAAGGCATTGCGTTCCTCTATGGTAGGATCTTGCAATCTATATTGCAATTCTGACTTTACGATAGAATTTGTACCTGGAAAATCTATGTTCCAAGAAATTTCCGGTCGTTCCAACTGTCCTCTAAGCCTTACCACCACCTCCGTAGGAATTCTACGGCTATAACCCGCGTTATCGAGTAATGGCGCAGGGTTGGCGTTAAGGGCATAAATCGCTTTCATATCCAAATTCGCATCCAAAGGATCTCCGTTCCAGTTTATTGTCCCTCCCGGCTCTACCAGAAATGTCTTGTCGATTATGCCGCCGTATTTATAATTATACTCTCCCGTTACTACTACAAACCCACCGTACATTTCAAACTTGTCCCGTGTGTTGATCCGCAACAAAACAATACCTGCTCCGGTGCCTTTAAGGGAACTCCCCGTTTTTGGATCTATAATTATAGATACTTCGGCATCTGGGGTCACATCTAGGTTAAATTCCAGTTCTAGTCCCTCGACATCATTTAACGTTCGTTGTTCTTCTTCCGTTTTTTCAGCATTTTTATCAATAAAATTGATAAAAGAATAATCACCCACCGTAGCCACGTCGCTCAAAGGTATTTTTAATGAGGTACCCCTTGCGGTTTCACCATCTACCGTAATGGTGAGTGCTTTGGTTGGGCCAAAAATATTTCCGGTACCGTTTAAAAAACCGGTACCGAAGTATAGTTCGTCCTCATCATATTCCGTATTCAGAATTAGGAACCTATCGTTGTTGGTATCCACATCCAAATCGAGGCTCCAATCCCCAAATGCTTTATGCTTAATAGTGCCGTTCAAAGTCGCTTTTGTATTTTCCGCAACATCGGTAAGCTTAATTTTTTGAAAGTCAAAAGTTTGGTTATACAATCTAACGGTTGAGTTTTTTCCAAAATCATAGTCTACATTAAGATACGGTATACCGATACCCGCATTGTTCAAGGTGAGCAAACCGCTAATATCGGGGTTTTCAATATCGCCCCTTATTTGTGCCGTACCGCTAAGATTACCTCGAATGTTTTCAATGACACCCTCTCCCAAAGGACTAAAAGGCGATAAATCAAAGTCTTTGAAATCTGCCATTAAATTGGCTTTGGGCTGCTTGTTTTTATTAGTTACATTACCATTAATGCTCAATTTTTCGATGCCCTTATCCTTGAGTTGGGTACTAACAATAAAATCCGATAGGTCACGGTTTCCCGCAATACCAATGTTTAAATTGCCCAATCGCATATCATTGATGGAAAAATCCGATATATCCAGATTTGAGGTAGGTAGGTAGATGTTGTTTTTTTGCAATATATTCAACGTACCATTTACCTCACCCCCTAGTTTTAAACTGTCAATAGCGGGAGTGACCTTATCCAAAGAAACTATTTTGAACTGTAACTGCAAATCTTTAAAGGTAGAGTCGGCAAGCTGCCCCTTAAGCCTAATTTGCTCTTGGTTGTTATTGTTCATCACCACATCCTCAATAGTGATGCTGTCCAAAGATCGGTTCAAAATGACTTTGTTCTTGCTGTTACCGTCCTTGTTCAGCACCCATACATTGTCTTTAAAGCTAATATCTGACTTTTTAAGCCCGATCACCGATTTGTTCTCTTTGTTGAAGGTGTGGTAAAAGTTGAGGTTGTAACTATCGTTGTAATCGCTACCGCCCTTGAACTCTGTTCTAAAGAACAAGGTATCCTTTAAGGTTGTATTTATCAAGTTAAAATCCTGTACATCATAATAACTGGTAAAAACCTCTTCTACTGAAACAAACGTATTGTATAAGGGGTTTTTATTATCCACCTTTATGTCAATATTGTTCAATTCGTTACCATATGCGGCAATTCCGGGTGACTTGAAAGTAAGTTTAAAATCGCCTTCGTCCGCAACAATATTACCTCTGATAAACGTATTTGGTCCAAATTTTACTTCAGGAAAAAACACATCCACTATTTTATTGTAAATCTTAAAATTAAAATTCAACCGTTGACCATCTGAAATTTCAAAAGGCTTGTAATTGGTATATATGCTACCAACGGAATTTTGAACAAGTTTTCCCAGTTCATTTACCTTAAAGCTACCTTTCATATAACCCGTTATGATGTCCGGGGAGTTGATATCTATGGTTCTAACGGAATCATTTTCAAAAGATGAGGATATCTTAAAGTCATCAAAGAAATAGGTGTCGTTCTTGTTTTGATAGTTGGTCTTTGTAAAGTTGATATCCCCTGCGATATTATCTAGGGTGTTCCCTGTAATATCCATATTTACATTTCCTTTAAAAATGGAAATGCTATCATTTATAAAATTGAGTTTCTTCAGGTCGGCATAATCAACCGATGCAATAAAGTTGAAATTGTTTCGCTCCGAACTAAAATCTGCCAACCCCTTAAAACTGAACTGGATATTATCATCATTACTTTGTAATGAACCGTCAAACAACTGATCTTTTAAAATACCAGAGACTTTGAGGTTTTTGTAGGTGTATTTGTTGAACGTAATGGAATATACTTCGCCGATAACCTCCGTATTCAGGCTTTTTTGAACAAAGCCCTTACCTTCTACATTAAAATCCAATGTGGTTTTTCCCAACTTATCGTTCTCGGCAAACCTTCCCAAATCAAAATCGATAAGAGATACGAAACCTTCGTAAGAAGCGGTATCAATATTATTGATGTTGGTTAATTTCAAGTCAGAATAGCTACTACCGATCGCCGTATTGATATTTACCTTGGATGTAATCGAGTTTTCGGTAACAACGGCATTTCCCCGTATAGTGAACTGACCTAATTTTTGAAAGGACGAAGGCAATGAATTACCTATTAAATTGGGCAGTAACGCACGCAATTGATAGTAGCTAGAAGTGACATTTTTCATATCGGCCTCCATAACAAAAGAGCGCTGTTTATCAAATAAGTTTTTAAAATTGAAGTCTCCCCGTATTCCCGTATTGCCTGAAAGTGCGAACAAATCGGTAACCTGTAAGTCATTGAGCACCCCGTTGGCCCTAGAGGAAAAATTTACTTTTTTACCTGCGCCAAACTGGTCGTATACCAAATTGATCTCGTCCAGCGCAATATCGGAGTCCACAAAATCTGCGCTTATATTGACCTTGTTCAAAAAGTCGGCAAAATCCTTGCGATTGTAATCAAATACCAAATTACCCTTGATATTCGACTTTGGGGTCTTTATGCCCAAAGAATCAAACCGCATCTGTTGTTTGGTGTATTTGAAAACAGTAGATAATTTTTGTACCGTAACCCCCCTTTTGCTATTAAGCGATAGCGCTTTAATTTGGGTAGTAACCTCAGGACCAAGTATTTTGAAATCAGTAGCGTGTATGTTGAGGCCTTTAAAGTTTAAGGTTTCCTGGTTTTCTAGGTTTTCGTCAATCAGTCTAAATCTACTATTGTTGATCGTGACATCATCCGAAGAAAAGAAAAAAGGTGGGGTACCTGGTGCTCTTGGCTGGCCATCGTCCAATTTATCTATAAAGACTTCCAGATTGGTGTTTCTTTCCCCAAAGTATGTTTTTAGCTTAAAGTCGAGACTGTCAATATCTATATCCCCAAATTCCAATTTACCGCTGGCCAAATTACGAACGCTCAATATTGACGTTGTTAGTTCATCAATGTAAAAAAGGGTGTCTTTTTGATAATCTTCTACATAAACACCCCGTAGTGATGTATCCCATGTGAGTAGCGAAATACGAAGTCGGTCAATATTTATTTTGGTATTGAACTCTTTGTTAATGGTATCCGTGGCATATTTCGCCAAGCTGGTCTGCACCGTTGGCAGCGACAGGATTATGGTACCCAAAACGCATAGTAATAACACGACCAACAGCGTTCTAATCAGTATTTTCCTTAATTTTTTGATAGGGCTTTATGTTTTACCTTTGTTGTTCAATTTTTATTCCAAACCCAAGTGGAAAATCAAAATATTTACATTCTCGCTATTGAATCTTCCTGCGATGATACTTCTGCGGCCATATTGCATAATAAAAAAGTACTGAGCAATGTTGTGGCAACACAAAAAATACATGAGGAATACGGGGGCGTTGTTCCCGAATTGGCATCTAGGGCGCACCAACAAAATATAGTTCCTGTGGTGCACCAAGCATTGACCAAAGCAAATATCGATAAAAAACTAGTATCCGCCATAGCTTTTACCAGGGGACCTGGACTTATGGGTTCATTATTGGTCGGAACCTCGTTCGCAAAATCATTATCGCTGGGACTAGATGTTCCTTTGATAGAGGTCAACCACATGCAAGCCCATATTCTTGCACATTTTATAGAGGGCGATACCCAAAAACAACCCCCATTTCCGTTTTTGGCCATGACCATAAGTGGCGGTCACACCCAGATTGTTTTGGTGAGGGATTATTTTGATATGAAAATCATTGGGGAAACTTTGGACGATGCCGTAGGCGAAGCTTTCGACAAAAGTGCCAAAATACTGGGACTGCCTTACCCAGGTGGCCCCTTGGTAGATGCTTATGCAAAAAAGGGCGACCCAAAAGCCTTTCCCTTTCCCAAACCTAAAGTTAAGGGACTAAATTTTAGTTTTAGTGGGCTAAAAACCAGTATTTTATATTTTGTTCGCAAAGAAGTTGAAAAAAATCCAAATTTTATAGCAGAAAACCTGAATGATATTTGCGCCTCGATTCAATACACCATCGTCAATATTTTGATGGACAAATTAAAAATAGCCGCCATACAAACCGGTATAAAACAGATAGCTATCGGCGGCGGCGTGTCAGCAAACTCGGGTATACGAAAAGCTTTGATCAACTCTCAAAAAGAATTGGGATGGCAAACCTATATCCCAAATTTTGAATATTGTACCGATAATGCGGCCATGGTCGGTATTGTGGGCTATTTAAAATTTATTGAAAATGACTTTGCCAAACAAGACGTTACGGCAAAGGCCAGGTATTTTATCACTAACTAAATACAATGTAAGATGCAACTCTTTTACAATCCCAAAATTGATAACAGTGCGGCCCATTTTGTTTTTTCGACTGAAGAAAGTAAACACATCGTTAAAGTACTTCGCAAAAAAGAGGGTGATACACTACATATTACCAATGGCAAAGGCTATATATTCGAAGCCAAAATTTTATCGGCAGACCTAAAAAAATGCAAGGTAACCATAATCGATACCGATAAAAAAATACAAAAGATGCACTGGTTGCACATGGCCGTGGCACCCACGAAGAACAATGACCGGTTTGAATGGTTTTTGGAGAAAGCTACCGAAATCGGGGTAAACGAAATAACCCCGATCATATGTGAGCGTTCGGAACGTAAAGTCATTAAAAAAGAACGATTGGAAAAAGTGATGCAGTCCGCAATGAAACAAAGCCTACGCGCTTATCTTCCCAAATTGAATGACGCTATCCCCATGACGGATTTCCTGGCCAAAGAACATAATGGGCTATTATTTATTGCACACTGCGAGGAAGAGGAAAAAATGGACCTCAAAAGAAGGGTTGCGGCCGATAAAGACGTGACTATTTTGATTGGGCCCGAAGGGGATTTTTCCGTTCCCGAAATAAAATCCGCTTACGAAAACGGATTTTGGCCCGTATCATTGGGAGAAAGTAGATTACGAACGGAAACCGCAGCTCTGGTGGCTTGTACCACCGTGAATATTATCAATAACGGCTAAAACAAAAATCCACACCCCTTAGAACAAGTAATCAAGGGATGTGGATACAAACCAAACACTAAAACTAAGCCTTTACCTGCTCACCGTTTTTTTTGCTGCTCCGGTTATTTCCAGATCATCATTTTCCAAAAACAGCATCAGGTGAACTTTTTCTTTGGGTTTTACGATTTCCGGTACGCCCAAGTAAGCGAAACCCTCAGTATCTTTTGTTGAAATATATTTTTCAGATACGACTATATTGCTATTGGTGAGTGTTCTATCTCTGTTCTCACCCCTTTTTACCTGCGTGGTGCGCTGGTCCAAAACCAAAACCGCCCTTACTTTTTTATTTTTCAAGTTGCCATACAACTTATAGTCAAACCCAATGGTTTTTTCATCATTGACCACATTGGATATATTGATGGTATTTTCTGTTTTTTGTTTTGAATAATCATTTATCTTGGCATACATCTTTGAAGTGTTTGAGCCTACAAAATGCGCTTTACCGTTTACGACAACTTCCGGGGTATAATTGCCCCTATATCCTATTTTTGAATTATAGCTGCTTTGCTTTTTACCGTATTCCGCTTTACTAAAAGGGTCTTTCCAGCCAATATGGTTCCAATAGTCTACATGATAGGAAAGCGCAAAGACATTCTCATCAAATTCATTTTTTACTTTATTCAACAACAGATCTGCCGACGGACAACTGGAACAACCCTGAGATGTGAACAGCTCCAAAACCACAATGGGCTCATAAATATTCTCACCGGTTGCTTTCGTTTCCGGTATACCCAATTTTGAGATTTTGTTTTTGGTAAAGCCCGATATTGCAAGACCACTAAAAACTAATGCCGCCAACATGATTTTTTTCAACATGATTATCATTAAATTTGATACAACTTTGTACGACTTCAAATGCAAAAACTTACAAGCCTCTGTTCGGTTATACTGCTTTTTGGGAGTTTTTTAACTTCTGGACAAGAGATTGCAGTGCTAAAGTATAACGGTGGTGGCGATTGGTATTCCAACCCTACCGCACTACCCAATTTAATCGAATTCTGCAACCGCAATATCAATACGCGAATAAATACCAAAACGGAAACCGTTGAAGTAGGAAGTATTTCTATTTTTCAATATCCCTTTATACATATGACCGGGCACGGGAACGTTGTATTTTCAAATGAGGAAGCCAACAACCTTAGAACCTATCTTTTATCCGGCGGGTTTTTACATATTGATGATAATTATGGTATGGCCCCCTATTTAAAAAAAGAGATCATAAAAGTTTTTCCCGATAAAGAACTTGTTGAATTGGGTGCGGATCACCCCATATTTTCACAGGCCTACACCTTTCCCGAAGGTTTGCCCAAAATTCATGAACACGACGGAAAAAGGCCACAGGCCATGGGCATTTTTCACGATAACAGGTTACTGTTGCTCTTTACGGTTGAAAGTGATCTTGGTGATGGTTGGGAAGACCCATTGGTTCATAATGATCCCGAAGAGGTACGGTTAAAAGCCCTGCAAATGGGAGCCAATATTGTATCTTACGTCTTTAATAATTAAATATGACCACCAAAACCATATCTAACGGAATTTTAAGGGCCATTGCCATTCTCGTAGGTATAACATTGATTGTATTTTTTCTGTATAAAATACAGTCTGTTTTGGCCTATTTGGCGATAGCGGCCGTAATAGCCCTAATCGGCAGGCCTGTTGTACTTTTTTTAAGAAGAAAATTAAAATTTCCGAATACACTGGCCGTTGTCTTGACCATGGTGTTTATGGTTGCCGTTATTGCCGGCATAGTTGCACTTTTTATCCCTTTAATTACCGAGCAGGGCAAAAATCTCTCATTGCTCAATATAGACGAACTTCAGAAGAGTCTCAACACTCTGTATGGGGAGATAACCCAATATTTTGGGGCTTCGCCCAGTGATGTCAAAGACATTATAGAAGAAGCCGAAATTGAAAAAGATGATATCCTGAAAAAATTCGATGTGAGCTTTATTCCCAATTTCCTCAACTCTTTTTTAGACCTGGTCAGCACTTTTAGCATAGGGTTGTTTTCGGTAATCTTTATCTCTTTCTTTTTCCTGAAGGACAGTAAACTGTTTCAAAACGGATTATTGACCTTTGTCCCCAAAGCAAAGGAAAAGGGAACGGTAAATTCAATCGAAAAAATCAATGGGCTCCTATCCCGATATTTTGTTGGACTGCTTTTGCAGATATTCGTTCTCTTTGTTATTTACACTATTGTATTGTTCATAGTTGGTATAGAAAACGCAATAGTAATCGCTTTTCTCTGTGCCCTTTTTAATATTATACCCTATGTGGGCCCAATCATAGGCGGAGTACTCATGCTTTTGTTGACAATGACGAGTAATTTGGGGATGGACTTTAGCACCGTAACCCTACCAAAGACCGGCTATGTTTTTATAGGCTTGGCAATTGGCCAATTGGTAGACAATTTTTTCTCACAACCTTTTATATTTTCCAACAGCGTGAAGTCACATCCGTTAGAAATTTTCTTGGTCATCATCATTGCCGGACTATTGTTCGGTGTATTTGGAATGGTAGTCGCCGTACCTGGCTATACAGCGATTAAAGTGATTTTAAAGGAATTTTTATCCGAAAACAAAATCGTAAAAAAGTTGACAGGAAATTTATAGTATCGCTTTGAATAAAAATATATTAAAAACTGGTGTACAACAATTTATAAATAAAAATTGGAATACTGACACCATGGCAGTGTTATTTAAAAAATCCATTTTTGATGGTGTTGCCAATAAAGAGATAGTACAGCAGTTAGAAAGCAAGAAAAAGTGTAAAAATAAGCTGCCAACATGGTTCAATACCAAAGGAATATATTATCCAAAAAAGATACATATTGAACAGACCTCTTCTGAAATCACTGCTAAATACAAAGCCAGTTTAGTTGATGGAGCATCGCTCTTAGACTTTACGGGTGGGCTGGGTGTCGACAGTTATTTTTTCAGTAAAAAAATTGATTCCATTACCCATTTAGAAATAAACGATGAACTCTCTTCGATTGCGGCATATAACTTCAACGTTTTAAAACAGGGTAACATAACTACCATTTGTGAAAACGGCATTTCGTATTTGCAAGCATCAAAAAAAGAATTTGATGTAATTTATTTGGATCCTTCTAGAAGAAATAAAGCCGAACAAAAAGTGTTTTTGCTTTCCGATTGTATGCCAAACGTACCCCGGTATTTGGAGCTACTTTTTAAAAGCTCGGAAACCATTTTAGTTAAAACGTCGCCCTTACTCGATTTTTCAAACGGTATACAAGAATTAAAATATGTAAAACAAATACATGTAGTTGCCATCGAAAACGAGGTAAAAGAGCTTTTGTGGCTTTTGGAAAAAGGCTTTACGGATGATATCCTTATTAAAACCATTAATATAAAAAAGAACGAAAACGAGGCTTTTGACTTTAAATTTTTAGAGGAAAATAAAGCAACCACAAGATTTGACACTCCCCTAAAATACCTATATGAGCCCAATGCCGCCATACTTAAGTCGGGAGCCTTTAGGTTGTTGGGCGAAAAACTGAACCTATCAAAGCTTCACGAGCATACCCATTTGTATACCAGTGTGGTAGCGTTGCATTTTCCCGGAAGATGTTTCAATATAGTGCAAACGGTGCCCTACAATAAAAAAGCCATAAAAACTTTAGGGCTGAAAAAAGCGAACATCACAACGCGTAATTTCCCCGAATCGGTTTTGGAAATTCGAAAGAAATCAAAAATTAAAGATGGTGGTTTTGACTATTTGTTCTTCTGTACAAATAAAGAAAACAATCTTATCGTAATACATTGTAGAAAAAATTAGCCCTATTTATTCACACGCCCACTTGAAATTGGCGACCTTATCATTTGAAGCAGCTGACAAGTTGTAATGCCACCATTCTGTACGAATGGACCAAAAACCATGTTTTTCCATGGTTTCTTTCAACAATTTTCTATTATCAAGAATATTTTGGGGCAAATCAAAATTATCGTGATATGCCCGTTTGCCAAAAAAATCAAAATCGGTACCCATATCCAGCTCCTTCCCATCCATATCTACCAAAGTTATGTCGACAGCCCCACCCTTGTTGTGTATGGAACCTTTTTCCGGATTGGCTACATACTGGGAATTAGGCACTATTTCCCACATTTTATATTGTATCGAATTGGGTCTGTAGCAATCAAAAAACTTGATTTTCACACCTTTGCCCTTAAAATCAGCATTGGCCGTAAGTAATGCTTTGGCTGTTTTTACCCTAGTATAGCACTCCCCACATTCATATACTTTTTCCTCCAAAAAATTATTGTCGGTGGCATACCGCATATCATAAGCAAAACCATCACTAAAATCAGCTAAGCGTACAAAGGTAGTATCGGCAAGTCCTTCAAAGGTTCTGAACGTTTTTTTGGGAACTTTTTTATCGTGGTTCAACGTAGAGTCCCTGACAATCGAATCTTGAGATATTGAAGATTCGAAGTGTGTATTTTTATCAGTATTGGTTTTATCTTCCTTACAGGCAAAAAATAATAAAAAAGTAAACGATAACAAGCCTATTCGCATTCCCCAAGTATATTATATGAAGTAAAGATACTTGAATATGAATAAAAAAGAAGAACCTATCAAGCCGTTACTTGATAGATTGCAGAAATGACAGGCTTTGGGGTATTTGCTTAACGGAACGTGAAGATTCGTCTTCTATGAACATATATTCGATACCCAACTCTTTACCACGTTTTACCAATGCCGCAATATCAATTTGACCTGTACCTAAAACCACGTTGGTCTCTACATCGGAATGCCCTGTGTTATTTCCTTTTGTACCTTTTTGCATATCTTTCAGATGCATCAATTTGAATTTGTCGGGATACTTGTTCAACATAGCCATTGGGTCTGCTCCGCCGTGCCTGAACCAGTATACATCCATCTCAAAATCAAAATGTTCGGCATTCGCCGCCATGTAGTCAAAGAGAGTACCGTTTTTATACGGGCGAAACTCATAGCCATGTGGATGATATACCAAAGTTATCCCTTTTTCTTTTAGGCGCTTTCCCGCTGAGTTGAACACTTCTACCGCTTCTTTTGTGTTGCTGATGCCGAACTCGTCGCCTTTGTGGTCTATCCAAGCACACATTACATATTCCGCATCATAATCCTTTGCCCTTTGGATAACCGTATTCAAATCATCTTTGAGTTCCAAATACCCGCCTTGAACACTAACAATATCAAAATTACGTTCGGCCAACATTGCCTTGAATTCGGCAACGGGCAGTCCGTAAGAATCACCGCCCTCAATTTTGACAATATCCCAGGATTTAATGAGATCCAAGGTTCCAGATACATCTTTTTTGAATTGATTTCTTAGGCTGTACAATTGTAAACCGACTTCTTGTGCCGATAGTGCAAAAGTAGCTGTGAGTGCTGCGCAAAAACATAGTATTTTTTTCATCATCAGGTCAATAGGTTTCCATTTTCATCCCATTCTGCAATTACATTTCTTTTGCTCTGATCCACGCATTTTGCAATCCATTCCGGGTCATAGGCAACACCATGCTGATCCAGCACGTCTTGGGGCACACCGTCCCATACATTGGGCTGATTGCCTTTGTAACCCAAGTCGGCGATACCTACCTTAGATGTATAGTACCCGGTCACTGTTAGGTTACGCATTAAGGCAAAAAATTGGATTTCCAAGGGTTGCTCATCCAAAGGTATTTTTGGATCATGGTAACATATTTGGTCACAAATCATTTTTTGCTGCTCCAGGGTAGCTGATTTGAACTCTGTTCCGAACTCGGTATTACTTTTATGGTCCATCCACATGAGTCCGCCCAAAAGTATAGGTTTCATTTCGGGAATGTCTTTTCCCATAAATTCGATAAGCTCGGGAACCTCTGCCTCAATTGGCCCGCCATGCGGTTCTTTAGGGGGGAGAATCACCGTACTCAAAACGGCTATGGTCTCCATTTCATGCGTATTGAACAATTGTTCGGCGTTCAGTTTTTCAATACGTTCCAGTTCTTTTGGGGTACGACCAAAATATTTGGTGTCCTCGGTAGCCGGAATTTCCTGATTCGTTTTCTCACCATCTGTTTTACAACCATGAAATGCCAAGGCCGATGCACCAGCTCCAAGGATTATGGTCTGTATACTTTTTCTTCTATCCATGGTCTAAATATTTTGTTGTTTCAATTGCTCAATAATATAATCCGACGCTCTCCACGAAAGTGCCAATATTGTCCAAGTACAATTTTTATCGGCTTGCGAAACGAACGGCCCCGCATCTACGATAAAAACGTTATCGACGTCATGTAATTGATTAAATTTGTTGGTAACCGAAGTTTTGGGGTCATCACCCATTCGCGTGGTTCCTACCTCGTGTATGATTTCTCCGGGGGCATTTAGGCCGTAATCCTTATCCTTGCCCGGTTTCTCGCCCAAATAATGCCCACCCATGTTGTGTATTATCTCTTCAAAGGTGTCTTGCATATGCTTTGCCTGATTTCTCTCCAGATCTGACCATTGATAGTTGAACTTTAAAACTGGTATACCATATTCATCAACCGTAGTGGGATCGATCTCACAATAGTTTTCTTTTCTTGCGATACCTTCGCCTCTACCGCCAAAACCGATTACGGCACCATAGTATTTCTTTACCTCTTCTCTTAAGCTGTCGCCGTAACCACCGACCTTTAAACCAAAATACTGGTTAAGATCGCCTTGGTTCCACCCAAAGCCATAGTTTGGTATGGACATACCCCCCCAAACTTCAATATGATAACCTCGTGGGAAATCAAGTTTGGAATTATCGCCCCACCATGGGGAATATACATGCATTCCCCCAACACCGTCCTCATTATAGGACACCTTACGGTTCATTAAACCAGGAATTACGCCGGCAGCTCCCGACCCGGTGGAATCATGTAGATATTTACCGACCAAGTTACTACTATTGCCCAATCCGTTCGGGTGTTGCTTGCTTTTAGAATTTAGGAGGATACGTGCAGAGCTACAAGCAGACGCGGCCAGCACGACTACTTTACCCTTTAAAGCATACTCTTTACGGTCTTCCTTATTTATGTAGGATACACCTGTTGCTTTACCTTCTTCGTTGGTTAAAACCTCACGTACCATTGAGTTCACATAAATCTTGACCTTACCACCACTTTTTTGTGCTGGAAATATTAAGCAGCTCCCCGAGGAAAAATCCGCATAGGCAGAGCATGACCTTTTACACTGCCCGCAATAAAAACAGATACCACGTTCATTATTTATCCTTTTGGTCAACATTGACAGCCGTCCCGGAATTACGGGAACATTTGATTTTTTTGCCCCTTCTATATAAAAAAGCTCATGCAATCTTGGTTTTGGGGGCGGTAGAAAAAAACCGTCCGGGTCATCTTCCAAACCTTCGTTGGTTCCAAATACACCGATTAATTTATCTACTTTGTCATAATAGGGTTTAACATCATCGTAACCAATGGGCCAATCATCGCCATACCCATCTCTGGTCTTGCCTTTAAAGTCTTTTGGCCCAAAGCGTAACGAAATACGCCCCCAATGGTTGGTGCGGCCTCCTAACATTCTGGAACGCCACCATCTAAATATAGTGCCTTTTGTATGTGTATAGGGTTCCCCTTCAACTTCCCAATCACCATATGACATATCATCCCCGCCAAAAGCACGGTCAGTACCGGCAAATCGCCTTGGGGATTCATAGGCCCATTTTAGTTGCGTCATCGTCTTAGGGTCTGCGGGATCAAAAAATGGCCCTGCTTCAACTACTGCTACGTTTAGGCCTGCATCGGCCAATTGTTTTGTTGCCATTCCGCCACCAGCTCCAGATCCAACAATAATTACGTCATAAACTTCCGGTGATTCCTTTATCTGCATAGTATGGTTTTTATGAACCACAATTTATAAATTAATATCATGTTTTAACAATTTTTTATACGAACAACATCGTTACTATGGCTTTAGTGCAACTAGACATGGTGGAATGACATTATACCGTAGGAAATTATCTATTAAGAAGCTATTTACGCTTTTGATTTTGCAACCAGATGTAGAGCTCTTCGTCGCTATATGCCGTTTCCCAGGAGTTATGCCCTACCCCCTCATAAATAGTAAACTTTATATTTCTGCCCATTTCTTTTAGTTTGTTCACCATCTCAATAGATTCAGATATGGGAATAGACTCATCTTGGTCGCCATGAAATACCCAAATGGGCAAATCCTTATCTATCCATGATGCATAGGGCACTGGGGCCATTCCGCAAACAACGGCCATAGCGGCAAACTTTTCAGGGTATTGCACCGCCATTTCCCAAGCTGCCCCGCCCCCCCTACTTAAACCGGTAATATATATTCGGTCCAAATCCACTCTATGCGTTTTGATTATAGCATTTAACAGTTGATTGACGGACCTTGTATTCCACCATTTTTTCTGATACGGGTTTTGAGGCGCAAGAACTAGAAAAGGAAAGTCCCTACCTTCTGCTATCAACTTGGGCGGACCATTACTTTTAATGGTTTCAATAGCGGCTCCGGATTCGCCGCCACCATGGAGAAATAAAAGCAGTGGGAATTTCCCATCCTTTTTGACCTCGTAATCTTTGGGAAAGTATAGATAGTATTTTAAATCCTCATTGACCAAAGTATGCATTTCACTCTCAATGAGCTGTGGAGTCAATTGTACAGGGGCATGAATATCTATCTGCGGTGTACTTGAAAAAGGACCTGTTCCAAAATACGCCAAAACAAAAAAGGTCAGCAAAAAAAGTATGTTGATCAAAATAGAAACAAGTAACAAGGATTTCTTCATTGAAGGCGTATATTTTCACATTTGTGAAGTTAAATAAATGGATTTACATAAATGGTTTACCGTTTGTCGAAAAAAATTAAAAGCCTGCCCAGGCTACCTTAAAATATGAAATCCTCTACGAAAACAATCAAGGATTTAACGCCTATTTTGATATCAAATCTACCTTCTTTCTGTAAAACCTATGAATTTTTGCTAGTACTACTTTGGGTGTGTTTTGTGAACTTTGTCGAAGATTATTAACCTTTAATCGAAGAAATCATGAAAAATCCCCTCTTCTACAATGTGATCTTTGGATGTATTATAACACTGTTCAGTACTGCACTAACAGCACAATCCAAACCTACGAACGAGAACGCTAAAAAGTCTCAGAATTATCAAAAACTAATAGATTTTGGTTATACCGATCAAGAAATTTTTGAAGATTTAGGAAATGCCTACTTTTTGAGCGAAAATTATGAAACCGCTATATTTTGGTATCGAAAGTTAAAGACCGTAAGCCATAATGGCCAACTGCGCAAAAGTTATCAGGAACGGTACAATTACGCTTTACACAAAACGGGAGCCAAAGAAGTTGCCTTCAGCGCCAATGACAAAGATTGGTTGGCTTCGGTAAGGTCTGATTACAAAACAAAGCAGACTTCCAAAAAAGATGAGAGATTCAATGAGCTGAACCTTAATTTTAAGGATGAACCAATGACCGCAATGCTACAAGTAGACGGTAAAAACAAACATCCTTTTATGCAACAAGCGCCTGTAGCTCTTACCGAAGATGGAAATACTGCATATTTCAGCAAGGAAATACTCGTAAAACCGTCAACTGGCATTTTCTCCAAAAAACAATTGGTACATAAAATATTCAAAGCGGAAAAAATAAACGGACGATGGAAAAACATCAGGCAGGTAAGCTTGAGTCCTAAAGATGCTTCGGTATTACATCCAACAGTTTCAAAGGATGGCAAACGATTGTTTTTTGCATCAAATATGCCCGGAACATTCGGCAAATATGACATTTATGTTTCCAATATTCGTAAAGACGGTTCTTTGGGTATTGCCAAAAATTTAGGCACAAAGGTAAATACCAAGGAAAATGACCTCTATCCCAACCTCGTAGGTGGCAATACCTTATTCTTTGCATCGGAAGGAAGAAAGGGGTATGGTGGAATGGATATCTATATGGTAGATGTTAACGAAAAAAAAGTAGGTATTGCGGTTAATTTGGGCAGCCCTATCAACAGTGCCGAGGATGATTTGGCCATACGCTTTACGACCAAGAACGGTATGGGCTATGTAATGTCAAACCGAGGAAAAAACAAGGAGAACATTCATCAAGTTGCCTTCTCATACGTTAACAAACAAGAAAACAACGCCAGTGCGAAAAGGGAATTTGATATCGCCGATGCTTTTACAAACGATGTAAAAATAGATTATTCCTCAACAGTTTTTGAAGACGAATGATAATGTAAAGAACTCAACCCAGACTTTTGGTTACCCCCTAGCCAAAAGTCTATTACCCAAACAATCCAGTAACAAGTATCAGATTGTAAAATACAGGTGAGTCAGGACCTTACCCTGATAGCATAATTCAAATCTTAGTACCATGAACCATAATATATCAACATCAAATAAAATAAGTTTTTTACTTATATTTTGTACGGTTATAGGTATACAGGTAACGTGTGCCCAGCAAACCGAAGTGAACCAAAATCTTAGTTCGAGCAACACGTACCACAACCAGTTATTTTTCAACCGGTTTTTAATAAACCCAACGTTCTCATTGGTCAGGGAAAATAAATCTTACCTAAATATATTGCACAGAAACCAATATGCGACTTTTGAGGACAATAGCCAAAACTATTTTTTGGGCTTTAGCAATAAGCTAAATGAAAACACGGCCTTGGGAATAGGGGTCTATAGCCAATGGTCGGGCGTAGTGCAGGAATTCGGATTTAATGCCAATTACGCCACAGCGGTAAAATTGGGAGCGAAAAGTAGATTGACTTTTGGTGCCAACGTTACCTATTTTAACTCGGGTCTGGATAAAAATAGGGTTGTTGCTACAGAAAATGATCCCAATATTATTGATGCGAGAAAAGAAAGTAAGATTGCGGTCCAACCCGGTATTACCCTTTCCGTTGGAAAATTTGACTTTGGTCTATATGCAGAGGATTTGCTACGCTATAACCAGACTACAAACGAATTTTTGACCAATCTGAATGATAAAAGCATAAAAGCTTCTTTACAATATACGCAAACGTTCAACGCCAGTAGGGGATTATTTGCCGATGCGAGGTTGATGCCACTGGTTCAGATGGGCAGAAATGAGAACGGTAGTGTATCCTACCTCGGTTCTGTTTTGTTGGATTTACCAAATTATGGATGGTTTCAAACTACTATGGACGACCAATATGGACTATCTATGGGATTAGGTTTTAACATAAGCAAAAAAATGTCACTGGGTTATTTAATGGAGAAAGATGTTTTACAAGGTGATACGGATTTGGGATGGAATCATGAAATATCCATGGCTTATACCTTTAAAAACGAAAACGATGTATCAACAAACTACACTAGTGATTCCGAAGATGCAAGAATAGATAAAATCGTAAGAAATTATGAGGAGCAAATCCTGGCCCTTAAAGAAGAGAACGATAAACAAAGAAAGAGAGACAAAACCCGACATAATGAGAATAAAACCACAAAAACCGATGCCAACGCACTGGCCCAACAATATAGACCAATAGAGGGCCAAACCGTATCAGAAACCGATGCTAACTCGCTGGCATACCAAAACAGATTGATCTTGGATGAGCTTATTTTAAGACAAGACTCTATAGAAGCAGCCCGTAACGAAGCATTTGAAAGAAGGTTTGAGACCATTGTCAGGGTCATCCGAAGCGATATCAAACAAAACTTGAAAGCAGCTCAGAATATTAATACGGTATCGGGTACTTTGTTGGCAACAAATAGCAAAGCAGTTGAACCTGTGGCAAAGACAAAAGTCGTGAAAACCAACCATCGAAAAGATTTCTTGGAACTACCTCCAATTAAATCTTTAGGAAAATCCGATGTTGTAGGGGTAACTTCAGGCTATTATGTAATCGCGAACGTGTATAAAAACAAGGTATATCTAAATGCCTTTATGAACGACTTGAAAAAGAAAGGCCTCAATCCTAAAAAATTCTATAACAAAGAAAACGGTTTACATTACGTTTACTTGGCCGACTTTGACGTAAAGCAAGATGCCGAGACCGCTTTCGTTTCAAATTTGGGTGGCAAGTACAACGATGAAAAGTGGATCATGCAAGTAGATCATACCACTGCGACCGCTGCCAATATGTATGAAGATGGTGACGGTTATGAATAAAGTGGGCAATTAGCAATGAATTAAGAATTAGATTAAAAAATTATGTATTTGGTTTATTTACATAGAGGTTGAATATTGTGCTGATAAAAAGAAGGGGTATCCGGGGGGATAAATACAGCCCCTTCTTTTTTTATTCAATTATGAATGAGCTCTCACATCTACTTGAAACAAACCATACAATTCGGGAGAATTAAATAAGGTATACAAACCAACCGGTCTGCATTTGAACGAAAAAACTCACATTTAAACGAGGCGTATAGCTTTATTTTTTACATTTGAGTATAAATAAATGTATAACTTCCAAATCCCCCCAAATGATGGAAAATTACCTTAACCTACGACGTAATGTCAAAATCTGTTCCTTTGTAACCAAGAAGGAAGAAAATCTAAAAAGGCTACTCGAACATTTTAGTTTCTATCCTCGTTAGCTTATACTCTTAGAATATAGATTGTAACCACATCCTTTCTTGCAAGGGCTTAAATTCTATTGCCTAAGGCAATTCTAGAAAGCATTGACCCTGTTAAAATCGTAAGATTCGTACTAGGATTACTTCCATTTTGATTTATTTGGTAAATCGATTTGAGAAAGATAATATGAGCGAATGATAGGATAGGTTATGGTCTGATTTTGATAACAAACAGTACAAACCAAATCCCCCCATTTCTATGAAACCACATATTCAAAAAATCATTGTGATTGACAATGACCCAAAATTCCATGAAATCTATACCTACTATTTTGAGAGGTACTTGGACTATTCCTTAGAAGGTATATATACCACCATATCCCATGCTTTAGACGATTACGATACAATAATGCCAAACATAATAGTGTCGGATGTTTCCCTTGAAGGAACCGATGGAATTACGAGCATCTCACATTTTCGTAAAAAAGATTGGAATGCCAAAATAATCATGGTCAGCGACCAATCTGATTTTGAAATCATAAAAAAATCGTTTAAAAATGGTGCTGTTGGATATTTAACAAAGCCCCTTAGCGAAAGGCGTTTATATGAGGCACTTAACTCAATACGCTATGAAGGTGTTTCTATGAGTCACGACATCATAAAAAAAATAGTATCAACGTTTAGTCGTAAATCTTATGAAATGTTCTCTGAGAGGGAAAATGAAATTATAGATTATCTGCAAATGGGCGCCACGTATAAAGTTATGGCCGAAAAATTATTCGTGACCACAAGTACAATAAATTTTCATATGCAGAACATCTATTTGAAACTCAACGTAAATTCAAAATCCGAAGCCCTTATCAAATTACAGGAGATCGATCAAGAATTGGCTAACTGTGCTTGATTATCAAAAAAAAGAGCTTCCTCATAGAAGCTCTTTTGAATAAAATGCCAGTGTGATCGCGAAAGGATTCGAACCTTTGACCGTCTGCTTAGAAGGCAGATGCTCTATCCAGCTGAGCTACGCGACCCAATCTAAAACCATTTGTTTAAAAGCAAACGATTTGCGATAACTTTTGTCGGGGTGGCAGGATTCGAACCTGCGACCTCCGCGTCCCAAACGCGGCGCGATAACCGGGCTACGCTACACCCCGAAACCGTTATCTATTTTAATATAAAGCGGAGAGACTGGGACTCGAACCCAGGCAGCACTTACGCGCTGACAGATTAGCAATCTGCTCCGTTACCACTCCGGCACCTCTCCTAAAAACATTCAAGAACCTGCATAAAAATGCGGATGCAAATGTACTTCTTCATAGATTAGAACGCAACTTTTTTGTTCTTTTTTTGATGAAGAAACATAAAGCCATTTATCTACTCGGGGTATTCTATTCTTAGGTGGTAAATATTGGTCAATTTTTGCTTTAAAACCTTTTTGATAATCTCGATTTCCTTAAAGGTAATATTAGCGTTCAAAAACTGATTGGCCTGCATTTGCCCTCCGATAATCTTGTCTACAAACTCATCAATAATCAAAAAGGTGGGATTTTTCAAGCTTTTGGAAGCCGCCTCGACCGAATCGGCCATCATTAATATTGCGGTCTCTTTGGAAAATGGTATTGGTCCGGGGTATTTAAAATTTTCCTCTTTTGCACCTTCTTCGCGTTCTGACTGTTTTTTGTAAAAGTAATAGACCAGATTGGTACCGTGGTGGGTGCGTATAAAATCGATTATTCTGTCGGGCAAATTGTTTTTACGAGCTATTTCAATACCCTCGATAACATGATCTATTATGATTTTAGCACTGGTATTTGGTTCCAGGTCATTATGTGGGTTGACATTACTGATTTGGTTTTCGGTAAAATAAGTAGGATTGTTCATTTTACCGATATCGTGGTACAAAGCACCGACCCTGGTCAGCATGGCATTGGCCCCTATCTCATTGGCAGCTGCTTCGGCTAGATTGGCCACCTGTAACGAATGATGAAATGTTCCCGGGGCTTTGTTTGATAGTTCTTTTAAGAGTTTGGAGTTGGTATCCGAAAGTTCCAACAGCGACACATCGGATACAAGCCCGAACATTTTTTCATAAACATAAATTAGAGGTTGTGCAAACAAGGTTATCATACCGTTCAATAAAAAAAAACCAAAGGCCAGCCACACTATATTATCTAGATTGCCTTCGTGAATAATGTGAAAGGCCAAATAACCAACTATGTATATCAAGGTAATCTGACCTACCGATATAAAAAGATTGGCTCTTTTGTATAATTCCGATACGGTCAAAATTGTAACGATACCCGCAATAATCTGCAAGAAAATGTACTCAAAGCTGTTAGGTACCACAAAACCTAATATAAGTACAGTTAATACGTGCACAAAAAGCCCCAATCTAGCATCAAAAAATGTCTTTAAAATCAAAGGAAGAATACATAACGGTACAACAAAAATATAGGCTTCGTTGTATTTTACGATCAAGGTGGTCACAAATACCATTTGCAGGATATTGAAAAAAATGAAGGTAACTTTCGTATTGTTATCAAAAATTGCTCTCCGGTATTTTTTCAAAAACAACAAGAGCATCATCAACACCAAAGCTACAAGTACCGTGTAACCAAAAAGTATAAAATAATAGTTGTTTGCCGTCCATAGTTCAGATTCGTATTCGGCCTTTAAGGATTCCAGAATTTTTAAATTTTCAGACTCCACTACTTCGCCCTTGGCGACAATAAGCTTGCCTTCATCTACATTACCCCTTGTGTAGGATATTTTTGAAAGTTCGGATTCCAATTCTTTTCTAGAAAGGTTTTCATCCAAAAAAACATTGGGCTTAATTGCGTCAAGGATGAGTTCCTCGTAAACAGACCTATAAGCATCCAATCTTTTTGCGCTTAGCTTCAAGGTAATCAACCTTTCAATATCATCCAACTTGAGAAAACTATCCACAGAGAGTCTTTTGGCCTCATTGTCCGACACCAAATAAATATCCTTGGTGTCCATATTTCGGTTACCTTTTCGCAAGACACCTTGTGCATAAATATCATCGAGAATAGATTCGCCTACGGATTTTAACTGTTTGAGTTGATTTTGATTAAAGTTTGATTGTTCAAAATATGATGAAAAGTTTTGTTCAAATAGGTCGTATACTTCTTCCTTTACGTTCTCGTCATACCTATAGTAACTCAGCTGTTTTTCCTTGATTTCATTCTTTTCCTGAGTGATTTCCGAATCGCTCTTTTTTATGGAAAAATCGAACGGAGCATACAGGTTTTCATACTGCCAGGGTTTACCTTTTTGGAACTCATACTTGAATTTCCCGCCCTTGGGAAGAAAGAAAACAATAAGGAATATGGATAAAAAGTAAAGGACGTACTTATATATCAGAGACTGATTTTTATAAAGCTTATCCAAAAAATTTCGCATTTGTGTAGATGTATAAAGTCAAAAATAGAAAATTAAACTTCAAAACCTTGTTTCAAACAATGCGCTTTGTAGAAAATGACCGTATTTATGCAATGTAACGGGAAAAACTTAAATCGTGGTTGTTACATAAATAACGTATACGGGTTTTCCTTATTCTTTAATTTCTTAATTTCGCAGCAATAAATCGTGTATAAATGAAAGAGGTTGTTATAGTATCCGTTGCCAGAACTCCCATAGGAAGTTTCATGGGAAAATTATCCAGTATTCCCGCACCAAAACTTGGTGCAATAGCTATTAAAGGGGCTTTGGAAAAAATTGACCTTAATCCGGAGGCTGTCCAAGAAGTGCTAATGGGCAATGTAGTTCAGGCGGGAACAGGACAAGCCCCGGCCAGACAGGCTGCTATTTATGCAGGTATTCCAGATACCGTACCCTGTACGACCATAAATAAAGTATGTGCCTCGGGAATGAAAACCATTATGCAGGCCGCACAGTCCATAGCTCTTGGGGATACTTCAATCGTTGTGGCCGGTGGTATGGAAAACATGAGCCTAATCCCACATTACGTACATATAAGAAACGGGGTGAAATTTGGAGCCACCTCGCTCGTTGACGGTATGCAGAAAGATGGCCTTGTCGATGCTTATGATGAAAATGCCATGGGTGTCTGTGCCGATGCCTGCGCCGTTGAACATAATTTTTCACGTGAAGACCAGGATAATTTTGCCATACAGTCCTACAAACGTTCCGCAGCAGCTTGGGAAACTGGAAAATTTGATAATGAAGTTGTTCCCGTAGAAGTTCCGCAAAGAAGGGGCGAACCCATAGTAGTGACCGAGGACGAGGAGTTTAAAAATGTTAAATTGGAAAAAATACCTGCTTTGCGCGCAGCTTTCACCAAAGAAGGTACGGTTACCGCTGCCAATGCATCTACTATCAACGATGGTGCCGCTGCTTTGGTACTCATGAGCATGGATAAGGCAAAAGAGCTGGACTTAAAGCCATTGGCCGTCATTAAAAGTTATGCCGATGCAGCCCAAGAACCAAAATGGTTTACCACAGCACCTGCAAAAGCACTACCAAAAGCTTTGGAAAAAGCTGGGTTGACTATCGATGAAATCGATTTTTTCGAATTTAACGAAGCATTTTCGGTAGTGGGTTTGGCCAACATGAAACTTTTAGGGTTGACCGACACCAACGTTAATGTAAACGGCGGTGCGGTTTCTTTGGGACATCCCTTAGGATGCTCGGGAGCAAGGATTGTTATAACCTTGCTTAGCGTTATGCAACAAAATAACGGGAAACTAGGTGCTGCCGCTATTTGTAATGGTGGCGGTGGTGCTTCTGCGATTGTTTTGGAAACCGTTTAAGTTTTCCTCTTAAATTTTTTATATGCAGTATGGTATTTGCCATTTGAGCGTTGTTTCCGTCAGAAATATTTCGAATGATACGGGTGAAATGACGACCCAACTTCTTTATGGGGAACATTTTAAAGTGTTGGAACGACAAAAAAAATGGAGTAGAATACGCATTGCTTTCGACAAGGCCGAAGGATGGATAAATAATCACCAGTATCTTTTGATCTCGGAAACCGATTATGAAAATCTAAATACTTCAAAATCAACAAAAATCACGACCGATCTGGTATCGTTCATTACTAAGGAACACGATATTTTGATTCCTTTGATTTTAGGCTCGTTCATACCTGAGACCCCTTGTTTAAAGCATACCCATGAAGGCGGATGCTCTTTTGGACAAAATGATAAGGAAAATATAGTGAATACCGCACTCCTTTATCTAAACGCACCTTTCCTATGGGGTGGAAAAACACCCTTTGGGATAGATTCTTCCGGGTTAACGCAAATGTCTTACAGAACCAATGGATATAAATTATCAAGAAATGCCTCTGAACAGGCTGTGCAGGGTGAGGCCTTAAGCTTTATTGAAGAAAGTGAGGCGGGCGATTTGGCTTTTTTTGACAATCCCGACGGTATTATAGACCATGTCGGGATAATCATGAAAAACAACTACATCATCCATTCCCACGGAAAAGTAAGAATTGACCGTTTGGACCATACAGGCATATTCAATACCGAATTAAAAAACTATACGCACAAGCTTAGGGTCATCAAAAAAATCATATAAAAAAGGCCCTGGTCAAAAACCAAGGCCCTTTGTTCTTTAAAATTTGAAGATTATTCTGCCAACAGTTTTTTGATTCTCATGAAGTTTTCATTATCCCCCATAGCACCATAAATATTCTTTAATTGAGTTAGAATACCCTGGTTGCCCGGATTGGTCTTTAAAGCTTCTTCGAGAACCGTTGCGCCTTCCATAAACAAATCGTCTTTCTTTTGTTTCAACTCATCGTAACGTGCAATATCCGCTCTTGAGTTACCAAGTTCGTTCATTTCATCTATTAGAGCGTTGCCCTCGTTCACATAAGTCGTAGACAGGTTCAATTGAGCGTTTGTATACCCTGGGTTTATTTCCAAAGTCTTCTTGTAAGCATCTCGGGCTTCTTGAATATTGCCTTGCTCCATATTGATTACGCCAATATTGTAGAACAAATCGGGATTGTCCGGTGAAACAGCGGTTGCTTCTGCCATAAGTTCCTTGAACTTTTCCTTATCGCCTAATTTATAGTATAAATTGGCTTCGTTCAAAATTAGGGTTACATCCTTTGGGTCATCGGCCCTAGCATCCTTATAAGCTTCCAGTGCTTTATCGTCTTGACCCAGTTGGGTGTATATCAATGCTATATTTTTGATTATTTCCGATGTTTTTGATGGCGTTTTCTCGTCAACAGGGTCAGAGTATGTACCGGACTTCACCATCAAGTCTCTTTGGACCTTGTCCATTTCTTCCATTTCTCCCGTAGCCACATTCTTTGCTTTGTAGACCACACCACTACCATCATAACCTATTTCCTTGAGTTCATTGTAGTAATCAAGTGCCTTTTCATAATCACCCCCAGTAACCGAGCTACTTGCGGCAAAATATAGATAATTGGTGTCCTTTGGGCTCAATTTATAACTCAAATAAAGCTTTTCGGCTGCTTCTTTATATTTTTTGTTCGCATTATCTTCCACGGCCGAGTTTACCAAATCTGCAGTCATCGCTTGCATTTTTTGTTTGGCATCGGCAGTATATTTTGATTTGCCCGATGCTTCTTCAATCGCAACAACTTCGTTATAGGCAGAAATTGCCGAGTCAAAGGCGCTGGTATCACCACCTTTGGCCATATTATAATTTACCTCTCCCAATAAAAATTGATATTGTGCCTTGTACTTGGCATCAGCACCGCTCATAAGTGGGGAAGCACTTTCCAAAGCGGTTTTGGCTGCGGCATTATTACCATTTTTGAGTTCTTTTTCAGCAGTTTTCAATTCGGATTTTTGTGCGAATCCCACCAACGAAAAAGTCATTGCCGAAAGGATTAAAACTTTAGTTTTCATATTAAAAATATTAGTGTTTAAATTATTATTCTTTTGTTTCCGGGCTATCATTATCAAGAGCCGTGCCATCTTCTTCGGCATCGACCTCGATATCCATAATGTCGGTATCTGCAATATCATCTTCATCTTTCATTACTTTTGCGACCGCGGCTATAGAATCGTCACCTTTGATGTTAATGAGCTTAACGCCCTGGGTTGCCCTGCCCATTACACGAAGGTCTTCAACGCTCATTCTGATAGCGATGCCCGATTTGTTGATGATCATCAAATCATCGGAATCGGTAACGTTTTTAATGGCAACAAGGCCACCTGTTTTATCGGTGATGGAAATGGTCTTTACCCCCTTACCTCCTCTATTCGTAATTCTATAATCATCAATACTGGAACGTTTGCCATAACCGTTTTCGGACACGACCAATAACTCATCCTCAAAATTATGCACTGAAACCATGCCTATGACCTCATCATTGTCGTTCGCTAATCGAATTCCCCTGACCCCCGAAGCGTTTCTTCCCATAGGTCGGGTTTTCCCCTCTTCAAACCTAATGGCCTTACCGGATTTTAAACCTAGGAAAATTTGGCTTGTGCCCGTAGTCAGTTTCGCTTCTAGCAATTCATCGTCCTCCCGAATGGTTATAGCGTTTATACCGTTTTGCCTTGGTCGCGAATATTGTTCCAATGAAGTTTTCTTGACCGTACCCTTTTTGGTCGCCATAATTACGTAATGGCTGTTCACATAATCCTCGTCCTTTAAATCTTGGGTACATATGAAAGCTTTTACCTTATCATCACTTTCTATATTGATTAGGTTTTGTATGGCCCTACCTTTGAAGGTTCTGCTACCTTCCGGAATTTCATATACCCGCATCCAAAAGCATTTTCCTTTTTGGGTAAAGAACAGCATGTACTGGTGGTTGGTTCCCACGAAGAGGTGCTCCAAAAAGTCTTCATTTCTTGTTGAAGATGCTTTTTGGCCTACTCCTCCCCTATTTTGGGTCTTATATTCGGTAAGCGGTGTTCTTTTGATATATCCTGCATGGGATATGGTAATGACCACCTGCTCATCGGGAATCATATCTTCTATACTTAAATCCCCACCGGCAAAATTGATTTCCGAGCGTCTTTCATCACCATATTTTTGCTTGACTTCAAGTAATTCGTCTTTGATGATGGCCATTCTACGGTCTTTCTTTTCAAGAATGTCCTTTAAATCGGCGATAGTCTTGATAATTTCATCGTACTCGGACCTAAGCTTATCCTGTTCAAGACCGGTGAGTTGGCGCAATCGCATTTCAACTATGGCCTTGGCCTGGATTTCGGTAAGCTTAAAGCGTTCCATCAAATTCTCCCTGGCCTCATCGGCATTTGAAGAGGCACGTATTATTTTTATGACCTCATCAATATTGTCCGAGGCAATAATGAGACCTTCCAAAATATGAGCTCTGTCCTCGGCCTTTTTGAGCTCAAACTTTGTACGCCTTACGACAACTTCATGCCTATGCTCAACAAAATAATGAATGATTTCCTTTAGGTTCAATAATTGGGGTCTTCCGTTGACCAATGCAATATTGTTTACGCTGAAAGAGGATTGTAAAGCAGTGTATTTGTATAACGTATTTAAAACAATATTGGGAATGGCATCCCTTTTCAATATGTAAACTATACGCATCCCTTTTCTATCCGACTCGTCGCGAATGGTAGAAATGCCTTCTATTTTTTTATCATTGACCAAATCGGCAGTCTTCTTGATCATATCTGCCTTATTGACCTGGTACGGAATTTCTTTCACGACAATACATTCCCTGCCCTGTACTTCTTCGATACTGGCCTTGGCCCGCATTACTACTCGACCACGACCGGTATGGAACGCTTCTTTGACCCCGTCGTAACCATAAATAATACCTCCGGTCGGAAAATCCGGGGCTTTGATGTGGGTTATCAGTTCGTCAATTTCTATTTCTGTATTGTCAATGTATGCAATCGTACCGTCAACAACTTCGGAAAGGTTATGTGGCGGCATATTGGTCGCCATACCCACTGCTATACCCGATGCGCCGTTGATCAATAGTTGAGGGACCCTAGTAGGTAAGACCGTAGGTTCTTCCAAAGAATCGTCAAAATTCAATTGATGGTCAACCGTATCTTTATCTATGTCCGCAAGCATATCATCAGCGATGCGCCGCATTCTCGCCTCAGTGTAACGCATGGCGGCAGGGCTATCGCCATCAACCGAACCAAAGTTACCCTGACCATCGACCAACATATACCGCAAGCTCCATTCCTGTGCCATTCGCACCATAGAATCATAGACCGAAGTATCGCCATGCGGGTGGTATTTACCCAATACCTCACCTACGATACGTGCAGATTTCTTATGTGCACTGGTAGAACGCACCCCTAATTCGTACATGCCATACAAAACCCTTCTGTGCACCGGTTTTAGACCGTCTCTGACATCGGGCAGGGCACGTGACACAATGACCGACATCGAATAATCAATGTAGGCGGATTTCATCTCGTCTTCAATGTTAATAGGAATCAATTTTTCTCCTTCAGCCATATTTGGAATCTTCTTAATTTATAACGTTAAAAAAACATGCCAATATACGTAAAATGACATCTTTTGAAGCATTGTCAAGCTACTTTATTAAACAATTTATCAACACTTACGGGCCACGTTTTCGTTGATAATTTAGATGTTAATTTTTTTGTAAATGGTGGTTTTTTTCGTCATTTAGACCTAGTTTGTCGAATATGGGTATGGTATTTGCCCATGTGTGAAATAGATTTACTATTTTTAAAGTTGAAAGGATAATTTATGGATGATAATTTTTCCCCTAGAGTAAAAGATGTAATTGCGTACAGCAAAGAAGAGGCATTACGGTTGGGTCACGATTTTATAGGGACCGAACATTTAATGTTGGGGCTACTCAGAGACGGAAATGGAAAAGCGATAAGTATTTTGGATGCCTTGGACGTAGATTTGGACCATCTGAGAAGAAAGGTCGAAATTCTCAGCCCGGCTAATCCAAATTCCGGTAACATACAAAAAGACAAAAAAAACCTTCACCTGACAAGACAAGCGGAGCGTGCATTGAAAACCACGTTTTTAGAGGCGAAGCTTTTTCAGAGCTCTTCGATAAACACCGCCCATTTATTGTTGTGCATTTTGAGAAACGAGAATGATCCCACAACAAAACTGCTCCATAAACTAAAGGTAGATTATGATGGGGTAAAAGAGCAGTTTAAATCAATGATTACCAGTGATGATGATTTTATAGACAACCCAACATCAGAATCTTTTCCAAGCGATAACGATTCCGATGAAGCTGGTGAGGGCAAAGAAGGTACGTTCGGCAACTCTGGCAATCAAAAAGGAAATAAAAAATCCAAAACGCCCGTTTTGGACAACTTTGGTCGTGACCTTACCAAAATGGCCGAAGAGAACAAGTTAGACCCGGTAGTGGGTCGGGAAAAAGAGATTGAAAGGGTTTCCCAGATACTGAGCAGAAGAAAAAAGAACAACCCGCTACTCATTGGTGAGCCCGGAGTTGGTAAAAGTGCCATTGCCGAAGGTCTGGCTTTACGCATCATCAATAAAAAAGTATCTCGCATTCTTTATGGAAAACGTGTAGTTACCTTGGATTTGGCTTCCTTGGTGGCTGGCACCAAATATCGTGGCCAATTTGAGGAGCGTATGAAGGCCGTTATGAACGAATTGGAAAAGAATGATGACGTTATTCTCTTTATCGATGAAATACATACCATTGTCGGTGCTGGTGGTGCCACTGGAAGCCTAGATGCTTCCAATATGTTCAAACCGGCACTGGCCAGGGGAGAAATTCAATGTATCGGAGCTACTACACTCGACGAGTATAGACAGTATATTGAAAAAGATGGTGCCCTTGAGAGGCGTTTTCAGAAAGTAATGGTTGAACCCACTACCGTTGAGGAAACTATTGAGATACTTCAAAACATAAAAGGCAAATACGAGGACCACCACAATGTCAACTATACAGACGAAGCGATTACCGCTTGCGTGAAGTTGACTAATAGGTATATGACCGACAGATTTTTACCGGACAAGGCCATCGATGCTTTGGACGAAGCCGGTTCTAGGGTTCACATCGTTAATATGGACGTCCCCAAACAAATTTTGGAGCTAGAGAAACAATTAGAAGATGTGCGCGAGCTTAAAAACAGTGTCGTCAAAAAACAACGGTACGAAGAAGCCGCCAAATTAAGGGATGACGAAAAACGCATTGAAAAAGATTTGGCATCTGCCCAGGAAAAATGGGAAGAAGATAGCAAACTACATCGCGAAATCGTAACCGATGACAATGTGGCGGATGTGGTTTCCATGATGAGCGGTATCCCTGTAAATCGGATTGCACAGACCGAAAGCAATAAATTGGCTGAATTGCCCGACCTGATCAAAGGAAACGTAATCGGACAAGATGAGGCCGTCGCCAAAGTCGCCAAAGCAATTCAACGAAACAGAGCTGGACTCAAAGACCCAAACAAACCCATTGGATCGTTCATCTTTTTAGGACAAACCGGGGTAGGCAAAACCCAACTGGCCAAAGTACTGGCGAAAGAACTATTTGACTCCGAGGATGCATTAATTAGAATAGACATGAGCGAATACATGGAAAAATTCGCCATTTCTAGACTCGTTGGAGCACCTCCAGGATACGTAGGTTACGAAGAAGGGGGTCAGTTAACCGAAAAAGTACGAAGAAAACCATATTCCGTGGTACTGCTTGACGAAGTCGAGAAAGCACATCCAGATGTGTTCAATATGATGTTACAGGTGTTGGATGATGGTTTTTTAACGGATAGCTTAGGTAGAAAAATCGATTTTAGGAATACTATCATTATCATGACCTCCAATATAGGAGCACGTAAATTGAAAGATTTCGGACAAGGTGTCGGCTTCGGTACCGCAGCCATGAAATCACAAGCAGATACACACCAAAAAAGTGTGATTGAAAGTGCACTTAAAAAAGCTTTTGCCCCTGAATTTCTCAATAGGATAGATGATGTTGTCGTATTCAATTCGTTGGAAAGAGAAGACATTCATAAAATCATTGACATCGAGTTGAAAAAGTTGTTCAGCCGTATCAAGGATATAGGGTATGACCTTAAACTCTCAGAAAAGGCCAAGGACTATATCGCGGATAAAGGTTTTGATAAGCAATATGGTGCTAGACCTCTAAAAAGAGCTATTCAAAAGTATATTGAAGATGCCCTGGCAGAGGAAATCGTAAATTCAAAATTAGAAGAGGGCGATGCCATTGCAATGGATTTTGATGAAAAGAAAGAAGAATTGACCATTAAAATCAAGAAAGCTGCAAAATCGTCAAAGGCGTAATTAAAAACACTAGTTTCAATTAAAGGAAGCCGTTAGTAACGGCTTCCTTTTTTCTTATGCATCATACATAATTATCTAGTGAAAATTTCTAACCGTACAAACGATATTTGCGCTATTCATCTATTATATTTCAATTACCTGCGACATAGCAATACTTTCGTCTTAGACACACTATAATACTTACCGAAAAATGAAAGTTCGCCCAGTAAAAAATAAAATCATTGTTAGGGAATACATCCTTGACATTGGTAAAATACAGGTTTATGATGATTATATGGTATCCATTTTCAACGAAGGGTCGACCCTAACCCTGGAAAGGGCATATCAAATCATAGGTATCGCAGAAATTCATTACAGGGAAAGAAACTTTGGCTACATAAGCTTGCGTAAACATTCCTATGCCATTGACCCGACCATTTACACATATCTTAGGGAATTGGAAAACCTTAGGGCCATGGCAATAGTCTCCGTAAAGGAAATAGACATGCATAATTTTAAAGTGGAAAAACTATTCTATAAAAAGAATATGAAGTTCTTCATAGAGTTTGAAAACGCACTGTCTTGGGTAAAACGCAGGGTAAAAAGCAAATAATGGTGTTAGTCTATTTTTCTTCTTGGACTTGTGGCTGTTCGGGCACTGCAAACAAATCGATATAGGCTTTCCCAATAGCTTCTATGATACGAGTGGCGGTCAAAGATTGGTATCCGGTTTTTTCAATGGCCATGTCCCCGGCCCTACCATGCAGATACACCCCAAACATTGCTGCATGTAACGGAATATAACCTTGAGCAATCAATCCGGTTATGATACCTGTCAAAACATCCCCACTTCCAGCAGTTGCCATTCCAGGGTTACCTGTTGTATTGATATATCCCATACGTTCATGAACGATTATCGTATGTGCCCCTTTTATGATTATGATACAGTCCCATTTTTTAGAGAAAGCTTTGACTTTTTTTAGCTTTTCAAAATCATCCTTCCATTTTCCGATCAAACGTTCCAGTTCTTTAGGATGTGGGGTCAAGATCGTTTGAGCCGGCAATTTTTTTAATAGCTCCTTATTTTGGGACAAAATGTTCAAACCATCGGCATCGATAACCAAGGGAACTTTGTTATTTTCCATAAAACCGGAAAAAGCCTTGATAGTTTTGTCGTGGGTTCCCATTCCTATACCAATACCTATGGCTGACGGCTCAAAATGATGCTCTATCTTTGAAATTTGAGTCTCATTGGTATCGGTTGCAACCATTACTTCGGGTATATTGGTCTGTAACGGTAATGTACCACATTGGGGAACGTATGCCGTAACCAAACCACTACCAGCGTACAAGCAAGCTTTTGCAGACAAATGTACGGCACCCATTTTGCCCAAACTCCCACCGATTAATAAACTGTGGCCATAAGTGCCTTTATGGGAAAACTTTTTCCTTGGAAGGTATAAAGGCAATACTTCATTTTTACCTATTAGCTCAAACTCGCTTTTGGTCGTTGCAAGATATTCGGTATCAAGGCCAATGTCCAGTACTTCCCAAGTATCGGTAAATCTGCCGGTCTGGGGAAGGAAAAAAACCAATTTTGGTGCTTGAAAGCTCAATGTGTGGTTAGCTTTGACGACAAAATCCTCATTATCGGGCGGTTTGTTCATGAACAACCCCGATGGGATATCTACCGAAAGGACAAAGGCTTGGGATACATCCAAATGCTTCATAAGGTTAACCACCCACTTTTCTGGATTTCTATTTAGCCCTATTCCGAAAATAGCATCTACGATAACATCGTCTTTACCTATTTCAGGTAGTTCACAGTCCGAATCTAAAAACTCAGGCCAGATTTTTCGGTCTTTGAGTCGCTCTAAATTGATTAAAAAATCTTTGGAACGTGTTTTACTATAATTTACGACATACACCGCGATATTGTACCCATGTTCCTGTAAATGCCTTGCTAGCGCTATGCCATCCCCGCCATTGTTCCCTATTCCACAAAACAAATGAATTTTGACCTGAGCTCCCTGCATACGGGTATGCAACCAGTTAAAAATTTGAACGGCGGCTCGCTCCATTAATTCATCACTACCAATTTTTTGTTTCTGGATCGTGAATTTATCAGCAGCATATATCTGCTCGGCGGAAAAAAGCTTCATTCGGTAAGGATATTTATCAATTATTATGGATTCCGTAAAAATATGGAGGAACACTTGTTTAAAAAACCAAAAGTACTACATTTGAATCTTTAATCGGAACAATGTATTCTACTTACGAACATACAGTTTTAAGTTACTTTGCTTCTTCTGAAAGCACCAAAACCACATTGGGCACCAATACCCCTTTGGGGTAAACTACTATTTATACTCGTCGTTACGTTTTATCTCATTCAAAAATTACTTTTTTAATCGTTTCTATAATGAAAGTTCTAAAATTTGGTGGCACATCTGTAGCCAGCGCAAAAAATATACGTTTAGTAAAGGATATTGTTGCTAAATCCAAAACAGAGAGAATAATAGTGGTTGTCTCCGCATTGGGCGGGATTACCGATTTGCTTTTGAACACGGCCCGTTTGGCATCACAGCAGAATAGTGATTACAAATCAATCCTTAAAGAAATCGAAGAACGCCACCTTAATACCGTAAAAGAACTCATTCCCGTACAATCGCAAAGTGGAATCCTAAGTAAAGTAAAAAGTGAACTGAATACCTTGGAAACTCTTTTGGAAGGTGCATTTCTCATTGGTGAGATCACCCCAAAGCTTTCAGACAAAATTGTTAGCTACGGCGAGCTTTTGTCATCCTATATAATAAGTAAATACTTTCAAGAACAGGGTGTGAGCACTTCTTATGCCGATAGCAGGGAATTGATTAAAACTAACGATACCAATGGTAAAGCTGTGGTCAATTTTGATAAGACCAATACCAACTGCTCCACATTCGTAGACCAAACCGATACCCAAGTATTGGTAATGGCCGGTTTTATAGCTTCTTCCGATAATGGAAACTTAACTACGTTGGGCCGTGGCGGTTCGGATTATACCGCAGCGATTGTGGCCGCAGCGGTAAATGCAAACATTTTGGAAATTTGGACAGATGTCAGCGGTATGTATACGGCAAACCCTAAATTGGTGAAACAGGCGAAGGCCATACCGCAAATCTCTTACGAAGAAGCCATGGAGCTATCGCACTTTGGTGCCAAAGTCCTATACCCCCCGACCATACAACCCGTGCTTTCAAAAGGTATTCCAATTTGTATCAAAAATACGTTCGAACCCAAGAAAGAGGGAACATTGATCACTAAAAATAAAAATATAAACGGTAGAACGGTACGTGGCATAACCCATATCGAGAACATAGCCTTATTATCCCTAGAAGGACCTGGTATGGTGGGTATTCCTGGGATATCCAAACGTTTTTTTGAAGAGCTGTCCACCTCCGATATCAGCGTAGTGCTGATTACCCAAGCCTCTTCCGAACATTCTATTTGTGTAGGAATATCCATATACGATGTTGAAAAAGCGGTATCGACTGTAAATAGAGCTTTTGCATATGAAATGGAGCGTGAAAAAATAAAACCCATCATTGCAGAAATGGATTTAGCCATTGTTGCCCTTGTCGGTGACAATATGAAAAAACATCAGGGGCTAAGCGGAAAAATGTTCAGCACCCTTGGTAAGAACAATGTGAATATCAGGGCCATTGCGCAGGGAGCTTCGGAACGTAATATTTCGGCGGTAGTCAATAAAAATGATGTAAAAAAAGCACTGAACGCCCTTCATGAAGCCTTTTTCGAAGAAAATATCAAACAACTCAACCTTTTTGTCATGGGCGTGGGCAATGTTGGGTCAAAATTCATAGCGCAATTGCGCCAACAAAAAAAATACCTAAAAGAGCAACTCAAATTGAATGTCAGAATCATAGGAATATCCAATTCTAGAACAATGGCCTTTGATGATAACGGTATTGATTTAAACAATTGGGAATCAATCTTAAAAAACGGACTAAAAGCGGATAAAACCAATTTTTTTGATACTGTTCAAGAACTAAATTATCGCAATAGTATCTTTGTGGACAATACCGCAAGTGAAGAGGTTGCGGCAACTTACAACACCTATTTGGCCAACAGTATATCTGTAGTCACATGTAATAAAATCGCCTGTTCCTCGGAATATTCAAATTATAGTGCACTTAAAGAATTGGCACGTATCTATAACGCACCCTTTTTGTTCGAAACCAATGTAGGAGCCGGGCTCCCCATCATTGATACGCTCAAACATTTAGTTGCTTCGGGCGATGAAATATTAAAAATACAGGCGGTTCTTTCGGGCAGTCTTAATTTTGTTTTCAATAACTTCAATGATAAAACCACCTTTCACGACGTCGTAAAAAAAGCCCAAAAAGAAGGCTACACAGAACCCGACCCCAAAATTGATTTGAGCGGTATAGATGTGATGCGCAAAATCTTGATTTTAGCAAGGGAAAGTGGGAAGCAGCTTGAAATCGATGCCATTGAAAATCAATCTTTTTTACCTAAGGAAAGTCTGGAAACCAATAATAATACTGACTTTTTCGCTTCACTGAAAAAATATGAAGCCGAATTTCAAAAAATATATGCGGCTGCGGCCGCCAAAGACAGTAAGTTAAAATACGTAGCACGATTTGAAGAGGGAAAAGCAAGCGTAGGGCTTCAAGAGATACCAAAAGGTCATGATTTTTACAATTTGGAAGGCAGCGACAATATTGTGCTGTTTTATACGAAACGTTATCCCGACCAGCCGATGATTATCAAAGGAGCTGGCGCAGGAGCCGATGTTACAGCTTCTGGTATCTTTGCCGATATTGTTAGAATCGGAAATTTTTAACCTTAAAAAGCGTATCAATTGTAATGCATTACTTATGAAAGAAATAAAAATATTCTGCCCTGGAACCATAGCCAATATCTCATGTGGTTTTGATGTCATGGGCGTCGCCTTGGATTCCGTTGGGGACGAAATGGTAATTAAAAAGGTGGCTACGAAAGGTGTTAAAATTACCGAATTGACCGGGCAGCACCTCCCCAAAGACACGCATTTAAACGTTGCCGGAGTGGCGGGTCTTGCACTCCTGGCCGAAAGCGATTACGATGGCGGTTTCGAAATAAAAATCCACAAGAAAATAAAGGCGGGCAGTGGTATCGGCAGCAGTGCGGCAAGTTCCTCAGGTGCCGTATGGGGCATGAACAAACTGCTGGGTAACCCATTTTCAAAATTACAGTTGGTAAAATTTGCCATGGAAGGTGAGCGATTGGCGAGTGGAGTCGCCCATGCCGACAATGTGGCCCCGGCCCTATTTGGTGGTTTCACTTTGATACGCAGTTACGAACCGCTTGATATTGTGCAGATACCCAGTCCTTCCCAATTGTTTGCCACAGTAATACATCCACAAATTGAAATAAAAACATCCGATTCAAGAAAAATTCTGAAAACCAGCCTTTCTTTGGAGGATGGTATAAAGCAATGGGGCAATGTTGGCGGTTTGGTTGCCGGACTTTTTATGGACGATTATGATTTAATAAGTCGATCTTTGGTAGATCATATCGTTGAACCCATCCGTTCCATGCTGATTCCGGGGTTTGACAAAATAAAATCAAGTGCCATAGAATCTGGAGCTTTGGGTTGTGGTATTTCGGGCTCCGGACCGTCTATCTTTGCATTAAGCCAAGGAAAAGAAAACGCAGAAAAAGTAAGGCATTCAATGAAAACCGTTTATCAAAAAATAGGAATTGAATATGATGTTCATGTTTCTCCCATAAATATCGAGGGAATAAAAGTCATATGAAGAATGGCCTTTTATAAAAAAACTTATCAAACGCATAAACCAATAAACTTTACGAATTGAACTTCTACAGCCTAAACCATAAAGCACCGAACGTATCTTTCAAAGAAGCTGTTATCAAAGGAATTGCGCCGGACAAGGGATTATACTTTCCGGAACGTATTGATCCACTTCCCAACTCGTTTTTTGAATCAATTGACGCTCTAAGCAATAAAGAAATCGCCTTTACGGCTATCCATCAATTTGTAAAAGAGGATATCCCCGATAAAGTCTTAAAACAAATAATAAAAGAAGTGTTGGACTTTGATTTTCCCGTTGTCAAAATCAAGGAAAACATAGCCACTCTTGAGCTTTTTCATGGTCCTACCATGGCTTTTAAAGACGTTGGTGCACGTTTTATGGCGCAGTGTTTGGGATATTTTTCTGAAGGAGAAAATACCGAAGTTACGGTCTTGGTCGCTACCTCAGGTGACACAGGTGGTGCAGTAGCCAATGGGTTTTTAGGTGTTAATGGTGTAAAAGTGGTCATTCTATACCCTTGTGGCAAGGTAAGCCATATACAGGAAAAGCAGTTGACCACCCTAGGGCAAAATATTTCCGCTTTGGAAGTAGATGGTACATTCGACGATTGCCAAAACATGGTCAAAACCGCTTTTTTAGATAAAGAATTATTGAGAAATATGCAATTGACCTCGGCAAACTCAATAAACGTAGCACGTTGGTTACCCCAGCTCTTCTATTTTCTATTTGCCTATAAACAGGTTAAATCCAAAGGAAAAGAAATGATTTTTTCCGTACCGTCGGGAAATTTTGGCAATATCTGCGCTGGCATGGTGGCGCAAAAATTGGGAATGCCCATAAAACATTTTGTAGCGGCTACCAATGTGAACGATACCGTACCCAGATATATGACTACAGAAACGTATACCCCAAAATCTTCTACGGCCACTATTTCAAATGCCATGGATGTTGGGGACCCCAGCAATTTCATCCGCATACGCCATTTGTATAGGGAAAATTTTGAACAACTTTCCAAGAATTTGTCCTCTTTTTCATTTTCGGATTCCGAAACCAAAATCGCTATGAAGACGGTATTCAAGGAAAATGGTTATATAACCGACCCACATGGTGCCGTAGGATATTTGGGTGTAAAAAAGTATCAAGCCAACCATTCGAATACATACGGCATATTTCTAGAGACCGCCCATCCCGTCAAATTTTTGGATGTAGTTGAGGAAACTTTGGGAATTTCCGTTGCTATTCCGCCACAAATTCAAAAAATAATGGATAAAGAAAAGAAATCCATTAAAATTGAAACATATGGGGAAATGAAATCATTTTTATTAAACACCTAAATATTGGTGACAGTACTTGAATATGTATAAATCCTTTTTTTCATCCTTAAATTATTCAATAGCTTTGTTCATCTAAACAGATAACAATGAAAAATACCGCGCTGACCAAAACCCACGAAGCCCTTGGAGCCAAAATGGTACCTTTTGCCGGGTACAATATGCCTGTTTCCTACGAAAGTGTTAACATTGAACATGAAACAGTTCGCAAGGGTGTTGGCGTATTTGACGTTTCCCATATGGGAGAATTTTTAATCGGTGGGCCAAAAGCCTTGAAACTCATCCAAAAAGTAACTTCCAACGATGCTTCGAAATTAACCATAGGTAGGGCGCAATATAGTTGCTTCCCCAATGAGACGGGAGGTATCGTTGACGACCTTATTGTATATAAAATCAAGGAAGAACAATACCTTTTGGTCGTAAATGCCTCCAATATTGATAAAGACTGGGCGCATATTTCCAAATACAATGAATATATAGGGGCTGAAATGCGAAATATATCCGAAGGATATTCCTTGCTTGCCATTCAAGGGCCAAAGGCTGTTGAGGCCATGCAATCGATTACTTCTACAGATTTATCCGCTATCAAGTTTTACCATTTTGAAGTATCTGATTTCGCAGGTGTTGAAAATGTTATCATATCGGCAACGGGTTATACCGGTTCGGGCGGATTTGAGATTTATTGCAAAAACGAAGAAGTACAACAAATTTGGGACAAAGTCTTTGAGGCTGGCGCCGATTTTGGTATAAAACCTATCGGCTTGGCTGCTCGTGATACTTTGCGGTTAGAAATGGGCTATTGCCTTTACGGTAATGACATAAATGACGAAACCTCTCCTTTTGAGGCCGGATTGGGCTGGATAACCAAATTCACCAAAGATTTTGTAAACTGTGAAGCCTTGGCCAAAGAAAAAGAACACGGTCCTGAACGCAAACTTGTCGCTTTTGAGCTTGACGAACGTGGAATTCCACGTCATGATTATGATATCGTGGACACACATGGTAAAAAAATAGGAGTGGTTACATCAGGTACCATGTCACCGTCTTTGGGAAAAGGTATAGGGCTGGGATACGTACCCAGCGTTTTTTCCAAGGCTGGCAGTAAAATACATGTTCAAATACGTAAAAATGCAGTCCCGGCTACAATTGTAAAACTTCCGTTTTACAGGGGATAACGATTTTATATGGGGAAAAGAAGGGGAAAGGTCGAAGATAACGGAAAAAGAATCCTTATACTCGGCGGGAGCGGATTTTTAGGAAATGCCATTTATAAGGAACTATGTAATTTCTTTGATACTTATGGTACTTATTTTACAGCCAGACGTTCTTTTGAGGACAACAAACAATTCTTTAAGTATGACATGCAAGAAGACGATGTTTATGAGCTTTTGGAGAACATACGCCCTCAAGTAATCATATCTGCGCTGCGTGGTAATTTTCCGGCACAAGTACAGGCACATCAGCACATCAACGAATATCTCATACAAAACGAATGCATGTTATATTTTCTCTCTTCCGCCAATGTGTTTGATGCTTACAGCAAATATCCATCCTACGAAAATGACAAGACCTTATCAGAGAGTATTTACGGCCGTTTAAAGATAAAGATTGAAAATATGCTTTTGAGACTCCCTAAGGAAAAAACGGGGATATTGAGGGTGCCCATGGTTTTTGGCAATGGTTCTCCCCGAATTAGGGAAATTAAAAACCATATTCTTAACAACGAACCTGTTGAAGTTTTCCCCAATTTGATCTTGAACGTAACCAATGATGACAAACTTACCCAACAAATACACTATCTCATAAACCGAAACAAAACAGGTATATTTCATTTGGGTAGCAGGGATTTAGTGCACCATGAAGAATTTATAAAAGATGTGGTAGACAAAATAGGAAGCTTTACACCTATTTACAAAAGAGTATTTACCACGAACGAGGATAGATATCTAGCGGTTTTACCGAAAGATAACAAACTCCCAAAAAATTTACAGTTTAGTTACCAAGATATCATAGACCATCATATTTTAAGTTGATGCTATTCGACTAAAATTAATTCTTATCCCTTTACGCATACTTTTCGAATTGCGTAATTTACTGTAAAAATGGGCCCTTACGCCAGTAAGTAATAAAATGTATTTCGGTAGTTTAAAAGCATTTTACACTATTTGGATAAAGAATCAGGATTTAACGAACAGGAACACTACATTTATGTTTTATTTTGTAGTATTCTGCGAAACTGCACACCGTTAAAGACAGATATAAAAATGCTAGGATTCAAAAAGAATAACGGAACAATAATTTCCATTAGGGTTTTAAAATCCTTAATGTAAACAATAAACGATATTATTAATAAACTACATAAGATGAACAAATTATCAGAAAAAGAAATAGCGCAAAAATTAGAAAAACTGGAAGGTTGGGAATATGTTGACGGAGCAATAGAAACTTCGTTCGAATTTAAAAACTTTAAGGAGGCCTTTTCGGTCATGACCCGGATAGCTTTTGAATGCGAAGCCCAAGGGCATCACCCCGATTGGAGCAACGTGTATAATTCATTGAATATACGGCTCAATACCCATGACGCTGACGGAGTAACGGAAAAAGATTTTGAACTTGCCCATAGCATAGAAAGCATCATAGAAAGTGATTAAAAATTTGAAAGCTATTGGCACTTTCACCTTACTTTTTCGATTTCTTGTAAAAGCATGGAATTTTCCTAAATTTGCCATCATGCAATGCAAAGGTAACTATGGGAAGAGCGTTTGAGTTTAGAAAGGCACGAAAAATGAAACGTTGGGCGGCAATGTCCAAAGCTTTTACACGAATCGGGAAAGACATTGTTATGGCCGTCAAAGAAGGTGGTCCCGACCCCGATTCCAATTCTCGACTTCGGGCCGTTATCCAAAATGCGAAGTCCGTTAATATGCCCAAGGACAATATCGAAAGGGCCATAAAAAGGGCTTCCGATAAAAGCCAAGGTGACTATAAAGAAGTTTTATTCGAAGGGTATGCGCCCCACGGCATAGCCGTTCTGGTCGAAACCGCCACGGACAATAACACACGTACGGTTGCCAATGTACGTAGCTATTTTAATAAGTGTAACGGTAGTTTGGGAACTTCGGGCTCGGTAGAGTTTATGTTTGACCATACCTGTAATTTTAGAATTCCCGCAGAGGGTATTGACCCAGAGGAACTTGAATTGGAAATGATTGATTTTGGAGCAGAAGAAGTCTTCGAAGATGAGGATGGATTATTGATTTATGCTCCTTTTGAGAGCTTTGGTGCCATTCAAAAAGAATTGGAAAACAGAAACATCGAAATTTTGTCCTCAGGATTTGAACGAATTCCGCAAGTAACCAAACAACTTACCGAGGAACAAGCGGCCGATGTAGAAAAACTACTTGAAAAGATTGAAGAGGACGACGATGTTCAGAACGTATATCATACCATGCAAGAATAATCAGCCTTAAACTTTACCCACAGTGCTATAATACTGTTTTTCAATAACTAATAAAAAGTTTATATTACTTTATTTTTGTTTATATTTGATTAGGTTTCGAACTAATAACGAACTAATTAAAAATGAACCTTAATTTCTACCTTTCTTCTTACGTCAAGAAAAATGGCACGCAATTGATTAGGCTCAAGATGGAGACCTCGAACAGGGATGTGCAATATTTGGATTCGGGAATCTCTGTCAAAAGTACTCAATGGGACGATAAAAGAAAAAAAATTAAGCGTCATCCCATAGAGGAAAAACTCAACACCAGTTTGAATACCCTTTTGCTTTCACTTCAGAAACTATATTATGAAAATGAGGGTGTTTCAGCGAAAAGACTCCTTTTTCTTTACAAAAATTCCCAAAAGTACGACTCCAGTTCCTTCTTGGATTTTTATCAACAGATAGTGGATGAGGCCAGGCTCAAAGGAAAAATACGTACGGCCAATACACAGCAGAAGTATATAAAAAAGTTGAAGGAGTTTGCAAGACACGTTTCATTTTCAGATTTATCAGTTCAGTTTGCTAAAGATTATGAACAATGGATGCTGGAAAAAGGAAATAAGGTAAATACCGTTGCCTCAAACTTTAAATCGCTGTATGCGGTTCTGAACAAGGCAGTTGCCATTGGTATAATTAAGGTAAATCCAATAAAAGGCTATCAAATTGTTACCGAGAATACAGAAAAGGAATCCCTTACATTCGGTGAAATCAGCAAGCTATCTGATTTAGAAATTCCAGCGCATCACAAAGGGATGTCAAAGGCAAGGGATATGTTTTTATTTTCGTTTTTTACCGCCGGCATGCGCTTCTCCGATGTATGCCGACTCAAATGGGAAAATATCATCGGGAATGAGATTGTCTACACCATGGGAAAATCTAAAACCCGTGCCGGTGCAAAAAGAACTTTACCAGTTACCCCTAAGACAATCGATATAATAGAGAAATACAAAGGAAAGGATGAAACGTTCGTCTTCCCCCCACTCTATGGTATGGCAGACAAACCGGCAGAAAAAATTGAGCACCGACTGTATATTTCAAACAATGCTGCCAATCGGTCTTTAAGAATTGCATGCGAAAAGGCGGGCATCAAAAAACGGGTAAGTATGCATATGGCAAAACACTCGTTTGCCGACTTTGCGGTAAAATCCAACACAGGAATGCTGATGATTTCCAAACTTTTGGGACATACCAAATTATCAACAACCCAGCATTATCTAAAAGATTTCTATCATAAGGAAGAGACTGAAGAAATTAATCGATTGTTCGGATAGCCATTCAATTGTAGCCTTACTTTTTTTAGAAACTCTTTACAAAAGGTGCAATTTGTAAAGAGTATCGTTTATCTTAACTTTTAATCGTAAGTCGAATGCCACCAAATTACCAGTGTTCTGTTCCTTTTTCCCCTTTAAAGGGCCCTGCCAAATCTTCGGTAATCCATCCTGCATAAAAATCGCTTGCCTGAGCCTTTGCCCTTTCTCCATCTATATAACATTCGAGGTGCTGGGGATAGAATGCCAAGTGATCTTTCAGTTCCTGAAACTCGGGAAAGGGATTTGGATAGTACCAAGCCACTGGTAGCTCTCTCATGGTTTTCAAAGCCAGATATATGGCACGTCCCTTCCATTCACACATCGAAGCCTTTCCGTGTATCGGCACTAGTGAACCCATATCAATATCTACTTGGGGAATATAATATGTTGGTGGACTGGCCGTCTCCAAGACCGCAAGGGCATTTTTTGAATCAGCAATCGTCCCATCTTGACAATTTACCAATACCGATTTTCTCACTTTTTCGATTATAGGTGGCCTCGGAAAATCCCATACCGAACGCTGCCCTTTGTTTGGCTCAATAGCGAAGGGTGGCCTTTTATCGCCTTTGTGATTCCAGTTCTCTCGGGCCTTTTGTAACCAATTCGTCCGTACTTTTTTTTTCATAACCTATATTTTACATGTTACCTGGGCTGCTATCGTTTATTCGGGCTTTGATTTGAACTCTTTCGAAAATTCATCTTCCGGCATTCCTACAGGCACGAGAACATGGTTCCAAATATGGTTTAAACTGTAACGAATTATTCTTGACCACCTGAACAGTTTTTTCTTGACCATGGCGCGATCAAATACTTTTGGGAACATTGCTGTATCTATCCAAACTTCTTCACGATGCAAAGCTGGAAATGCCGTTTATCCCATTTTTCAAAATGTCGTACCATACTTCTAACCATAAAAGGATATGGAATAAAGCACATTTTTTGTGCTGTCCCTTTCAAGCATATCGACAAGTCGCCCTTAAGTAAATAAGTGTCATATTTATCGTGTTCGCTTGAAATATTGAATTCAAGGATACCCATACCATCCTTACAATCGATTTTTTTCTTTTATACATTCATCATTGGTATTTTATGAATCAATTTGTATCGGTACGATCTGTTTTCCCAATAGGACTAAAAAGTGTTCCTTACATCAATGCTAGCCCTTTACATCAATACGATCTTAATACCGTTAGGACACTGTCGCAGCTATCGATTCCCTTTCGGGCCGCTTCTTTTTTCTCCAATAACGTGGTTGTCAATGCACGTATAATATTCTTGAGTTTTGTTTTGTCAAGGAAAGGCAACCTACCCTTCGTCACTTCATCGTAATCCGCATTGTTTATCATGTAGTTCCCCAAATAATCACGGATCAATGCCAAATGCTTCTGATAGATGTCGTCTACGTATTCATAATTTGTATAATGGCCCTGAATCGCTTTTTTCAGCCCAAAATCATTTATCAATTTCATATCACCGGAGTTGATTAGCGTACTGTACGTGATGCTCTCGGGATTGAAAATTTCGTAGTCAAGCACTTCGAAGACCATATTGAAGAGCTGCAGTTTCCCATCCGGATCCGAGTTCAAGATAGCGATCATTTCATTACAGGTTTCAATCTTTTTATCAATTGCGATAAGGTTCGCCTGCAATACATCCCTATCCGTGGATATATCTCCTATGAGATTCATTATATACTCTTTCCGGACACTATTGTTCTTTATACTGTCCGAGCATTTGTTCATACTGAAGGCAATGGTGATACCGATTATCACTATAAGTATTTCCCTGAGAACATACCCGATATTTTTCCTTTCCATTTTCATTGGCAACTTTGATTAGTGTTCTTGGCCATTAAAATTAAGATTTTTATGAAAACGGGGTACCTTAAATTAAAAATACCGTGACCGAATTTCGAATTTATTGAGGGAGCAGGGCTCTATGATGGGGATTTACTGATAATCGATAGGAGTATCGAGCCGTGCGATGGCTGTATTGCGGTCTGTTTTGTGGAAGGTGAGTTTACCGTAAAACGCATCAAAAAGGAAAAGGAAAAGGTTACCCTATTGCCGGAGAATCCCAATTACAAACCCATCGTTATCGAAGGGGATACCATACTGGTGATTTGGGGCGTGGTAACATACAGTATCAAGAACCATCAAAAGAAATGAACGTCAAAATGTTTAACTAGACTATTGCCTATTGTATTTATCTAAAGGAGCTTCAAAATATACATTGTTAAACCCGTTGTGAATGTAAAATCGATTTGTCGTTATTTCTTTACCGCTATTCGGCATTTTGCACAACGTGTTATTTTATTCAATCTTTATTTGGAATTATATAAAAAAATTAACAGTAGTCATGGTCAGTATTGAATTTAGAATGTTAAAGCAGATTTCATTCACTCAATCGGCGCCATTAAGAAGCTCCCCTGGAACAGCTTCAAAACTTACATTATCAAATCTTAAGGTGTCTGGTAGAGTATGAAAATCATTACCATTTTCCTGTATGACCAAAGTGGCCTGAAATGTTCCTTTTACGCTTATTTCCGTGATTTCCTCGAATTGAACCCAATTAGGTTCCGCTTCGTCAATCGACCAAGAACCTAAGGATGCATCCTCATCCACTTGATTAAAGGAGATATTGGTCGGCTCCCTTATGAATTCCGCTGTGGTAATTTCGAAATCCTGCCTTTCCAAATTCGGTGTCGCTGTAATGGTCATAATTGCCCTCAATAAGCAATTCTCATCCATCACAGAAGCTGTTATCGAAATAGCGCCATTTTCAAAATATTCGTATATCGTCCATCTTGCCCGAAAATCAATCTGTTCACTAATCGCCGTATCGAGATTACCTAATTCCGGAGGACAAATCTCCGTATTGGAATCATCATCACTACAAGATACCAAGAGTATGATAGCTCCAATTATAAAGAAATATGTTTTAAGTTTCTTGCGCATATTTTGTTCGATAGTTAACATAGGATTGACTTTTTGATAGGAATAAAAGGGGATGAATAGTCCCCTCTATATAACTGATAAGATAGGGGTATTATCTTGAAATTAGAATACGTTTCTCAAATATAATACCGTTTTCCCCATGTACAATGAGTTGGTAAATGCCCTGTGGTATACTCGAAACATCGAAGAGCAATGGATTTCCCCCATTGTTTAAGTTTCCCTTAAAAAGCTTTTTCTGATAAGAAAAGGGTGCTATACCAAGCAAAGAGACGGTTGCCTTTTGGTCGTGTTCAGAAACGACCATAACATTGATTTCATAGGATGCCGGTACAGGGTATACAGTAGAACTGGAGGTTTCATTATCAAACTCTTGAAGTTGAGTTTTGGCGAAGAACGGGCCACCAGGGCCTCCCTCTATGAAGACCGTTCTTGTCCTAGATACGGTTTGCCCATCACAGGTCACCGTCAATCTAAAGTGTACCAAGTTACCGTTTAATGGCAAGGCAAAGGTAGAATAGGTACTTGAAGTTCCTACTTGAAAATAGTTGAACCCATCGTCACTGCGTTCCCATCGATAGGTGGGAGAACCAGAACAATTCTGTACGTTGGAGGTCATAGTGTACTCTTGGCCCACAAGAACCGTGGAGGGGCCACCAATGCCAACTATCAGGGGAGCAAAATCATCATATTCCGATACCACTGAGCGTGCATTCAGCAATTGTCGGTAATTATTTCTATTTGAAGTACCTGTGGGACCTCTTGATTTACTTTCCTCAGTAACATCGGGATTGGAGAAAAAGAGCCTTGGTAAACCGTCGGTTCCCCCGTTTGCGACTACACTCTTTCGATATAGTTTTTGGCAGAAAAAACAATTTCTCTTGTACCATTGATGCCCTTTTGAATTAACATCCAAATTTGCCGGTATGTTGGCATCGTTGTTAAAGGCCTGACCAGAGATCAAATCATATTCCACATCATGTCTACAGCCCATCATGTGGCCAGTCTCATGAGCATAGGTCTTGGTACTGGAATCCGCTTCGACCATCGCTACATAACCTGTATCCTCATTACCGTAATCGTTCAGCGGAGCAACCCCTAGAACAAGGCCCGAAATATAATTTCTATTTACCAGAACAACGACCAAATCAGCACCTGCTTGGTTGCGAAGATTTATAATCGTCTGGTTTGTCTGTAAATTTGCCAAATCATTCAAGATATTGTTACTGGCTCCCGGCAGATTTACATTTTGGACACCTGCCGATTGAAAGGTCAATTGACTACTATAAATCCTTGAATTTCGTAAGGATTGATTTAGTTCGGATATCGCAGTGGTTGCGAATTGATTCGGGTTGGAAACATTGTTCGCTGCATTTGTGAACAATGTGAGAACCCTAACAACACATGCACCACCGGCGGAACTTCTTGCCTCAAGAATGTTGTCGGCCATTTTGTCCAAACTGCCAACGGAGGACTCGGAGCTCCCTTTTTCATTTTTTTTGGCATGGAAATGCATGCCTCTTTTGAAATGAGTTTTTCAGTATCCAGCTCTATCAAATACTCTCCTTCGCCATCAATATGTTCGATTTTGAACGATCTTTCGCCGATGGTCATACTACCGAAATTTTTACCGTCCTGATGGATGAGGGTCAAGTCCCCCTGTAAATCTTTTTTGTACAAAAGCTCTGCATTGTAGGTATAGTTGCCCTCCTTATCCACCTCGATATGTTTGGGTACGGCCAATATTTTTCCAGTGCCCGCCTTTTTTCCTATGGGTATGGAAAATTGAAAGTATGCCGGACTTTGCTCGTTCATCCTTTTTTCTTCTGCAAGATTCTTCAAGTTTGGAAACTCGACCTTTCTAATCTCTATAAACATAGGATTGTTCGCCCTTTTGGACATCTTATCCGAAACTGACCTTGTAGATTTACCTTGACCTGATATATCCTGGCCTACCACCTCGAAAAGCTGTGGTATCGGATTTTCGTTCTGCGCTATTGCTATAAGAGGCAGGGTAAATAATATTGAAAATAATAGTAGTTTTTTAACCATAATATTGATTTTTAAGGGTTAATACGTATCAAGGGAACATTTTATTCAGTTTTAACTACATTGTCGTATGATTTTTAACCAGAAGGATTGCCTCTACAATTTAACGATTTAATGCATAAGTAGGAAAAACCTTATGTTAAAAAATATTATTTAGAACATTTTTTAATTTACATCATATGTGTTTCCATACAAGAATCGTCAGTACGGCCCAGGAACTTGAATTACATTATGGCGTTACACGGTCGGACAAGGAAAAGGAAGTCGGCAACGAATTTATTTACCATCATGCGAACGGATATTCCCATAACTCATTTTGGATTATACCGCAAGTTATGAGAAGCTTTTTGTAACATAAATAATGGCCCTGAATCGCTTTTTTCAGCCCAAAATCATTTATCAATTTCATATCACCGGAGTTGATCAGCGTACTGTACGTGATGCTCTCGGGATTGAAAATTTCGTAGTCCAGCACTTCGAAGACCATATTGAAGAGCTGCAGGTTCCCATCTGGATCCGAGTTCAAGATAGCGATCATTTCATTACAGGCTTTAATCTTTTTATCAATTGCGATAAGGTTCGCCTGCAATACATCCCTATCCGTGGATATATCTCCTATGAGATTCATTATATACTCTTTCCGGACACTTTTGTTCTTTTACCCTTGAGCTTTTGCAAAAAGTGCATTCCGATAACTTCCGTATTGTTCTGGCCGCCATGTCCCATTTGACCGAGGCCAAAAGAATTACTTCCATAATGGGCGTTTATGAAAAGTTTGACCTGATCCTTACTCATGACGATGTTAGTTTTGGGAAGCCGAACGCCGAGATTTATGAAAAAACAAGAACCTATCTTAGTTCAAAATCCGAAGAATGCCTAGTTATTGAAGATTCGGTCAATGGCATAAAGGCAGGACTCGTTGGGGGAATGCATGTTTTTGCCGTTACGAACAGTGTTACCAGGGAATCGGTTCATGCCTGCGATCTTCTTGGCCCCGAATACATTGTTGACAATCTGAAAGATTTGATTCCAAAGGTATATAGCTTCATCAAAAATCGGAAAAAAGTGCGCTAATACTCGGAAATACCCTTTTTGGGGCGATAGGACCACCTGCTTCAATCGTTTGTTTGAACTTTAGCAAAGATAAGATTTCAGAATTCTGAATTATCGAAAATGAGGAAGGTTAAAGTCAGGGAAGGCTACACCCATAAACTAAAAAGAGCCTTGCTTTAACCACAAGACCCTTTTACGAGAACACTATATGAAAATGAAAAAATTTACTTTCTTAATTATTGCATGGTAAATTTAGATGGGTAGCCACAGCAATCTTAATAATTGTTGCGAACCAGACTAGAGTTGTGGTGAACTGAGGAAAGTGATTAATTAAAGAGGAATAAAAGATTTATTAAGCAATTTGTTTAATCTCTTTTTTGAACTTTTCCAATCGTAAATAATAAGTCTTAATTCATAGAGCTCTCTATTTTAACAACCACGAATGAATAGATAAGCTATTGATTCCAAATATTGCTTTCGATCTAAATTTCTATACTTTTATAAGGTATTCATTTTCAGAATCCCATAAAATGTTAAAAGTTTAAAAAAATGGAACAAAAATCGTTAAATTGAACTTATTCGAAACTTTACATAGGATGTTATCCTTGTTATAGTAGCCTCAGTCGAAATGATATGAACCGTATTAAGTTGTTTTTCATTGTTATCCTTGGTGTATTCGCTTCCTGCGGATCTGATGAGAATGATATTCCCCCCGCCAATACAAAAGTGGTCAGTTTTCTCAACGAAGTGGTGGATATTATGGAAACGTACTCCATCAATAGAAATACCATAGATTGGAACGACTTTCGAAGTAAAGTTTTGGAAAGAGGGTCAAGGGCAGAAAGTATATCCCAAACAGAAGAGGCCTTGCGTTTAGCTTTAGTTCTACTAGGAGACAACCATAGCTCCATAAGAAAGCAAAACGGCTTCTTCATTTCTGAATCCAATGTAAGGTGTAGACCTTTACCGCTCGAAACGGTTGTCACACCAGATAATATTGGCTATATAAGAGTAGCTTCTTTCTCGGGGACTGATATGGAAGCCGTGGTCTCTTTTGCAGAAAGGCTTCAGGAAACAATCAGAATAAGGGATAGTAAGGACATAACAGGATGGATTGTTGATTTAAGAAATAATACGGGAGGCAACATGTGGCCAATGCTTGTAGGAATCGGGCCCATTCTTGGCGAAGGTATCGTTGGTCATTTCATTGGCCCCGACAATTTTATCCAAGAGTGGTCTTTTTTAGACGGTGTGGCTATGCTTGACTCCAATATCATGGTTCAAGTTTCCGAGAATTATAAACTGTTCAATCCAAATCCAAAGGTAGCGGTACTACTAAACAAGGCGGTAATCAGTTCGGGGGAGGCCATAGCCATTTCATTCATTGGTCGAGAAAATACCATGAGCTTTGGAGCTGAGACTTGTGGATTATCCACGGCCAATGCAGGATTTGAACTCAGTAATGGATGGTTTTTGGCACTCACAACTTCGGATATGGCGGATCGGGAACAAAATGTATTTGGTGGCCCCATCGTTCCTGATATGTTATCATCAGAGAAAGCAATTATTAGAAATGCGATCGTTTATCTAAACGATTAAGACTGCCGGCAACTGGTCTGGTGAATCCTAAGCCAAAAGAGGGCTAAAATTTAGTATTAAGTAATCTTTTATTTGAACTTTGTTAATGGCTATCCCTTGAATACTGTGGGACGGTGATTTACGATTGCCGTTGCACCATAGCTCTCAGCCAAATCTTTTTGTTTGTTTTATTATTCGACTTTAAAAGCCAAATCCTTTGGATGTGGCGCACACTCTAAATATACCTAAACTTGGCGTTTAACACTAACAACCCAAATTCATCTTAGCCATTTTAGTAGTGCGTTTTCCGACTACTATAAGTTTTTAACTAGCTGTTTTTGCTTCTTTCAGAGCGTTTTTCAATTTTTTTGCGTTGAGATTTCAAATTCCGTTCTTTGCGTTCTGTCCTTGGGTTTTTTCTATTAATCGACTTGAAAAACGCTGAATTTTGACGCCAAACCGAGTTTGCGATTGAGAATATTTTCAAATACTTGCCTACAATTGGATGAATCCGTATCTATTCCCAAATCACTCTTTTTTATTGTTTTTATTCGTCCAATTCCTTTCTTATTTTATTGCCTTCCGCAATTATGTCGTCAGCGGTCATTCCATCCAATACACTTTGGAGGCCTTCTAGTTTTTTTGTAGCACCACCGTTCGTTAAGCTAAAGAAATCAAGTTGTCCCCTGAAAAGTATCAGCCCCATAGATTCACGAAATTCTTTTTTCTTCTTTTTATCAAGTGTTTCTTCTATCTCCGCTATTGATTTTTTTAACGATTCCTTTGTAGAGCCGTCTATTTTCTTTTGACAAGAATTGAACAAAAGGCAAATTAGAATTAACGTTGGGATTGCTCTTTTCATTTTTGTTTTATCTTTTGATTAAATGTTCTAGAACGTTTTCGTGTAATAACATTTGTGGGTTTAGTAACCAATTTAGCAAAGTTTGGCAAACCAGAGAGAAATCCGCGGGATTTTCAGAGTATACAAGGGTTGGCAATTGTTTTTTATACATTGCTACCCAATGTTTTCTTCAGATAAAATTTTATAGCTCCGCAAAATCGTGTTTCGATATATTTGAGGCAATTAAAAAATAGCCTTCAAGTAACTATATTTTGATTCTTCTGCTCTTGAATGAGCATAAGCTTTGGGAACTGACATTATTTGTCCTTTTCAGGAAAGATTATCTCCTTGAAGGTCCCTTTACCGTTTTCAATATAAGGTTCTGGCACTAAATGAGCGTGCCCTTCATCATAGATTTCACCTGTTGTTTTTATTTTATACCACGATTCTTGCATTTCAGAAAGAACACTGATATCGTAATGGTCTTCCTTTTCAAGAATGCGCATCTTACCTCTAAAATTGACTATATCAGCGGTATCGAAAGAAATGATCGCTCCAATTACAAATTCAATTTTCTTTTTAATACTTTCTGTTTGTACATAATACGGGATGCCTTTTTCCGTAATAAAATCTATAGGGTTTGCAGCTTTGTTTTTGAAAGCTGTATTTGTGGTCAGGTTCACACCTACATTATCGTAAAATATGGTATTGATTGGCAGATACATAATGGGATTTGAAAACACAACATAAATTTCATTCCCATTAGTTTGGACACTTGTACGAGTGAAATTTTCTAAACTTACTTTATCATCGATTAAAGGTAATGCAAGTCGAATAATCGAATCTTTTCCTAATTTCACTAGCTCTTTTATCTCCTTGTTCATCTTGACTTCGTTTTTTTTGAAACCTTGAGCGTGACAAGTAGAAAAAACAAGTGCTAGCTGAATGATAATGTATGTGACTTTTTTTTTCATAAGTAGCTTATTCAAATATTAGGTAACAATTGGATACGGTTACTAGTAACTATTTTTTCTATTTTACACTTAAATTACCGAAATCATTGAAAACAATGGCTTTTTAATCGATTAAGGGTATATTATAGATAATATAATATGCGTTTATAAACGATTGATCCAAATCACATCGTTGATCTAAATCTTCAAAGCCTACCTTTTGCATGTATGGATTAAAATCAATTAAGACTTGAGTTTGTCCAGCAAATTTTCTGCCTCGATGTTTTCCCTATCCATTTCAAGGGCCCTTTCCAAATATTTTAACGCCTTGTCCCGTTCTTTTTCATAAAAATAGCTCCTTCCCAATAAGAAATTCAGATATGAGGAGTCAATTTTTTGGTCAATAAGATCTTGCGCCAATTCTATTACTTGCAATTCCCGTCCAAGATTGCTTAACATGTCCAGGGCACTTTCCCAATCCTTTGTCGTAATGATTCCGGATTGACAATATCCTTCATTTCCTGATGCTCTCTCAATAAATAGAAGGCAGGGATATTGACCGACCAGTTGGGGTTTTCCGCAAGTCCCTTTTTTATCCACTTTACGGCCTCGTTTTCTTTACCCAATGCAATGTTGGCACCTGCAATTCTAGCGTACATTCCATTCCAACCTTCCAACATTGATTCAGCTTCCCGTAATATATCTTTTGCTCTTTTTATATTTCCTTCTCGATTAGCGTACAAAGCTTGATTTAATCGTATTCGACCGTAATGGTAATCCATTAAAGTCTTCAATTCCTTAATAGGATTTTTTGAATTGTCCACTCGAAGGTCGATTTGATTGTACCATTCGTTATGCTCGCCTTTCACAACTATTGCGGCAGATTGCTTTCCTGAAATTTGTCCGCCCGCATTTTGTCCGGCAATCAGGCTTTTTAAAAGTCGTTGAGCTAAAGTTCCTTCAGAATTTTCAAAAGTATTTGACATATTCGACAATACTTTATCGCCAAGTTGATTGCCCATTACAACGAATTTCGTTCCCATAATTTCAGACGCTTTTCCTTTCCAATATTTTAACGATTGACCGGTGAAAGCAAAAGCGTTCCCTTTTGAGTCCAAACCTGAAACTTGTCGGTAATTTGCCTGGTCGTCGCTCTTCTTGACTTCGGTAATCGCCTGCTCAATTGATTTACCTTCTTTCAGCTTTATGAATCCTTCAACCGCATATCTTGGTTCGGTTTCGGCAATTACCGAAAAAGCCCCTAGTCCAGGTTTGACGTAAATCGTGGAATTTCCCACATAAATGTTGTTCGTGGCCACTGCGACTCCCCATTCTTTATTGGTCTCGTCGTAGGCCAGAATGGAAAAAGTTGAATTGATATCTTTTTGGGTCAGTAAGCTGGGTAGATTTTGTGAATGGGAGGTAATAGTGGTCAAAAGCAGAATAAAGACCAGAGCAGTAGTGTGACGTTTCATTCGATTGATTGTTTTTGATTGATGCTTAATAGGTAGGTATTTCTCATATATGTTACACAATCTAACTCAAAATCACTTCTCGTCATATTATATCAATCCTTTAATTGAACTTTTTTAACAACTTTCGGGTTAGTCGTCTAAAACTTGAACTTTTCTTTACCACTTTCAATACATGTATTTTCTAGATCTTAGCTATTATAAATTACGAACATAATCCTCGTATTTTGGAGGATTTTTAGTAATCATATTTCCTTGAAAATCAAAGACATCGTATGGGCTGTCGATATCTATCAAAAATTTAAAAGTGTTTTGAGCAAAAATAAATCCATCGTCTTCTTGGAAAAATGTTATTTGGTCATATTCGATTGGAACAATTATGTCCAAATTGGTATTAATAACTCCTGTTTTACCTCCTATTTCTGTCCAGTGCTCGCTATGATCATTCTCATAATCAATCCACTTGATCATATAACCATTCTTACTTACTTTAATTAAGTTTGGTTTAGTAACAAATACTGCGGTATAAATCGGAGGAACTACAATCATGTTTGAACTATTGATTACTCCCCATTTGGGCTGATCATATGCCAATTCAATATCACAGCCATTCCAAGAGCCCTCATTGATATAGGAGTAATAATCCATTATTCTGGCACTATATTTACATTGAAAATTTACATCTCCATCAAAAAAAGAGAAATAGTGTTCATTAAATATTTCTCCAATAAAGCTATAAGTCGGAGGAATTAAAATCTCACCATTTGAGTTTTTCACTCCCCATTTTCCTCTTTTGTTTTGAAATCGTTTAAGGGTTTTTTTCATTTTCTTGAGAAGTGAAGTGTGAATCGTTTATTTGAACTTCGGTTCTCTATTATCTTGATAGCAACATAAGAAATATTCATATCTTTCAGTGGAAAATTTATAGCCGAGTTTCTCGAAGTACAATTTTATTTCACCTTCAATTTTGTATGAATTGTAGAGAAGCGGATCACTATTTACATTATCAATAAAGCCCTTGACTGTTTCCAAATCGAAGTCCTCAATTTCAATCTCTTCGAATATTTCGTCTCTGGTTTTTTCAAACACATCAAACTGCCTTATTAATTTCATTAAGCATAGATATTTAAGATTTTGAAGATTCACTAGCCTGTTCACCAACTTCTGGTAATCCTTTATTTGAACTTTCATAAAATACGAAATTCAAATACAATCGAGGTGCGGTTACTTGAACTGTGCATATTAAATCTATCTAAATTTAAACTTTTTTCCTCAGAGAACGCTTTCGCTTGTTTACATGATACTAGGCCAATAAACAATCAAGTTAGAAAGGGCTTCCTAATAAGTCAATCTCACTAAGGGGCTGGCCAGAAATATAACTAATCGAAAAAATTTGTAGTAATAACTCAAACGGTCAGTTTACTAACCAAAATAGGTGGTTAACTCAATACGTATTTCGGATTGATTCTTGTTCATTTAGTTTAGCCAAAAACAAGCAACTATGAAGAAATTTTTACTCCTTTTACTTTTTGTATCGACAATTGGCTTTGGGCAAAAAGAATATTTGGCTGACCTCCCTATTAGAGGAGCGGTTTCTGAAATCGGTATTTCACCGTCGGAAAAATTATGGTTAGCTACGAAACCGGGCAACACTTATTATGCAGATAGCATTCAGGGACTTTGGCGTTTTGGTCCTATGCAACCAAAGGGAATTACAGGTGGAGGTATCTACGAGAGAGTTAACTTCTTTTCGGAAGACACCTTAATGATATCTGGCTATATTCATGGCGATGACTCCAATACAGATTTTGTCCTATGGTCGGGTGACCAGGGAAAAACATGGGAAGAAATAAAATTTGGTAAAGGCAGTTGGATAGACGCAGCTTTTATTAATGATAACGGAAAGGCATGGATGAGCGGTTCTTCTCAGTTGATATATTATACAGAAGACAGTGGAAAAACATGGCAAGAATTCGATAGAATAGAAAAGAAAAAGAGTGTTCTCAGGTTTTCTACCATTCACTTTTCCAAAGATGAGAGTATTGGGTTATTCGGTTCATTCTGGAATAAAGTTTATAAAACAAAAGATAATTGTAAAACTTGGGAGAGAGTACCGACTCCATTAGACCAGAAAAAATATGAAAGGCTTTCAAAGAAACATAGACCAGATATTCGTAAAATAAGAACCTTCGGGAATTATTATCTTATCAATCAGCAAGGCAATGTATTCTGGTCTGAAATAGATTCGGTTAATTGGAAAGAGCTTCCGCAGATAAAGGATTTTGAGGTGTCTGAAAACGAGTCTGTCTATCTACTTGATAATGATTTGAAAGTTGAACTGAGGGATTCTAAATTTCAGGTCGTTTTTAAATCAGAAAAGAGTCTTGGACATTACCCTATAGCAATCGGTGTGAGGAACAACAATTTTTTCGCCCTTTCTAGTAAGAAAATTTACAAAATTAATCAGTTTGAGTTTGGCGCATCAAAATTACTTACCAAAGAGATTCCAATTCCCAGACCTCAAATAAGGCTAATGTATAGAAATGAGCCGTATGGTTTTGAAGGAAGCACCGTATTTAAGTTCGATAAGAAGAAAAATAGTTGGTACCGATTTATGGAACTTGATTTTTTTATTTCCAATGCTGTTTTTAAGGATGGTAAAATAATAATTGCCGACCAAACCCGAAAAAATAGGTTCTATTTAGACACCATTGATAAAAAGATAGAAAAATATGAACTACCAGAATCCCTTGTTGATTTATCCAATAACCCTATAAAAAATATATCATTTGCTATCGGAAGCTATGGATGTTTTCATAGAAACTCTCAAATACGCGAATATAGCTTGAAGAATGAGTCTTTTGTTCTTAAAAGAAACGAAGGAGAGATATTTTCAAATATGCCTAAGGAAATTCGTGTTGCTGCAATAAATGATTTTATTACAGAGATAGATGCTTCTCGATATGGAAACAATAAAGTTGAAGACTTGGAGATTACCCCCAGTGATTTAGAAAGTTTCAAAAAATTCATTTCCAAAAGTGAAAAAAGAATAGCTAAAAAAGGGATTGATGTTTTTGATAATTTGGGTGCTTACTCTTTTCCTGGAGAAAACACATATTTTGAATTTTACAAAAATGTGGCGGATAATTTTGATAGCATTCCCGAGGTTGTGCTTGATAATGTTTTTGCTCAACGTTCTTCGATGTGGAGTACGACTACTAATTGGAGGAAAGTAACTTTTGAATTTAGGAATGGTCGAACCCTTACCATAGAGAATTCTAGCTTTAAACCCAATTATTTAAACACTCCTTGGACGATTAATCATGATGGTCTGTTATTTACAAGTAATTCCATAAAACTTGCCAAGCAATTGAATAAGCTAACTCAAGGAGGTATGTTCAATGGTTCGACAGGAGATAAAAATTTTGCTATTTTTCAAATTGCGGATTATATGTACCGTCAATCCTTGACAGCATCCAAATAACCAATCAATTCGGCTATTCAAAGCGCGAACATATAGGCTGTCTAATTCGATTGGTTCAATAGAGTCCTTCTGTCCACTAAGAGATAGACCTGCTAGGATTAGAAATAACAGAATTTTAGAGGGTTTCATTTGGGTAGTTTTCAATTCTCTAAAATTGAGTCCATTCAGGCATTAACCAAAGCGAAAATGAGGGAACTGTTTCTTTCGATGAGTAAAAGCGATTTAAATGTTTTACAATGATAAGTGTATATAAGTTTAAGATAATATCTAGTTGGAAGATACAGGGACGGGGAAGCCTTTATAACCTATTGTTCTTTAGGTATATAGATATTTTATAGGTGCTAGTACCTTTATCATACCTAATAATCTATGTGCTCAGTAGCTTTTTCTGTTTATTTAGGGTTCCCAAAGTGTCGTATAGTAAACTGAAATATTATGAAGCAGATTCTTATTCTAACTTGCATCGTCATAAGCAGCTTAGTTAACTCGCCATTGCTAGCTCAACAGAATGCTTTTATAGAGGATTATTTGGAGCGATTGGAAAACTCCCGAAAGTATTTAATTCTCGTGGCGGAAACCATGCCCGAGGATAAATACAACTTCAAAGCAACTCCTGATTCTAAGAGCTTCGCGGAAAATTTAATGCACATCGGATATGCGTTGGATTGGCATAGTCAATCCTTGCTGGGTGAACGAGAATCACGGAATTGGAAAACGGACACTACTTTTGCGCCATTAAATAAATCTAAAAAAGAAATGATTGCAACAATCGAAAAAGCTTTTGATGAGACCATATCCCTGATCGAACAATTTGATACGTCAAAACTCGATGATGAGTTGGATTATTTCGGATTGAACAGATCAAAACGACAAATTTTCTTACTTCTGTCTGATCATGTTACCCATCACAGAGGACAAATCCTTGTGTACCTAAGACTAAACGGTGTAGTACCTCCAAGATACGTTCTGTTTCAATAATTTTTGGATAAAAATTTCAAAGGGAGTTTAAGCAATCCTTCATTTAACCTTTAACGGTGCGACTAAGGCAAGTAGAGCAGGCAAGGAAACTTGTCGTTTCCGTCTGGTCTACTAGCCGGAGCTTTTTGTTTTGTAATTATCTTTAATTTTTTAATTGCCAACTCCAAAAGATTTGGCGGACTTTGAAAATACACCCAAGCCATTAAATTTAAAGCTCTATGCCCTACTTGCTATAGGTATTATCGGCAAATCGTTTTTATTTGTCGATGAAGAAAAACGTTCCGTTATAACTTATATAAAAGCTGAAGTTTCTTTTTCAAAGCCTCACCCCTTAAATTGCGGGCTATAATTATTCCGTTTTCATCCAAGAGTAAGTTGTCTGGAACGTACCGAACATCATAGAGAAAGAAAATATTATTACTTTGAGGACCGACTAAATCGATAACATTAGGCCATGGTAATTTATCATCTTTGACGGCTTTCAACCAATCACTTTTTTCCCTATCCATTGAAGCCCCGATAATCTGTAAATCTCTCTTATGGTATTTATTGTAAAGTTCAATCAAATTTGGGTTTTCCTTTCTACATGGAATACACCATGATGCCCAGAAATCAAGTAATGTATAAGTACCTAAGTTCTGCGAAAGAATGAATGTTTCATTGTTAGTATTTTTTAGAGTGAAATCTATATACTTGTCTCCTACTTGAGGAGCCGGACTGGATTTTAAATACTCGGAGATTAAAATACCAGCTTCTGAATTTTGAATTTCCTTATTCATCCCAGCGAATATGTTGCTTACGGTGTCCCTATTCCAACTTGCCCTTTTTACACCAAGTAAAATTACTCCCTCCAGCGTATTGGGGTAATCCTTAACAAATTGCTTCTCAATGTCCTGAAGTTCTTCAGCAAGAATTTTATATGTAGCATAAATGGAATCTTTTTGAGATTTTTCCATCGTGTTGTCCTTGAGTTGTGCAGAATAGTCATTCATAGCTTTTAAAACATGCTTTTTTCGACTATTGCGTATATTCAGGATTTCCTGATTTTCTCCGCCTGTTACCTTAGCAATCTCTAGATAATTATAATCACCTCTAATATTTATTTTGGAGTTTTCCAACCAAAAACTGTTACGTTGAGAAGCATTTCAATAGTCAATAGGATTTTTCTAGGCGTATCTGTTTTTCCACTAAAGCTGAATTCGCCATCTTTCACTATAGTTGAGTCCATGAAATAAACGTTGCTTATGATTACTTTTAAAGAATCAGTTGCACCCGTAATTTTGCCGTTTATTTTATAGCCTATAGTTTCTTTTTGACTATTAATTTGACATGAGCCCATTGCGATTAGCAACCAGAAATAGAGAATATTCTTCATTGGTCTAAATAACGTTTTTTGAAAGTCTATTATACGTTTGCCCACTCAGGAACATAGGTCATGATTCATGCATCTTTTGTATGCAGATATAAGTTAAGATAATATGTAGTTGGAAGATACAGTGTTTCCTGGCATTCGCTAATTTAAACTTTCGTATTAGCTCTGTATCCTTATTGTTGTGCGTTTCTAGTTTCTCTTTTTCAATTCGAGTCCATCAATCCAAAAAATACCCGACTCAAAGAATTTCAGCTTTGCGATGGCTCTTTCATTGGATGAATTCTTAGAGTACCCATTTTTAAATTTTGCTTTGGTATCATTGAAATTTAACGGGTAATTATGGTCTATATCGGTATCCCCATCGGTTGTGAAATAAATGACATCATTCTTGACTCTATATCTCCCTTTTCCACTAATACTAGACTCAGTGGGTAAATTTTCATTTACCGGTAAGTTTGTTCCGTCAATCTGTCTAACTGAATATGAGTCGAAACGGAAAGTGCCATTTTGGTTTAATTTCAATAAAGATTGAACCGACCCACTTTTTAATACCTTTTCATATTCGCCGGTAATGTCATGCGATTGCGAACATGACCATAGGCAGGACATCATTAAGACAATTAACAAAATATATTTCATATTGGTGTCATTATTTTGAAGTGATTGATGCTGAAAATCAAGCATGCGATATGAACACTTACTTCTGTTTTAGATGTTCGTTTATTCACACTTTTGGTTTATATGGCCTCAGTTTTCTCGCCTGGCCTCTGATCCGTAAATATTTGTAGTAGGTTGCCCTCGAAACATCCAACCGCTCGCAAATTTCTGTGACGGTCATTGTTCCCTCCTTAAAGTACTCTTCACAAAGGACAGCTTTTTGCTTATTTTTCTTACTCAGGCCTTTGGGGGCGCCCAACACTTTTCCACGTCGTCTTGCCGATTCAAGACCTGCTTTGGTTCTTTCAATTATAATGTCCCTTTCCAATTGGGCAAGGGCCGCGAAAATATTGATAATGAATTCCGACTGGGAGGACTTTTTGGTAGTGTCAATGAAGGATTCGGTGATACTCCTAAATTTAACGCCCTTTTGATCCAGTTCCGACATCAATTTTGTAAAATGTATCAGGCTTCTGGCCAATCGGTCTAGTTTCCAAACCACAATAGTGTCACCTTCCCTAACATAATCCAGTAATTTGGTCAAACTCTTTCGTTCTTCTTTAGTGCTCGAAACCTTGTCCGTGTAGATGTTCTTTTGCTCGATACCTTCTTTGAGCAGCGCATCCAATTGCAAATTAAGACTTTGTTCTGCGGTACTTACTCGAGCATATCCAAAAACCATGAGAATAGTTTAATTATATGTAAAAAATTAAACTAATTAATTAGTACGAAGAAATAAACTTTTTAGAAGTAATGAACAATAAAAACCTAATAAGTTCAATAATACGGTAGATTAATTATACTCTTTACGTTACGCTTTTCGGATAAGGCTTAGTACTACCGTCAAACTCCTTAAAACTTAATCTATAAAATTAGAACTCTTTACAAAATCCGCTTTTTGTAAAGAGTCTAAATCAGAGACATAATCATTTTTCGAAATAGTCTAAAATTTTAATATATCATTTTTTTAGGCGAAATGTCATCTTGTGAATCCATAACCAATCCTTCTTTCTATTCATTCAAAGTTATATAATAGCCGTTGTCAACCCTTATCGATATTTCACCTTTCCTGAGTTTTTGATTGACCGAATCTGTATCCTCATAAGCATACAGGTATTTTTTACCTACTTTGAAAAAACTGACCAATCCCAACTCCCGTAGAGCAAGCATAATTTGACCATTATAAGACACGCCAAGCCTTTCGCAAAATGCCTTTCCGGTCAAATTAAGTGGTTGTATGTTTAGTTGATTACCCATTGAATCCAATGATTCCCCGCTTCTAGATATTTCTCGATTTCCTTTTCTTCTTCTTTCGCTTCCAACGGTCAAAATCCTCCAGTTCCATTTTAAACGGCGTAAAAGGTTCGTCCATCAGGCCATCTTTTTGAGCGCCTCCCAAATCGTATTTTGGTTTTTCACCAGTTTGGATTGCCCCTCCCTCAGCATCTTTTGTTTTTCCGACATCGTTCCTTGATGGGCCTGTATCTGAATTAACAGCTCCTTTATTTCCTTGTTCTGGATGATTATTTTCGAGAATAACTGTACGGTCTCTGATTTGTTCATAATCGATTTGTTTTATGATGTTGTTCCATGAATATTGTCGGCCCAGACTGCTCCCTTTGTAAATGACCCCCTCGTATTTGAAGGAAACACCGGAAACCCTACCCGTTGTTTTGCTGATATTGAATTTTGGTCGAATACCTTTTGACCGCAGCTGTTGGAGAAACTCTTCCGTATTGATGGAACTTTTTAGTGCCGCCCCCAACTGCTGTTGGAGTATGCTTTTGATAGGGGCGTTCCCAGTCCGTATCGCCTTTTCAACTTCTTTTTGGGTCAGCGCCGACTTTCGTCTAATCGTTGGGTCGGGCAGTTGTGAAAGAGCGTACTTATTTTCCAGCTTCCTAACCAGTCGTTCGCTCCGTTCGTAATTTTTACTATCACTAACTAATTCTCCGGAAAATTTTATCCGATTAGCCACGATATGAATATGCCGGTGGCTTTGGTCATCATGGCGATAGATGATATATTGGTTGTCATCGAATCCCATTCCCTTTAGATAGTCCTCCCCCATGGAAACGAATTGATTATCGTTCAGTTCTTCTCCGTGCGGTAGGTTTAGAGATACGTGGTAGACCGCTTTGCCGAGGCGCGGACGCAATTGTCGTATCACGTTGAACTCATCAGTCATTTCGACCGCGCTTCCCAAATCGATATTTGCATCTAGAACGACGGCGTCGCCCAGTTCCACTTTTTTTTGGTTATAAGCTAATAGTCCATAGAAATCTTTTCCGATTATTTGTTTGGCTATCATCGCTTTTTGATTTCGGACTTTAATTCATGTATGACTTTTCTCAATTTCCCCAACTGGTAAAACAAGCTTTTAGGCGCATGCATTCTTAGATGGGAGTTTCTTGTCAATTGGTTGATGTTGTTTCCGATACGGCTTAGCTCAACGAACAGCTGTCTGTTCTCCGGTGTTATCTTGGTTCGTGGAAGCGGTCTACTAGTTATCTTCTTGCGAACGTAATCTGGTATGCCCATTCCTAAAGTTGCCGCGTTACCAGAAACAATTAGGTATTCATTGACTGTCATCCGTACGTTGACCCGTATTGCCTTTAGTGATTCAATATCTTTTTTTGGCCGTGCCATAATTAAGGGGTTTGGGGAGGTTCCCCAACAAGACTCGCGAACAAAGTGAGCGGTTTTTGCTTGCAAAAACATGGCTTGCTACGTGACCTCCGATTAACTTAGACCAAACCTAAAACATATCGCAAGTCAATAAGGGCTTTGCCGTACATGGAGTGTTGTACGGTAAATGGATTCAGCAGAGTTTGACGTCCTCGAACAGAAGTTTAAGAGAAGTTTCGGCTTCTGGAACTTCAAAATAGCGTTGGGATTCCAAGACGAGATGTTGCAGTGCCGATTTATAGCGTGCCTTGGCATAACCGTTATCCTCATAAAATGTACAGGGGTCTTTGGGATGCACCTCTGTGGGAGTGGTAAGTGATTTCGCGCCCCTGTTCATATATTCGAACCGTTGGGAAGCCCTTCTATGAATACTCTCAAGCGATAGACCTTCAGGATATTTCGGGACTCTGTAATAAAGTTCTTCCAAGATTACGATAAAGGCTCTTCTTTTTGAAAGCTTTGGTTTTTGCGAAGCAATTCCGATAGCTTTTTGTGCATCGCGTACCAGACGCTCTGCCAATAGGACCTGTGATCGGGAATATTCTTTCCCGTTGACCTCGGGATGCTCCTCCTTCGTCAAATCTTTCAGATAGCTAAGCAGTTTTTCTGACGAGATCATAATTTAGGACCGCCCCGGCGTTTGTTTATGGTTTGAGTCCGCTCCAAGGCAATTTCAATGGATTTGGCAAGTTTATCAGAACGAAGGGAGAGGCCTAAAAGGTGTTGTTGTACTATCCAACCCGCCAACAAATAATCGGCCATGGTAGTCTTGCTGGGCCATAACTTGGCCTTTATGATAAGATTTAGGAGTAATTGTTCGTGGGCATCGAGACCATAGCGGGCATTTTCCAATTCCTTATCAAAATTTTTGAGATAAGCTTCGGGGCGTGGTTTCTTTTCTTTCACGGTTTTCTCCACTTTTTTCCATTGGGCCTGCGTCGAAAAATGCGCTGTTAAATAAGCTACGGAGAATCGGCCATATTCCCATTTCCGGTATGAAGTGGTCTGGTCCAAGAGTTCCATTTCTACAAAATCCACTAGCGGTTCATTAGACAATGGCCGTTTCAAGTCATATTCAATATTGTGAAGTGCTTCCAGCTGTGCTTTCGTGGTATCATCAAGGTTATTCATCAGATGTCTTGCAAAAGTATGGGATAGGTTGAACAACGGTTGTTTATCTTCCAGAATTGCCTTTAATAGCAGTTGTCTTTGCTCTTCGGATACCTCGTCATAATGAAGTCCATACGTAAAAATGGTTGCAATAAGAGTTTTTAGTTGCCCTTCCGAAAGCGTGGTCTCTTTGTGTGAAGGGGAAAGACCTGCCAGTTCACTCATGACCTCGCCGAACGAATGTCTGCCTATTGGCTGACTAAAATCCAATACTTTATATAGGGTTTCCGACATGACTTAAATGTAATCAATGTAAATTATTCTCAACCCTTAGGCGAGGGAAATTCCGTTCTCATTCTCCAATCCAATGCCTTCATCCCTTCTAAAAATTCTTGGATTTCCTTGACCAAATCTTCATAGGATGGGGAATCCCCATAAATCATTTGCTCTTGCATTGTTTTATAATCTGCCTTCCAATCGTCCTCATACCCAAGGGATGGGATGGGTCGTATGTCCTGTGGGTGATGCAGGTTATAATCGACCCCACCGAGTTTTGTGAATATATACCTATGGTTTACTATGGTTTCATATAATTCTTGATTGTTGATGGCATTGGCCGCAAATTCTGTTTTTGATAATTGGTAAATGTCGTATAAGTGACGGCTTAACCTGTCAACCCTAACCTTCTCCTTAGGACGCTGGAATTCCTCATGCAGTAAGAACAGTTTTTCCAAAAAAGTCCTTTCAGGGGTTACCGACGGAACATTAACTGGAGGCTCAACAAATTCGGCATTTGGATATTCTTCGTCCACGAAAGACTTTATCGGCGTTAAACTAAATGGTTCTCTTAACGAGCGACAGCCAATTTCAACCTGGACTCTTGGTTGGATATATCCAGGGGATTTGGTCAGAAATGGATAATAGATTTCTATGATACGGGGGTCTTGGTCGCTTGATTCGGCCTGAATGATGTTGAAACCCACATCCTTAAATCCGTTCTTCTGAAATCGCTCTTGTAACTCAGGGTAGAATTTCCCAGAGAGATAGGAGCTGGTTTCCTTCCGTAATTTGGTCAATTGTTTTTTTGATAGTTCCCCGGAGTATCCAAAAAATTCACGGTCAACAGCAAGGTCGATATCTTCACTGAATCGACCTATCAGTTTCCAAGCTTTGCTTGGCGACGTCCCGCCTTTAAAGACCAAATGTTCAGATATCCCCATTCCAAAGACTATCTTCAAGGTCTGGACGACCCACCAATCTTTTTCAACTGCAAAATCCGGTATTCCCGTTTTGTTTTCTATATTTTTAAAGATGGCAAGCCAATCTTCTTTGGGTATATCGTAAAATTTAACTTTATCCATTCTCCAAGCTCTTTTCCATGATTTTACGGATCCATGCCGGAGCCAATGCTATATCGTGAAGCAGGTCTTTTTGATCCTCTTTTTTCAAGAGGTCTATAATTTTTGCTTCTTCTCCTTCCGTTAATTGGTCTTTTCCAATTTCACGAAGGGCCTGTATGACCAGCCTGCTTATCTCCCCTTTGGCCGATAGATTCTTAGGGGTAGTTTTCTTTAATTTTATGCTTCGCTTCCCCAACTTTATTTCCCGGGGAGCTCCATCGGTAAGAAAGACAAGTTTCATGGGGACTTGTGTACTAAGCCCCAATGCGCTTGAAGCATATACCCCGGTAGGCACTAATCGGATCTGGTCTCTTTTAGCTATGGCCCTAGCAATTTCCTCTGCCGTTGGCAACACCTCTCCCACATATTTACTTGTCTTTGGGCGTACATAGATTCCTTGGGCTACCCTTTGAATAAAGCCCTCTTTCTCAATTCTATGGAGAGCCAAACGTATAGCTTCGGATGAACCCAATCTCCTAAAATCATCGGGAAACAATAAATCTCCCCGCTTCTTTTTGGAAATGGCTTTTTTTATTTTGGACTCAACGCTCTGCATAACATACATATCTTATTTGTAACAAATTTAGTAAATTTTTGTTACAAAATAGGTTTGGCTGTTATTCTAATCCTGGAATAGTTGTATTCAATTTTATTACAAAAAAATCCGGTCCAATATCTTAAGGCTAGAAATCAACAGTACGAGTATCGAACAGGTTTTAATACTATGGAACGGAAGAACACATTCTGCAAAGGTATGAAAGCCTTTTTCAGGCTTTTATACTTTTGCTTTGCGTTTCGAGAAGGTTATGTGAAGGCAAGCCGATAAGGCGCAGCTTTTACATAACTTCCGCAGAAACCATGGGGAGGGAAAGAAAGAGATAGGTCAATAAGAATGGACGCCCAAATGGTACGATTAGGAATACGAACTTGACCACCGTTTTCTTATATAATATCCCCAAACCGATATCTCGATAGCACCAAAGAGCCATACCAAATCTTTGATAAAGGGTATGCCGACCATAATGAAAAGAAAGAGCAAAAACGGGATTCTCAGGAAACGTTTGAACCTAAGCAATCCCTTGATAGTGATGACCATGAAAATAGTAAAGCCCAGAAAAGGCAATTTTTGATATAGAATCTCTAGTGATAGCATATAGTTCTCGCTTAAAAATTTATTTCAGACACCTATCGAGTTTACCTTACCCGATTCCAAATTCACAAATGCCCCGTGCTTCTGTATCTGCTTATGGTACAACAGCCGAAACAGACAGTCGGACGCATGGGCAACCAATACATCGTTAATAAACAAAGACTGCTCATTCAACTTATCGGAGTAGGCGCATCCCGCTCCCTGTAAGTTCGGGGTATCGTGCGCATCCAAATCGGGAAAAAAGTCGATGATGTTTTTCAGTTTGTCCACCATTTCAAAATCTTCCCGTTCCATTTTTCGCTCCTCATTGAACAAGGTTCCCAAAACAAATTGCCCTGTATTTCTGCTATTGCCTAAATCCAACCAATAGTACCCATTGGCATAATCGGAGCCTTTGTGGGGTTGTCGAATCGATTGCGCCAATTGTACCCGAAAAGAGGCAATGTCAACGCAAGTGATAATAATATTCGCCCGTACATCCTCGCTATCGGGCAATGCATCCATCGGGATGCCTTCCCATTGAAGCCCAAACGTCATATTGACCTTGCATACGGCATTAACGACTTTGTATTCCCCAATATCCGATACCGTATAAAGTTGCCGTCCTACATTGTTAGGCTCTACCTTATCGGAATCATAGGCAATAACATGCAACCCTGGGTGTCCTACTTGCCGTAGGGCATAATCTATCCTTGCCAATCTTGCGAGCATCAATGAGCCTGTTCCACCGACCCCTATCAACGCAACCGTAATGGGATGTGTCGGGTTATAAAAATAGTTGGGGGCAAAGTGTATCCTAGTTTTCATAGAGTTGGTTTAAGGTCATTTTGTTGGCTATCAATACTCCATCGTCAAATGAGGGTTTCTCAAAATTTTGCTTCATTACGTTCACTATGTTACCTTCGACCAAATTGTTGTGGTGCGTATCGGTAAAAACGGAACGGAAAAACTGTTGTTCCACAAAACCCATTACGTCCTCGTAGTATTCAAATTCATCATAATCCATTGAGGCATTGCCCATGCATACCTTACCATGACTACCTATATTCAGCAATGGGGCATGGTATAAGGAGGTATCTTCCGTTAGGGATTCCTTTCGGTTCAGGGCGAATACTTTTAAACTGTTGCCTTCTAGTTTAAAAATCAATTTGGGCAGGGGGTATTTTCCCGAAGGGATGCCCGTTTGGGCATCGAAGTAAAGCATCCGTTGTTTGGGATGTACGTACCATATCAGTTGGAAATTACCCTTAAAATCGAAGTGTATCAGATTCCGTGGAAGCATTCCCTTGAAGCGGAACTTTATCAGATCGCCCTCTAGACAGGTGAAAATATTTCGGGCGGTGTCCTTGGTCAATGGCATCCCTGCGGTCAATTTTGTTCCTGCCACTTCATGGTATGAAAAGTAGTGGTCGTTGCGATAGTTCTCGTCTTCCCGTTCATATCCGATGATTGCAAATTTTGGCAAAAAGTGATCTTTGGCGTTCAATACGGCTATTTGTTCCATGTGCTAGAGTTCGTTTAAAAGTTCGCTCAGGTCGTTGATAAATTCTTCCAATTGGTTCAATCGATAGGGAATGCCATCATCGAAGGGTTCAATATTTCCGTTTTCGGCAACGGTATGTTGATAAGCGGATATGATATCATAGTCGTTCGAGCAATCGTTGAGCATTTGAATGTAACCATTGGCAAATGCGCTATCTTCCCTATCGACCGTAAGAAACGATTCCCAATGCTCGAACATACAGTCATATCCATCCTTGACCGTTAACAGAAATGGCACTTGAAAATCGATGGTTCCTGTTTTGAGCAATAATGTTTTGATTTGTTTGTAAATCGGTTTTCGGGGTTGGTATTTGTCCAACAGGGTTTTCCAATCCCTCATTTCATAGGCTTCCAAAAAGTTCCTGTTCCTTGCATAGAAGTTGGTCGAATGGTTCTTGACGATTTGCTTGTTGTCCTTGTAGTTCTCCATATCCTCAAAGAGAAATTCCCAGAGCCAGTCGATTCTCGATTCACAGCTTGGGAACAGTCCACCGTAAGGCAGGCTTTTAACAAAAGACAGCAGAATGTGAAAGAGTGTCCGGTTTCGATGCCTTAGTTCAATAATTGGACGGACGGGAATAAAGTACACCGTACTGCGGTTGCCGATGAACTTCTTCAATATCAACCTTAAGTTTCCTTCGTCTCTAAGAACTTCGATATGATCGATATTGCCCCTTGTCCTCAACCTATGGGTACATCTTAGCACTACATCGTGCAAACTATCGGATGGCATAAATTCCCAATGGTCGATGCTGCCCGTGAACTTTCGGGTAACGGCTAACATCAAACGGGCAAGTTCCTTCATGTCAGATTCGTATTCCTCGCTTACCAAGGGTTGGGAAAGAACGGGCAAAAGTGTTACGTCAGAAACGGAAAAACCTTTGGTTGCAGTACTTTTGGTCTTTGCGTTCCCCTTTGATAGTGTTTCTGCTGTACCGCCCGAAACAATCGGTCGTGAAATATTGTTAAATCGCTTGGGGTGTTCAATTTGTATTTCGGCTTGCATTGGTCTTGTCTTAAAAATTCGTCTATGTTCATCGGCCTATCCCTTTGTTCCCGCCAAGGTCTTGAAATGGATTTCATGGTAACCGTTAACAATACCCTTGTCCATGATATTTGCGTTGGTCATTTCTGCATATAACTGTGAATAGAAATCCATTACCTGTTCATGGCTCAAATTGTTATCGATATCGTCCAGTACCAAGGTTTGGTTGTTCCCGTCCTGAAATATGTATTTGCGTTCTATCGTTGCTACTTCCATTGCTCAAAGAGGTTTGGTGATTCGTATGCTTTCATTTCCTTGACGACTTTCTGCGCCTCTTTATGGTTCGGGTCTATCCTCAAAATCTCATTGGCGATGTCCGTTGCCTTTTTGTGATCGGTCATGGGATTAAAGCCTTTTTCCTTTAGGAGTTGCTTTAACTCGATCGCCTTTTTGGAAGCGGATTCCTTTTTCTTTTTCGCCTGTTGGGTTTTTTGCTCGGTTTCTTGTAACGACTTCTCAAAGGCAGCAGTATTTCTAAACAGGGTTTTGGTCTGTTCCAAGGGTTTTTGGAGTATTTGAAAGAATTTCTCGTCCACTTCCATAACGTTTCCCCTTAGAGTAAGTGGTTTTAGGGATTGTAGTGCCTTGTCATTTGCACTTGATTTGGGAAGTACAGATACGCTGACCGTCTCATCATCGAACAGAATACTGATTCCGTACTGTTCGACACCCATCTGTTTCAGGGTCGAAAAAAAATTGCTCATCTTGAAGGGTTATTTACTTGTGACACAATTACTTAACTACCTTTAAGATACGCCCAAACCTCCAGTATTACCTGTAAAATTCGATTAAATGCTACCCTTGACTTCTTTTCTCCCTATCCACAAAAAGCGCCCCGAAGGGGCGTTGGAACAGGTGTCAATCTATTGGTGTTGGGCAGTACATCCATACTTGTCTGGACGGGCTGAGCGGCCAATAAATTCTTACGAAAATAATCGGCAATAGCTTTCTAGACATCAAATAATGGATAGTGTTATTGATGCTATTAAGGTGTCCCTTAAAAGGTTAATTCTCGAAACTATTAAAAAAGACCAAAAATGGAACACCCCGTGAAAAGGAAAAATGCTTTTGGAAACAGTTCCATAAAAAGGCTGTTTAACAAAACCATCCAATATAAGATTCAGGATATTTGTTGGTCAAACGTTTAGAAACGCATATTACTCGAATAATGTGCTTGTCAAACAATAAGAGCTCCTTATCTAAGGGGATTTGATATCTTAGTTCCGCACGTAAAGATGTAAAGATCATATGATTTATATTCCTACTATGTGCTTAATATTGACAAACCACCGAAAATAACTATTTACATTTAGTTAAGGACTTTATTAATAAAATCTTGTAACCTTTTTTCGAGTGTATCTTCGTATAGACACCAACCAAATATGGATTGATTTAATGAAAGCTGAACAGAAACAAATTTCCAATGATTTAACCAAGTCGATTAAACACAAAGGTTTTTTATTTGACCTGATTATATACACCTCCGTAATGTTTCTAATAAGGGAAATTTATTTTCCGAGTGTAGGTTTTATAATCAACGGACTTTTTTGGTCATTTACAACTTTCATCATTGCTACTTGGCGGATGAAAGTCCGGAATGTTTCGTGGAAAGATTTAGGACTGCGCAAACCTGAAAGTTTCAAGAAAACTTTATTTGTCACTATTGGTATTTTAATAGCGATTGTTCTTTCCATAATGGCATTCGAGATGATTAAAGATTACCTACCCTTTTCATTGGAGCAAAAAAATTATTCTGAAAATTCAGCATCTAAATTTGGAAATCTTAAAGGAAATTGGTTACTATTTTTTACAATTATGCCAGCGGTTTTACTTGAATCTATGTTGGAAGAATTGTTAGACAGAGGTTTCTTAATAAACTGGTTTGAGAAATTATTTTCTCAAACCACAATAGCCACAATTCTTGCAGTAATACTACAAGCCTTAATTTTTGGGTTTAGGCATTCTTACGATTTGTCAGATAGGTCTATTAGAGTTAGTCTTATTGGTCTAATAATGGGAATTGCCTATGTGAAATTTGGAAGAAATTTATGGCCTTTAATTATTGCTCATTGTGTACTTAACACAATGTCAATGATGGATAGAGTTTAATATTTTAAGATTGTACCGAAATGAAAATTCAAAATTTAAACGATAGACCTGATTTTGACGAAAATTGTCTGGAGCCTTTCCTAAAAATGTAGCCTTTCCCATTTTAGGACACTGCTAAATTCATAAAACTATTATTATTGAAGGCTTCCCTGTTTTCTACTCTTTCCTCTTTGAATCCACAGATTTCAATCAGCGGGAAAACCGCATTTCTGGGATTAAAAAATGACGAAGAAAGGGAATGTCAAACTTGAATGTATTATTTTACCCCGCCCGTTTCCGTTTAAGTGTTTTGATTTCATGTTTCAAAACCTGCATTTTTGCTATTTTTTCATCAGGAAAACCAACGGCTGTTTTTTTTCGATGGGTTTCCAAAGTACGTAGGTTATAGTTCAAATCAAATTTTTTCGATTTGATTTCCCGGGCTACTTTTTGACATAACTTGACAAGTTGCAAGGCCAATTTCTCCGGGTCGAAACGCTGCTGTTTTCTACCGGAAACGTGTATGTTTTTAAATTCCAATCTAAAAGAGTAAAGATAATGCTCGTTTGAAGGTACATAGTCGGCCTGAAAAACGAGATTCGCATTTAACGATGGAAAATGGGCTACCCGCTGGTGTTTTTGAACGTTCAAATTTAGCTTTGAGTGTTCTACGATCTTAAGACCTAGATTTTTGATAAACTCATTGGGCTCCTTGGTCATTAGTTCTTTGGATACAAGAACGGAATCTGAAATTAGATTGTTCAGTCCTTCCTTTAATCGGGACGAATCCTCGAATGCATTTTCATCCATGGGCAAGTTGAACGTTTTTATTACTTTTTGCGCGCTTTCCAGCTCGACCAATTGTGAGATGATATGCTTGTTCTCCTTTTCGATTCGTTCAATGGCCTTAAAGGAATTTGCTTTGTTCAGTTCGTGCAATCGCTTCTGCGACTGTAAAAACTTAAGATCGTCGGAAAGTTTTACCAATTGAAACTGATCCATATCCCCAATTAGTGCGGCCTGCATTTGTTCGTAGGAGAGACTTTTGTCATCGGGAACAAGATCGTCATAAACACGTTTGTTCGTGTCGGCTTCTCGAATCTGTTCCCGAAACTTTTCTTTATGGGTGTTCAGGGAATAAGAAAAGATATCGGTGGAATCCTTGACGCCGTAGAACCGTTCCACTACTGTATTACCATAAATTTGCGCCACTTCATTGCCCTTTCTTAGACCTCGTCCGGCCCGTTGGTCAAAAGCATCTGGGGAATAGGGAATGTCCATATGAAAGATGCCCACCACCCTCTTTTGAATGTTGGTCCCTGTGCCTAAAACTTGGGTGCTTCCCAAGGCCACACGAATTGAACCACTTCGAATTTTTTCTTGCATTTGGTCTGTTCTGTTCTTCGCTTTTTCCTCTTGAGCCAATGCAATTTCATCTACAGGAATGCCGTAGTCTTCTTGTAGTATCCCGCGTACCGCATCATAGGAATTATTCTGGCCGGGTTTCCAAACGTTCAAGTCGGAGAATACCAAACACACCCCTTTGTGTTTCGATGTTCTTTTGTAGAGTTCGGCTACATCGCGACAGAGCCGTTGCAGTTTGAACTGGTCAAGTTCCGTAAATTTTACGGCCATATTATCCTTAGCAAGAGGGTCGATCAAAAGCGACCTATTGATGTTCAAAGCGGTAATATGGGCGGATTTCATTTGCTCATCATCATATATGGGCAATTTGAAAAGTGCCTTTTGGTTCCGGTTCTTGGTAAAGTCTAGAGAGGCCTGTTTGAGTTCTTCATAGGCCGGAGTGGATTCTAAAATTACAAACTCCCTATCAGTTTCTAAATCATGGGTCTTGAAATGATTGTCACGACAGATGTGGGTAAAGGAATTGTACATCTTGCTCAACTCGGGGAGGTTGGTATAATACCGAAAACGTGCGTGCATCCGTGGGTCGCCAAAAATATTGGGTTCAATACTTACGCTTTGCTTTAAAAAAATAGAGGCCCATGCATCGAAATTAAAGATGTTCTTACGTTTCAATGCCGATGGTGTCAAGTAGCGTTGATAGGCATATAGTTCGGTAACCGAGTTCTTTAGAGGTGTACCGCTGTAAAAAAAGATGTTATTATCCATTCCCATCCGCGCATGAATGGATTTAATACTGATTTCAAGGTCGAGGTTTCTTTGACTGTCGGAATGATTGTTAAGACCCGATACGTTCTGGTGCCGTGTCGTAAAACCGATATTCTTAAAGTAATGTGCTTCGTCGATCATCAGGGCTTCGATGCGCAAATCACTCAAGGTGGTTTCGGTTTCCGTCGAACGCTCTTTCAACTTTTTCAGGTTGGCCTGTAGCTTGTCTTCCAAGTGTTCCTTTCGCTTGATCATACCCTTGATCAATTTCTTGGATTCCTTACCGTTTCCATATTGCTTTGCCGTTTCCAAATCTTGTTCTATCATCTCGATTTTTTCTTCCAAGGTCTCCAGTACAAATCTTCGCTCTTTTGGTATTCGTTTTAAATGCCCATGTTCGGCGATAATCAGGTCAATGGTCTTATTGTTTTTTAAGGTGCGTAAGGTTTTGGGGCGTTTGCTTTTGGCCATATTCTTGGAACTCAATCGAAGAATGTTCAATTCAGGGAAGTTTGCCCTGATTTCCGCTTCGATTTGTGGTGCTACGCTTTTCAAGGTGAGTAACATTGTGCGTTCACTTTTCCCGTGTTGTTTCAATTTATAGCCCAGCATGGCCATGGAAAGGGTCTTGCCTTTGCCCACCTGATGGTCGTTCAGTGCACTCCCTTTGGTAAGACTGAACAAGGTGGAATCGATTTGATGCTGATAGGGCGGATACACCAAGGTTTCCGGAAATGTGAGCCAACCCTTGGGTACGGAAATATTGACGTCAGCTAGAAACGCCTGGTAATAATTATCTTCGATGGTGGCTTTCAGTTCTTGACGCCCCTCGATAAAGGATTTGAAATGCAGCTGTAATTCTTCGTACAGATTTTGTGCCATCAAGGTAGCGTCCTTATCCAATTTCCGAATCGTCTTACCGGACCTGTCCTTGTAAGAAGTGAAAATGACCGGATACCTGTTTTCCGCGAAGTGTTGCAATATCCGTTTATAGCTTGCCTTGACTTCATGGTTCAGAACTACACTGAAACGTTCATGTGCCTCCAAATTATAATCCCTTGGGAACAGTAGTGTCAAGGTCGAATTGAACTGACCTACATTGATCCGCACTTTTTCATTGATGAGTTCCTCTAAAAAGGATTCCTTAGCGGTAGTCGGGATAAAATGACTTTCGAAATTGAACTCGATATCATTTAAGTCTAGTTTTACGGGTAACATATCTGCAAGGGCCTGTTCTATTTTTTCCGATTCGATTCCATATGGTGGGGGATTGTTCCGGACATAATCGATTTTGTCCTGGATGTAACCACTGGAAAATAGAAAATAGGGAACAGTTCTGTATCTAGTTTCGGATTCCGAATCGGGTTCCAGAAAAAAGGAACGGTTTTCGAGTCCGCTCAGCAAAAGGTTTTTTTCATTGGTCTTGAACGCTTGCGCTATTTCGCCGATATCGATGTTTCCATTTTGGTCAAACTGGTACCTCGCCATTGCTTCGGGATTCTCAAATCGTTTTTCATCTGCCGTTGTATGTAGTTGTTCCTTGGTTCCCGGTATTTGTTCCTCTACCCGTTCTACGGGCTGCGGTCGTAAAAATCGTTGCAGGGTAAATTCAGGGTTTTTACCATAGCCCTGGCCTGCTATCTTTTTCTCGAACTGTTGACGGACCTGTTCAAAGTAATGGTCTTCTTTCAGAAAAATAAGATGTTGTTTCAGCGAACCCCATTTGAAATGGAAAGTGTCCAATTGATAATCGATATCTTGGAAACGCTTGGTGATGTCCTTTTCCGAAAGTCTACCTTTTTCTATATTTAAGAGTAAAAGAACGAGGTCGTTCCGCATACGGGCGTAATCCTGTACCAGCTCCGTGATTTTATTCGGCACCTTTCTAGTACTATGAGGGTCTGTATAAAAAAGCACAGCTCCCTTTTCGTCAAAATTATAGCTGCCAAAAAATAATCGGGTAAATTGTTTGGCATCTGCGTCGTGCAATGCTATAGGTACGGAACCAACTTCCAATTGAGAAGGCGGTGCTGCTACGGCCTTCTCCTTTACGGGTGCTGATGCTTCGGGAACGGTTTTATGAATCTTTTCGGTAGTACGAGGTGCAGCAATTTGTTCAAAATCAAAGCTATTGGCCTGCCGTTCCAAAAACTCGTTTAGGGACTTGCCGTCAGGTTCAATGACCATGCTCGGCCGGTTATGGAAAAAGCCCAATTTCGGTACACCGTTAACCTGTTCGGTATTCGTTTTAAAGAACCGGTTCGTCCCAAACCGCTGTCCGTCCAGTTCAATACTTTCCGTTTCCACAAGTTGCATTTCACTTTCGGAAAGAACGCTTTTGTTCGATGTCTTTCGATAGACCAATAAATCGGATACAACCTTTGTCCCTTCATTGGAGAATAAATCAGTATTGAAACGATTGGCCAGAAGCAAGTCGTTTTCGAATAAAATCCTTTGTCTGAAATCAGTATAGGCACTTCGTTCGGCAAAGGCGGAAGAGGTGATCAAAGCCGTAACACCGCCTTGTCGTGCCATTTTGGGCGCGTAGACGTTAAAATAGTTGCCAACGTTCTTAAGCGGACCTTCCGTTAGATAATCGTGTTGATAGGCCTTGGTAATCGGAATATCCCCAAATGGAATATTGGTCATGACCAAATCGAATTGTCCTTGCTTATCATAATTTAAATAGTAATCCTCGAACGGGATGTTGAGAACGGTTACCTTATCACTTCTTACATTGTTGGCCTTCATTATTTCGAAGGATAGAATATCCGGTTCCAAAGCGGTAATCTCAGCATTGGGGAAAGCTTTTTTTAGTTGCTGAACGTAAGCCCCGTTTCCTGCTGAAGGTTCCAATATGGTCTTTGGTTCAAAACCATTTTTTTTCAGCAGATTGATCTTATACTCGATGATAGCTTTTGGGGTGTAATAGCTGGTAAGATGGTACCGTTTAAGGGAATCGAGAATTTCCTTTGAAGTTTCCGGAAATGCTTGTTGGATAGTTTCTAACAGCTCATGGCCTACGTTTTCCTTTCCTTTTGGAGGATAGAACAATAGCTGCCCCAATGTTGCCAAACCACCATTATTGATATAAAAGTTATCAGGATTGGCCGTTTTTATCGCCTCAAGAATGCGGGCCAATATATCATTATTCATAGCGGACTATTGAAGGGATTTTAAAATGGCTGCCCGTCCCACGGGCTCTTTTTCATTTAGCGCGCCATAGATTTTTAGCAGTTCGTTGTTGGCGTGTTCAAGGGCAATCGGCCCGGTATGTCCATCATCAAGAAACTGTTCTTGTAATTGGGCGTGGACAATGTGGGCGTTGATGGCGAAATCCAGTCGGTATTCGGCAACGTCAAGATGCGCTATCAGGTTCGGATATTCCTCTAAGGCGTGATAGCAAAAATGATGGTCCGGCGTACAATCGTCCTTGACAATCTGGTTTTCCCAATTTTTGATGGTTTCCGGATGCTTCGCTCTAAAAGCTATAGTGCTATCGGTAAGTAAAAGTTCTTCTTGTGACATCATATTAATTTTATAGAGATTCGTTTGATTTATAAGCCAATTCCAAATCGGTTTCCCGACTCGCTAGAGGACTGTTAAGCTCAATAAGACGGTCGTACAGCATATTCTTGAATACCATTGCCGCGCTCAAATCAGCGAAGCGGCAATCGATGTGACATTCTTTTTCGGATAAGATGGTTAGCCTAAACGCCTTTTCATCCGTGTATCCGGTGCCATGGACTATGGTATCAGTAGCTATGTCCATTACATCCATAATACTATCCATAAAAAATATGTCGTTCAGAATAGTGTTACCCATCGGGTCGGTAATTTTGATTTCAAATAACATAGGTTCAAATCGGGATTTTAAAAGTTTTTTGTTTGTGTGACTTTGCAGGTTTCGATGCAGTATTACGTTCGCGAGATGCCATATACGCTGGGTAATAATTAGGGTATTCCTCCTTTAACGATGCAATCGGCCTGTACGCCGGGAGCTTTGGTTTGTGCCCATGTTTCATCAAGGCGTAAAATGTCTTGCCGGAACCGTAATGTTCATGAAGCACTATTGCGGTTTTGGTGCCGTGAACAGGAATTTCTTCTGTCTTGACGAAAAAGTCTTTCTTCCTTATAACATCGTTTACGACCTTATACTTCAGGAGTTTGGAAACATTTTTAGATGCCAAAAAATCGTCAAGCGAAGTCCATTGTTTGAGAGTACCACTGTAGCTTTCTACAGCTGTCTTTTTTAAAAACAGTTTGTCATTAAAGGTGCCCAGGGAAAGACCCATTTTAGTTTCGGCAAAAGCGGCGATGAATCTTTCCCCAAGTAGGGAACGGAACTCCTCCGCTGAAAAATAAACTCTGTTTTGGTCATTGCTCACGGCAAGGTAGGGTACCAATATGACATAATCCTTATGAATGGTGGTCGGTACGAACAATTCGTTTTTACCCTCTTCAATACGTAGTGGCAACCCATGGCATAGCTGCTCGATACTATCGGTCGGTGGCGCGATTTTTTGAATTCCGTTTTGCAAGAACTTATTCCGCGAATACATAGCTTGCAAAGCGGCATTAAAAAATCCAAGTAATTTTTCTTGGATAGCCGTATCCAAATACGACACGTCTTTATGAAAATAGCGATGTTTCATAAGGAGTTTATCGGATTCGGAAGGATATATACGTTCTATAAGTTTTAAGTATTGTGAATCGTCATTGGTATGCCAGACCGGACAATTGTGCACTTTGTTATAGGACAGGTAATTTTTGTTTTCGGATTTGCAATACCCCAATAAAATAGTCCTCAAAGCTGTATCGCCTTCCAAAAAGGTAATACGTCCTATCGGAGTGATAGTCCGGTCTTTTTGAAATAAAAGGTCTTTGTTCTTTAAGCGCTTTAATTGTTGTTTTATCGCCGTATTGATAAAACCGGATTCGGCCAACTCCAAATTTCGAACATAACGGAGTTTTTTCAGGTCGTTCAGCTCATCGGTTGGATTGACCTTGTACTCGAACTTTCGGAACGTACTGAAATTAGGGTCGAGAAAACGGGACACCAAGTTCCTGACTTTGTAAAATAGTTGTATCGGATTGCGTCTGTCGAGTTTCATTTTCATGGCTTATCGGTAATTCGGGTTCTTCAGGTTCAGATACACCTCATATTTCAGATTGAAAGATACGGTCGGGTCGATTCGCCGGCCATTTTTAATGACCTCGTAATGCAGATGGGGCCCGGTCGATATTCCGGTACTGCCCACAGTTCCTATAAAATCATGGGCACCGATGGCCTCTCCCTCCACAACCACGACCGATTCCATATGGCCATAAAGTGTTTGAAAACCATGGGCATGGGAAATCACGATGTGGAGGCCATGACCTTTTGGGCTGTTTTCGATACGTATGACCTTTCCAGCGGCGGTAGCGTATATCGGGGTGTTCTTTGCGGCCGCCAAATCGACACCAAAATGTTTTTTGGAAATTTGGTGTACGGGATGGTAGCGTTTGCCATAAGGACTTGAAAGCACGTAATGTTCGCGAAATAACGGAACAGCCGAAGGAACACTATCCAGAACTCCGGGATGCAACAGAAGAAAAGGTTTTATTCGTTCTACTTGTTGAAAACGCTCCATTTCGAGGAACAGTTGACTAAGTTTCCGATAGACCATCACATTTTCCCGTGTCTTGTTTTCAGAAACTTCGGAATCTTGCATTACTGCCCCAAAGTACTTAGGTTCTTGAACATCCCCGTAGAAAAGACGATTGGCAACAAAACAGAGAAAGAACAACCCGACGAAAATCCAGTAGGCAGTATTCTGAGGGGTGAAATATTCGACATCATCCGAGTTGGTCACATCGCCCACTTTTGTCGCATACCCCCTTATCTTTTCGAGAGTTCTTTTCTTAATACTTTTCCACAAGCCCATCGTTTTTCTTTTATAAAAGTTTTGACACTTCAACAAATTTATTATATTTGCTGTAATAATTGCAAATATATGTAATTTTTACACACATGAAAAATAAGTGGCGAAAATTTGACGAAACTGTAAATCTGGTTTTCCTAATGGAATATTTCGGAATATCGGAAAAGCGGAAAACGCACAAGTATATTAGCTATGGAACCCATGGCACCAGTTACATACTCATTAGCACGGATTTGGGTTATCGGTACTATAGGCCAGGTGCACCTGAAAGAAAGTGTACTCCGTTTGACTTTATATTGGAGCGTATTTCACGGAACGAGGCAAATACTAAATTAGGACTTTGGTCAAGGCTCGATGCATTCTATAATTCCATCGTTAAAAAACCAGACTTTTTTCTGAACGGTACATGGAAGAATACCTTAGAGACCGTTGCGCTGGACTACAACCATTTCAACGATTTCGATTCGGAATTCTCGTTGACCGAACATCCTGTCCGGTCGGCAGATTTGCAAATCTTCGAGAACAGGGTTTTTGAAAATCCAAAAGGTCAAATCTATTTTCCGTACCGAAATCTCGCCAACAACCTTACGGGATATGTCACGGAACTGGAAGGAAAACTATCCCTACTGGCCGAAAGCGATATATCGGAATCCGTTTGGTTTAGCGAAGTTCCTAAGACCATTAAAAATTTGGTCGTATTGAAAAACCCAATGGAGGCCTTGGCATTCCAAAAAAGATTTCAATTGGAAGACGTGATTTTTCTGGCACTTTCCGATATCAATTACAGTAGCTCGAAAATACTCCTGCAAATCTTAAAACGTACCAAGTTGAAAAAGATGGTGCTGAGTTTCACGGGTTCCTCGAAAATCGAAGGCTATATACAAGATTTGATGCTGATATCCTTTATCAATGATTCCCGCTTTTTGGTCAGGGTAGACAAAGATCATTTGACCGTCAAATTTGAACCCGAGGGGCAGAAACCCTTGGCAAAGTTGCACAATGAGATCCTGAAATACAATGGCGGTCTGATGAAGGAATATCTGAAGTTCAATAAAATTACCGACCAGTCCCTACTCGATAGAAAAAGCATCGTTCTGAATCAAGAAAAGGAGTGGGTAGCCTGCCGAATTCCCTATGAGGTAAATGCGTTGCGTTATTTTCTTTGGAGCTATTACCGCAACTATATGCATAAGATCATAGAAATAGTAAAACCAAAAAACACGAATTGGACCTTAGAGTATGAAGAAAACGGTACCTATAAGGGAGCCGATAAATTAAAGGCCTTTAAAATGGCCGTATAAAAAAAGGGGGCGCTCCCGCCCCCTTTTATCCTTAATTCAAAACATGAAAAATGGAAATCTCATGTTAAGAATTACAAAGTTAACAATTGTTTATTAATCCTTAATTTAAAACTTGAAAAATGGAAAATCAAGCAGAAAAGGTTTACGTAAAAGTGAACCAAAGGTGGCAACGAGCCACGGTAACCGGAGAACAAAACGGCAAGGTGTCCGTTATGACCAATGACGGGCAGTCGTTCAACCTGCCCAAAAACAGCAAATATTTTGAACCTATCGTCTCCAAAGAGCAAAAATTCGCTTACGGCGATGTCAAGGAACAGCTGGAGGGTCAATATATCAGCTACGCAAAGCTCCCTGAAAGCGTTCGAGATAACTTGGTAGAGGGGAAAGAGTATTTTCACGAGTCTACCTATATCTCAGAGGGAGAACTCAAAGAGGGCGCGAAAATGGTTCAGATGGTCTACGACCGTAATCTTGGCTCTCGTCTAGATGTTCAGTACCGAAGAAACGAGGCGGTTACTTTGGACAAAGCCAAAGCCTACAACCATCATTTTAGTGCCGACGAATTTGAACGCATGGTGGACAAGAAAGAGTTCGTGGTATTTCAAGGAAGTACCAATGACGGGGAGGTATTTCAAAAACTGGCCTATTACGAACCAAGGATACAGGACATCCGAACCAAATCCGCTCTTTCTACCAACACCTATTTCTATGGAGAGAAATTGACGGCAATACAGGCCGATGCACTGAACAAGGGCCAGGAATTGGAAATGGTCATCAAGAGCAAAAAACATGGCATCAAGCCCTATTTGGTATCCTATTCTCCGCGAAGGGAATCCTACATTACCAAAAATGTCGACTTGGCTAAAGCCAAGAACATCGAGGTACATCAGGAGGGAAAAAAAAAGCCCCGCAGCCGAGGCATGAAAGTCTGATGGACTAGCGATCAGGCAGTATTTGGGCCGTTCATTCTGGACGGCCTTTTTTCACAATCCAATTCAATTTACAAAAGATATACCGCACTCCATTGGAGACATACGGTGTAGCTCTCTTCTCAACTATTATGATAAACTATTCCCAGAATCCTTTACACTATAAACGGTTGATTGCACAAATCAATGAAGATATCGACTTTTCTGGCTATCTGAATGCCCAAGGGTATCAGCTCTTAAAGAAAAGTACGGGTTCTCGGGAATTCAAAAAGAATGATGAGCGTATCGTGTTGCAAATCAAAAGGCAACCCGTTACCTATTTCAATCGCAACGACAGTTCGGACAAGGGACGTTTTTTCAAATTCTTGCATATGCGTTCCGCAAATTTCTATGAAGCCATAAAATCGGGATTAGGGGCAATCGGGCAAAGCTATCCGGCGGCCAATATTCACACACCTCAAAAAAGCATCAAGAACTTCATAAGCTTAGAGGAACGTTATAACATCCAACCCTTGACCAAACCCTTCTATCTGACCGAGGGTCGCAATCTTAGTCCGGCAACGCTCCGATCTGAAGCCTTTAAAGGTAGAATTTTTAATGCCTTTCATATCAATGACGAGCAAGGTCGCATTGCCAATATTGCCCTTCCGAAATATGGAATGGACGGCAGTATCAAAAATTACACCTTGTACAATCGACCGTATCGGGACAGCAAAGATGGTAAAACCAAAAAGTTCCGGTTGTTCCTCAACGAACGTTACGAATACCTTTTTGTTTCAAATCCAGAAGTTAAGGCGGAGAAAGTGGTCTGCGTAGAAAGCGGGTTTGACGCCATGGCCTATCATGAGCTACATGGTTTTCCCAAGGCCTTTTACATTTCGATGTCAGGCCATATCGATAATCGCAAGTTGGAGCAGTTCTTTCAATGGAACACTTTTGTTGGTGGGACCGCTAATCTACCGATTCATTTGGCCTTTGACCATGATATCGAAGGAATGCGCTATGATCTTATGGTACTGAGCGCTTGGATCAATCGATGGTCGGATCGTGTTTTTATGGAGCTTGATTGGAAGCGACCCGTAATGATGGTTCAACTGGACTATAGGTCCAAATCCCTGACCGAAATGGAGCGAGATGTGGACTTTATCAATAAACAGATCGCCAGTGGTCCGGAAGGGATGGCAAAAGTCCTTGAAAAGGCGATTTGTTTTAAGGACAAGGTGGTTTGGGAACTCGATCTTGACAAAATACAACGATTTCCACACCTATCACGAGACTATTGGAAGAGGGTAATCAGCATCCTTTCTGTCTCTTTTACAAGAGATGGTATTAAAATGGACAAATCCCACACCCGCAACGATTGGAACGATGAACTGATTTCGGTAAAAAAAAAGTCCGATTGTCACTTAGCCCATCTGTAATACAAAATAAGGTGGAAGAACAAGGGAAGAAACGCAAACGAAAAGGATATGCAAGATAAGAACAAGGGGTATATGGGCATGTATTTGTCCGCTTTCTACTTCGCCATTATCCTGTTTCGGGAATATTACGCGCTGTATGTCTATCATTACGGCCAACAATCTTTGTTAAATAAAACCTATACGTTTCTCGTGCGATCCGGATTGCCTACTAAGGGTATGATGGCACGTATGCTTCTGTTAGGTCTTCTAATGGGCGGAATTATGATATACCGACCTATCAAAAAGGAAAATATCAATCTCACAAAAAGTATTTTAGGATTCATACTTTCGCTAAGTATTCTTTTTATTTCGGGTCTTCCCAACGGAGCTTCCTTGAACGGTATGTATGTCACTTTGATGCTTCTACTCTGTGCTTATCTGGGCCTGATGACCTATGGCATGCGTTTGTTCCAGTTTCTCGATTTTATGAACCTGGCCGACAAGGACCCGTTCAACGATGCGAACGAAACTTTTGAACAGACCGAAGAACGAGTCGATACGCCCCATTCCGTAAACATCCCATATACCTATACCCATAAGGGGAAACAACGAAAAGGGTGGATCAATTTTGTCAATCTATTTCGGTCTTTACTCGTTATCGGAACCCCGGGCAGCGGTAAGTCGTTTTCTGTCATCGAGGAAATCATGGCGCAATTGATCGATAAAAAATTTGCCATGGTCGTTTACGATTTCAAGTTCGATACCTTGACCCGAAAAGCGTATGGTTACCTGCAAGAAGCCAAAAAAAAGCATGGGGATACATCGGAGATGCCCTTTCCCAAACTATACCGTATCTGTTTCGACGATTTGAGGATGACCCATCGTAACAATCCCATGGATCCGTACGGGTTGACGAATCAATCGGATGCCATCGATACGGCGGCGACGCTCATGAAAAACCTGAACCCGGAGTGGATCAAGCGTCAGGACTATTTTTCACGAAGTGCCATCAGTTATACGGGAGGTTGCATCTGGTATCTCAAGAAAAAATCCGAGGAGACCGGCAACTATTTATGTACCCCTGGGCATCTGGCTATATTGACAACGGTAAAGATCGATATCCTGATGGAAATAATGACCAAGGATGTCGAGGTGCGCCAGATTCTGGTTCCGTTTCGGGATGCCCTTGAAAAAGAAGCTATGGAGCAATTATCGGGTCAGACCAGTACGGTTCAGATTAGCCTTTCCAGTATGGCGACCAAGGAAATTTTCTACGTGATGTCGGGGAATGACTTTAGTCTAGATGTCAACGACCCCAGCTATCCTAAAATCGTATCGCTTCAGAACAATCCCGAGCGAAAGGAAGTATATTCTGCACCTCTGGGCCTATATATGAACACCATTCTCAAACGGGTCAATAAACCGGGAAAACGGCAAATGGCCCTATTGATCGACGAGGTACCGACGCTCTTCATTATGTTGTTACGAACTATCATCGATACGGGTCGTGAAAACAAAATCGCCACCATCTTAGGTTTACAGAGCGTAGGGCAGCTCATCTTGGACTATGGCAGGGAACTGGCAGATGTCATATACGCGAATTGCGCCAACGTCATCTGTGGTGCGGCCAAAGGGGAGACAGCGAGGCGATTGAGCGAACTTTTCGGCAAAATACATCAAGAACGGATATCGAAAAATACGAGCAGTTCCGATACAAGTACCAATTGGAGCACCCAGATGATGGAACTCTTGCCCAAAAGCAAGATTGCCTCGATGTCGACGGGTCATTTCGCAGGCTTGTTGGCAGATACTTTCGAGCATCAGATACCGGAAAAAAAATGTTATGGTCAGCTGCTCCCGGATATTGAAGGTAAAGAACGGGCCATGAAACATGAGCTACCTGTCGTTAATGATTTCAGACCTGCGGATTACACCGAACGTTTCGATGCACAAATGAAACTTATCCGAGAGCTGGAACTTCAAGAAAAATCCGGTCTGCTGTTCGCGAAGGAAATCGGTTATATCGAGTTCTACGGTTCACATCTTGACCAGGTTGCCAAAGCTAGCTTTATAAATGGCACAAAAATCAGGATCTTTAAAAGTGTGGTCAAAGAACTTCGTCTCTTCGATTACAAAGGTGCCGTTGTGAAACTATGTAATGACGGTGGAGGATTTTCGAAATGGCAACAACTCTTCGGACATATTGTAGAAGAGTTTTTGGTACGGACGGAAATGGACCGTGTGGCCCAGGCCGCGTTCGATAAAATCATCAGCGAGGTCGATGAATTGGTCAAGGACGAGTATAAACACAGTACCGGAAAAGAACTAAAGAGCGCCATATTTGACGAAAAGAAAATAAATGGTGAAATTGCAAAGTCGCTAAATAACTCGGAGAAAGAAGTTACAACGTTTATGGATAACTTTGAAAAAGAGCTGAAAGACCCCGAGATGAACCTTTTGGCCGACCTACAAGAGGAATCGCAAAACATTTTTGAGGAGAAATTCTCCTCTCATCCTATAGAAAATTTTGAATAATGGATATTGAATCGATCATTGCACTAGACTCAAAGGACCTTGGATATATCGGGGAACGTTTAAAGGAAATACGACTGGAACTTGTCGAACTCGACGATATAGAGGACAAACGATTTAGTGAATTTTCATTAACGAATCTGAGCGAACGACTGAACATTGACCGTGCGACTTTGGCCAATGTCGAGCGAGGCTCTTCCATGGTCAATTCGATAAAGATCATTCTCTATTTCTATAGCTTGGGCTACAATCCCATATGGATACTTCTGCCCGACAATGAATTTATCCAAAAGCGAAAGCTCGGGGAGAACATGGTATATCAAGGAGGGCTTCAAGAAAAGTTCCTTGAATTGGAAGAACGTGTATCGGATGCGATAAAGGACTTTAAGTCCGAATTATAGCATTTTTCCGGCACACCAGTTCGATTCATTTTTAGCTACTTAACAACATACCCCTTACTCCAAATACCTACTCACGCCATGTTCATTGCTATAGAGCACTATAGCTTCAAGGCGTTATAGTGCTATTGCAACAATGCTATATAGCGTTATAGCTTCATAGCCTTATTGCATTAATTGTTTATAGCATCATATGACCATAGGACACTATAATCATATGCTCATTTAATTTTAAACGTATACCAATGGAAACAAAAATTATCTCCTGTACGGGCGAAAAGGGCGGTTGTGGCAAAACGACCCTGAATATTATCCTGGCCACCAACCTTTTCCATCTGTACGGTAAAAAGGTGGTGCTTATGGATATGGACAATCCACAGTATTCGGTCTATAAAAAGCGGAAACGGGATTTAGCGCAAATCGGGAAAATGGAAACAGATGCCTTTCCGGTGGAGCGAGCGACCATCCATACCTTGGAACCGCTAATCAAAAAATATTACGGTATCGTCGATTTCATCATAATCGATTTCCCGGGAAACCTGAATGAGGAAATGGTCAGAGGCCTCTTGTATGTGGAACACATCTTCATTCCCTTTTTTCTTGACGAATTGGAAATCGACAGTACCGCAGTATTCTATAAGACCCTACGGAAGAATTTCCTCGACAATGACAATCGGGTGCTACGTTCCGTCAATCTTTTTTTCAACCGTTACGAACTCGTAAAGGTCAACAAGTTCAATGCCGTCCGCAAAACCCTGGCGCGAGCGGGAATGCCCATGATGCGACAAGTGGTCATGGAACGAACTATTTATAGGGAGAAATACAGGAATACGCTTGTTCCCATTCCCTTATCGAAAGAAAACGGCGAACAGGGGCTTAAACGATTTATGGAAGAAGTACTTGAAATATCAAAAAACTGAATATGGGAAAGAAGTTGAATGTCAAAGATTTGCTCGAATCAGCGATTTTGGACAATATGGACACACAAAAAGAAGTTAAAGGTCTCAGGGATGAACGAGACCCGGACATCACGGAGAACAAGTTGAAAGACAACGATTTGGAAAATATCGCATCACAACGGCCGACTGTGGAGCGTTTTCCAACGGCCAATTTGAATGAGAGCGAACGAAAAAAGGTAGCGGATTTTGAACTATTTCTGGAGGAAAATCGGTATTCCGACAAGAAGGAACAGTTCATCTTCAGGCTGAGCAAAACCTGTTTCGAAGATTATGAAAAACTGGCAAGTGCCTATAATTATAAGTTGAACAAAAAGGTGTCCCGAAATGATATTATGCGAAAAGCGCTGGAACTGTATCATGACAAAAGCGTTATGAGATTAAAAGATATTATCGATAGGATTTGAACTGGCAATGGGAACATATCGTCTATGTGGTCATCTGTACTTTAGGGTTACTTTGGTACATAGCGGTCTTTGTTATACTCAAACGAAATAAAAAAGAAAAGAAAGTTCAGGAAAATGATTCATTTGTGCAAAAATCTTTTATATTTGTAAAAAACACATCTTTAAAGGAAAAAGATATGGACCAATTACTCAACCGTGTCGATGAAAACGAAACCAGCTCCGAGCTGCTGGATATTTTCAATGCTTCCGATAAAGATGTTCAGAATGAATCCTTAATTCCAGAACATGAAAAATTTAAGATTATCAAAAATTCCGAACCGCCGCCGGATGCGGAGGTGGACGATTCCGTGTAGTTATTTTTTGACCTTCCTTTTTACTATTGCCTTCCATCAGCTTGGCTTTGCCCAAATCGACGAACTTGTCGATCAGGTCAACGCAGCGGAGCAGGGTACCGTACAGATCGGCAATAGTATTTTCCGAATCATCAAGGTTGCCGCTAGCATCCTATTGGGAATCGCGGCCATCGCCTTCCTCATTATCAGGGAACAGAACCAGGACATGGCACGTAAAGTCGGCAATGTTATCTTGGGACTGGTCATTTTTTATGGCCTTATCGAAATTGGGGAAAACTTGGCCGGGTAGCGATGGAAAACAAACTGGTGAGAATCCCAAAGGCCCTTCAGAAGGATGTCTTCTTCTTCGGGCTACGCGCTAAGTATGTGGACCAAGCCTTCAAGGGCACGTTTTTATCCTTGATGTCAGGGCTGTTTTTGAGTACGGTCATACCTACTTTTCTAAGTCTTATACTTTCCTTTTGTACAGCGGCACTTTACATCGGGCTGATGTTCTTCTATTCCAAAGCTTACGGTGAGAACGGTTTTATAAAATCCCGAGCGGACAGGAAAGGTCCGGATGCCATCAAGGGTCATGTGAACAAAAAACTCCTCGTGTTATGGAAAAGAGGGTAAATCTGTTGGACGCTTTTCCCATCTATGGGTACGAGGCCCCTATTCTGGTATCGAAAGAAAAAGGCTGTATCAGCATTCCGTTGGAATTGGAGCTTCCGGAAATCTACACTATGGATGGAAAGGACTATTTGAACCTGAACCGAACGGTCTCCGGTATTTTGGAAATCATGGGGGAAAATTGTCTGTTGCACAAACAAGATCTTTTCTTCGGGGAAACCTATGCCATTGACCCGTTACGGATGAAGCGCGATTTTTTCGAAACGCAGGATGAACTCTACTTTAAGGATAGGCCTTTTTTAAAGCACCGCTCCTTTTTGGCGATACACAAGGTACCCAAGAGCTATATTGGCCGAACACCCTTAGGTGTAAATTCTTTTTTGAAAAAAGAACGCCGTTTCTATGGCAAAAACCCGCTACCCGAAGAATATCTGGATACCGATGTCATGGCGGATTTCGAGGCCCGTGTCGGGGCCGTGAACGACCTGATCAACGATTCCGGTTTGATGGGCTCGAAAATACTGAACTATGAGGACCTTTTCGAACCGGCCGGCTATTGCGACAATTATTTGGAAGCAAGCTACCAAGCAGGTGTCGGCAAGGATATTGATTTTTCGGAGAACACATTGCGCATCGGGGACAAACAGGGACAGTATTTTACTTTGGAGAACTTAGATCAGTTTTCGAAAGAGGACATGGCTTTTCACGAATATTTCGGAAAATACACTACCGGTGAGAACCTTTTCCCCATCGGTAACCTTTTCTCCTTGGGCTTTAAGATTCCTCATGAACATATTATCAACCAATACATCTACATTCCGGAGAAGGAAAAGGCCATGGGTAGGCTAAGGTCGAAGGCCAAACGCCTTAACAAATATGCTACCAATCGCAAAGGGGACAAAAACAGTACCTACCGTGACCAAATCTATGAGTTCCAACAATCGATACTGAACGACCACAAAGAATTGGTGTATTACCACTTGAACGTATTGGGGTTGGCCGATTCCAAAAAGACTTTTCGCCCGATGTGCAACACCGTAAAATCGGCTTTCGGCAAATTGGGCATCCATGCCAAGGAGAATTCGGTGGATCGCAAGAATCTTTTTTTCGGTGGCATTCTCGGCAACGGCATCGGCACGAGTATGGAGCTTTACAGTCCTTTCTCATCTGAGATGGCTTCCAGTCTATGGTATTTTGAGGGAGGTTACAAAAATAGGCTTCATGGACCGCACGGATTGCGTATGGTCGATAGGGCTACAGGGCAACCTTTATTGGTCAGTCTTTACAGGGAACCAGAGGAAAAGGATTGGATTTTTAACCGGGGGATGCTGATCGCATCGGGATCGGGCGGGGGTAAGACCTTCTTTACGAACGCCTATCTGTACTCGGAATATCGGGAAGGTGCGGAAATTTTAATCCTCGAAAACGGAAACTCATACGATAAGCTATTAGACCATCTGAAAGGGGTCACAATAGCGAACGACGACCAAAACCCATTTACCTTCAATCCTTTTATACTCGATGCTATAGATGTTGTGGTCAAGGATGGCGAAAAAGCACTTACCGAACATAAGCTGACCCAATTGATCGCTTTAGTGTACCTCCTTTATGGGCGTAAGGACTATGAAGCGGGGGATACCCATGACAGCGCCGTAGTCCGTGCGATTATCGAGTTTCTAGTTCAAGGATATTATCAGTATCGGTTTTCGAAGGGTAGTTCCGACGATTCTTTTAATACGTTCTACGACTACGCACATCAAAATTTGAAAGCCCTAATGCACACAAAGGGTATTCGAAATGAAGTATTCGACCCCAATTTGTTTCTATTGTTGCTTGGTAAATACGCACACGAAGGGCCGAGGGCATACCTCTTGAATAGCAAGGATAAAAGAATAGCCCAATTGAGCCAGGAAAGGTTGGTTTATTTCAAATTGGAAAATTTGGTCAACAATGAAGAACTCTTCCCCATAGTGGCATTTTTGATGATCGATGTGTTCGACAAAAAGTTAAAAGACCCAAAGAAACTTTCCCTCAATAAAATATTGGCCGTGGACGAGGCATGGAACCTGTTCGACAACCCCATTATGGCTCACTATTTTGACGCTAAATCGAGAATGGCAAGAAAGTATGGAGGACAGCCCATATTCATATCACAGAAGGTGGACGATTTCGTAAAATCAAAATTTATCGGCAAGACCATCGTAGTGAACAGCCATATCAAGGTGCTGCTCGACCTCGGTGAATTCGCTAATTCTTTTGATGAAATTCAGAACATATTAGGTCTGAACGCCAAACAAAAGCAATTGAACCTTTCCGTCAACAAGGATCTACCGCCAAATCGGAAACTGAGGGAAATGGCCATTTGTTGGAAGGAACGGGTCAAGGTTTTCGGTTTGGAAACTTCGCTACCGACCAAATGCCTGTTCGAAACCAACCCGAACGAGAAAGTAAAAATCAATCTGCTGCATGAACAATATGATAATGATTGGGAGCGAACCGCGATCGCATATAAACAATCGGAGATGAAACGAGCCAATATAGATTTGAAAACCCTAAATGGAATGAGTACAAATACCTAAAACTAGAAAAAATGAAAAATCCAAAATTAAAAATGACCATTGCAATGTGTTTTATAGGGATGCTCCCTTATTTGGCAACCGCCCAGATTCCGGTAACCGATGTAGCGGCCAATGCTCAATTGGTATTGCTCAACTCAAATGTGGCCACGCTAAATTCGCAACTGGCAACGTTGAACGCGACCATGGGCAAGTTATTGGCACAGATGGAACGGAACGTTACCGCCAATTCAAGTTCCTCCAAAATCTTGAGTCAAGACCTGAGTTCGAAAAGAACGCCAGCGAGTTATGTCATGGGGAGTCCAGAAATGAACGAACTCTACGAACTAAAGGATAAAATCATAGCCGCCTACAAGCGTACACAACAAAACCTGCGAACATTCACGAACTTGGAAAAAGTGGAAAAGAAAAGGGCCACGGAAATACTGGCCGATGCGATTCTACAAGTATCCTCCCTTGTCTCCCAAGGTTCGCATATTGCCTCTACCGGGGAAATCATCGAATCGGCGGACAGGCTATCGGCGCTCAGGTCGATTTTGGAAAAGATGAACAGGTTACTGGACGATGTTATCGAAGTCAACACATCCCTGCTACAGAAAAACGAACATCGTAAAGCGGTTTATTCACTTATAAAAACGAATTAATGCACGCCTTACAATCCAGTTCGGGGTTTCGAGTAACGGTCAATTCCATATTTGACCAGTACATAGCCGACGCCTTTAATAATCTAGGCCCCACTCTCGCAATTGGTTTTGGAATGGCCAAAATCGGCTTGGGAATTTTCGCTTTCACACATTTCGCGGGCAACGACCGAGCGGATGTTCTCAAGGCCTTAAAATGGTTTCCCTTGATGTTCATTCTGTTCAACTATTCGGAATTCGCACATGCTATTTTTGAATTTTACAATAATTTGGGTTCATCGTTTGTCAGTACCCAAAAAAGCTGGGATACCATCGGACAAAAAATAGCCTTGGCGCAAATCGATGTAGCTTCGAACAACCTTGTCGAATGGAACCTGTTGAGCATGGACATCGATGGGCTACAGTCATTCGCCCTTACCGGACTGGCCGGTTCCATCACAGCGTTCGCACATATTATCTCTACCTTGATATTCATCGGAATCAAGGCTTTGGCCACCATCTACCTTTTCATTCTTATCATTTTCGGGCCTATCAACATTGGACTTTCTTTCATTCCCGCTATTTCTGGACTCTGGAAAGCATGGCTGCAAAAGTTTATGAGTATCTGTCTTTGGCTGCCCATGCTTTACGTGGTGGATATGTTCATGGTCAACCTCGTGGACCAGTTGGTGAATCATCTGCTTCGATACAGTTCCTATGACCTGGGACTGATCTTAAGTTCCTCTATGTTGATACTAATGACCTCGTTTTTTTATATCAAAGCGCCCACTTTGGCAAACTTTGTTGTCCAAGGCCTAAATATTTCAGGTGGTGGAATCGTCGCCAAACCGAAGCATTATGGTAAAAAAGTAGTTCAAACGGCGATGGATGTCAAAAGTGGAGGAGCTACCAAAGCAGTTCGAACATTAATCCAATAATTAAAATATGGAAGGAAAATACGGGATAATAAATGACATCGCCCAGAGCAGAAAGCACAACAATAGATTGGTATATAGTTGTTTGGCAGTGGTCATTATCGTATTCGGAATGGCCACCTACTATGTAATGAAAGCGGATGAGCGTGCCAGAAACAACGCATATGTGCTTCATGGAGGGCAACGATTGCCCATGGCTCCAATCAGGGATGTCAAGGAAAATCTGGAAATCCTTTGTGAAGGACATCTTTACAATTTTCATGAACTCTTCTTTTCCTTGGAACCTGATTTGAAGCTAATTAAAAGGAACATTGAAGGAAAGGCATTACACATGGTGGACTGGTCAGGCAACCGTTTATACGCTCGTTTGGTCGAAAAAAAGTATTTCCATGATGTGGCAATGCGCGACTATCGCTACTTTGTGGAACTTGACTCGATTCATATCGACTATGCAACCTACCCGTTTCCGTTTACATTTTACGGCAAACAGGCCATAGAGAAAGGCAAATCAACGACGTATAGAAACCTTATTACAAAGGGGCAATTAAAAAAGTCGGGAGTCACCCCAAACAATTTGAACGGTATAAAGATTATTGACTTCCAGGTCGTGGACAATTCCGACTTGGAGCGCAGGTAATATGAGTACAAAGGAAAAAATACAAGTTGTAAAACGGTGGGTGGTCAGAAATCAAAAGGTTGCTATGGCCCTACCGATTATTTTGATATTGACCAGCTTTTTCGTTATCGAAAATCTAAAGGATCTTAAGATAGGCGATACTAACGCGGTAAACGCGAACGGTTTCAATTCCGAACTACCGGGCGAAACACCGACTTTGGATTCCGGTACCGCAGGCCGACAATGGAAGGTCAAGGATTCCCTGAAAAGGAAAAAAGAGGATAATTCCGAAGCTAGGGTCGATATGAAGGATTTGGGAAATTCCGAAAACGACTCCCTTCAGCGGATTTTGAAACAACTGGAGGGGTTGTCCATGAAACCGGAAGCAAAGGAAACCAACTTTACCGAAATACCGGAAATCAAGGGATCGGTAGATAGCCGAAAGCGCCCCGAAATGTCAGAAGATCAGAAAAAACAACAGTTCGTTGAGAATCGGTTGGCCTACCGCGAGAAGCTTTTGGAGGGAAAAGAGAAAATGATTGGCGATTCCCAAAATAGCCGAGGCCACCCGTCTCTTGAGCCTATTGTTGATACCAAGAAGCCGATCTCGATCAGGGCTACCGTCTATGGCGACCAATTCATATTGCCCAATGAGAATGTTCGATTGCTGTTGATGGAAGACATGGTTCATAATAGTAAAAGATTTGCGAGAAACACTTTTATCTATGCTATGGCTACGATAAAAGAGAATCGGGTCTATTTGGACATCGATAATATTGAGCACCACCCCGTGAACTTGTTGGTAAAGGATTTTAACGATGGCAGGGAAGGCATCTATAGCACGAGGGCCGGAGAACTATGGAGGGAATACGAGGCGAATGCGAGCAACAACTTACTGACCGGTGCTACCGAAGAGTTGACCAACGGTTCTCCCGATTTGGTAGCGGATATAGCCCGAGGGTTGGGCTCTTTCTTTAGAAAGAAAAAATTGCGGGAGAAAGAAAAGATTCTATTGATAGATGATTACGAACTTTTATTGGTAACGCAATGAGAATAAAGAACTGCATACTACTTATATCGATTTTCGGTTTGCTTTCCACTAAGGCGCAAACAGACACTATTCCCGTGTCCAGGGATTATAAGTCAATCCTAGTCCTGCCTGAAATCTTTGATTTCTCCATCAACGGGAAGGAACTCAATTTTATCGAATCCTTTCCTGCCAAAAATAGGTCCAATACGGCAAGACGTATTGTGTTGCTCAGTTACAATGATGTAGCACCTGACAACGAAGACCACACTAATTATACAGTCTATACCCGAGACGGACTTGCCTATGACTTTATTTTAAAATTGGTAGGAGTTCCTGTGAAGAAAAGATGGACAATCACTAAATCAATAGCCGAAAACCCGGAAGCGTTCTCTATACCGCGAGAACGTTCCAATGTTTCAACATCTGATGAAGCGTCAAAACCCCAAATGGAGCATTCCGATATAGCAACAACGACCACAAAAGAAGATTTAAAGATTTCGCCAGATGAAGAAGCGACCGGGGAAACTTTGCCGCTTACTCGGGAACTATATGTGCTGGACCGTATGGAATACATTCGTCGGCGATGTTACTATAATCAGTTCAACAAAGGCAAGATTATTCGCTATTTCGCCAAATACGATGATGTCTTCTTATGGCTGGAAAATGTCTTTTATGAAAATAACGAGATATACCTACAGTTTCGTTTGGAGAACAAGGCGCACATGCCCTACGATGTGAATTTTCTGAAATTCAGTATCGCTTCCAATTATAAGAACAGTCCGAACAACATCGATAAAAAACACAAACCTCTATTCAGGTACAAGGTTCCCAAAAGGGTCGAAGGAAATTCCGAGAACTATTTCATGGTGGTCTTTGACAAGTTCACATTAGACCGTAAGAAAGTACTAATGGTCAATGTGGATGAGGATAAAGGCAATAGAAACCTTTCCTTGGATGTCGACCATAATGTTATCAACAACCCATTAGCTTTTAAATTATGAGGAAAATCAATTTTCTTTTAACGTCCTTGTTACTTTTATCGGCTTCTTTTTGCTTTGGCCAACTGCGGGGCAATCTTGCCTCGTCGGTCGGTTTGAGCGGTGGGTATGTCGAGGATGGCTATGGCATTATGGGTACGTTCAACTTTCATCCCGATCGGTACCGCTATTTCCAGATAAGCGTATTGGCCGCCATTGCTGAGGACAAAGGTACCCAAGAAATACCTTACAACATTTTTACGATACAACCGGGAATCTATTACCGGGTATTCGTAGCACCACGAAAGCGGAATTTCAGCCTTTTTCTAGGTGGGGGTGGACTTTTTGGATATGAAGTCATCAATAATGGCAGCAATGAACTTCCGAGCGGTGCCCTGATCAACGCAAAAAGTCAGTTCGTCTATGGCCTCTATGTCGGAGCGGAAGCGGAAGTAGGTATCAGCAATGATTTTTCCCTGCTCATAAAAGCGAACGAGTACTACCATATCAATTCCGATGTGGGGAATTTTTATCCGTATGCCGGAGTAGGCCTACGCTATTTTTTGTTCTAAAAACGATTGTATGAAAATGAATGCCCTACAACGAATATACGCGCTAACAGCGGTATGCTGCATTTTAATATTGGCCTGTAGCAAGGACTTCGAGGATATCGTTCAAGATTCCTTCGATTTTACTTTTGAAGGCTCCAATGAAGAAAACGGATTCGTATTCGAAGCGACGAAAACGGATTTTATCTTGGAACCCGAACGTATGGTCTCCAATGTATCCTATTTCATGAAGTACGATAATCTTGACGGAAAAGGATATTATATAGGGGCAGAAAATGATACGGTTCGTGCTAACGATACGATACCGATCCAGAACTTTAATCTATCCTATCGGTATATGCCCATTGATACGGGAATGCATAAGGTAAAAGTACTGGCTTGGGATTCCAATAAAATTGAGAAAGAGCTGGAGTTGCTGTACAATGTCAAATATGCAAGTTTCAGCTTTTCGCTCGGCAAGGGTACCGATGATTTCATTGTCAATAGTCAAAACCCGGTAACGGTTACCTTGTTAAGGGATAAGGAGACAACATCTCCCGATGGCGGCAGAGATAAAGACTTTGAAACAACCTATCAATTGGAGAACGGCACGGGTGTACTTTATTTAGATGACGCTGTGTACGATGCAGGGGAACCTTTTAAATTACCCAAAGGGGTAACTGAACTTGGATATCTTCCCGAAACCTTGGGAGAGCATAGATTGACCATGACGGCCAAGGCTCCCGATGGGGCGACAATCTCAAACGAACTAATTTTAAATATTGGTAATGTCAATTTCACGTTCAGGGCAACAGCCGCTTCTTCCCAAGTCGAATTGGAATCCAATTTGGCCGTGAATATCGATTTGCGAACACAAGACGAGGAAAGCGAAGTAACCTACGATATAAGCCATTCCTTTTCGGCGGATAGCCAGGGGGCCGGAACCGTTCGTAATCAAAACGGCGGGGTAATGGATGCCGGGACCTTTCGTGATGTAGTACCCGGGAACTACAACTTTACTTTTCAGGACGATGTATTGGGGCAGCGCAAGATTTACTTCGATGTACGGGATAGCAATGGTCAGATGAAAAGGGACAGCGTCGAAATCGAAGTGGCCAATATCCCGTTCACATTCAGTGGAAATGCCGAAAGCAATCAAGTTTTCATGAACCAGCGTACGCAACTCAATTTCAATATCAAGTCGAGCGGGAATACGGATAACATCGATTATTTTCTGACCTATAACTTGGAAGAAGGAAACGGAAGGGTAACAGGAATCAATGGAAATACGATTACGAACAATACGGATTATCCGGTAAACTTGGGTAATTTTTCCCTTTTCTATACGCCCGAAACATTGGGTACGCATCGCATAAGTTTCTTGGTAACGGACAACTACGGGCAAGCGGTCGGACCGGTCGGAATCGATTTGGACACCGAGCAATTGGAACTGGAATTTAATGCTTCCGCCAATAGCAGCGAGGTATTGGTAGGCCAACGGGGTACGGTCGCATTGAGCCTTATCGAAAAAGGGGAGTACGATGGGGCATCGTATGAACTCAACTATTTTGTTTCAGGTGGCAGCGCGGCATTGTACAATAGCAACTCCGAGATTACGCAGAGTCGTTACTTTTCTATAAATCCTGGAAGTTTCGCTTATGACTTTATTGCCGAACAACCAGGGACGTATGAAGTTACGTTTCTGTTGCGCGATAGTAATGGTCAAATCTTGGAAGAAAAAGTAATCTTGGTTGTTGGAAACAATGATTTTACTGTCAATATGACCCCGTCCAAGGCTACGGAATTTTCCAGTATTCCGGTAGGTATGATCGTGGATATCGATGAAGTTCCCGACGGAGCGAACGACAGCTACATGGCGTTCTTTTCCTCAAGCCAAAACGGTTCGATGTCCATAAATGGAATAATCTACGGTCCGGGGGAACAATTTTCGTTAGGTGCCGGGATCAACAATATTACCTATACCGGAACAGAACCCGGACAGCACAATATTGTTCTCAGCGTAGAATCGGGTTCGGACGTTATCCGAACGGCCAACACTACCATCACTTTTGACCAGGTCGATTTTACCTTTACAGGGGGCACCCAAAAATCGGACATAACCGTAGGGGAAACCACCGGTCTGAATTTCAATATTTCTGAAAGTGTGGGGTCTTCAGATTACACCATGCGTTTCAGTATGAACGGTAATGCGCTAATCAGAGACAACAATGGTATAGAAGTAAGTCCTGGTAACAGTTACGATGTGAATACGGGCAACTTCAACTGGACGCTTGAAGGCACCGATGAGAGTACCGTGAAAATGGTTTTCGTAGTCCAAAATGATACGGGGCTTGAAAAAACTGTGGATATCACGGTAAACGTGACGGCCAAGGATTATACGTTTAACGCGTCCGGCACTTTACAGCAGGCTTACACCAACGAAATCGTCGATATGAACTTTAACATATCTGAAATAGGAATAGGCGGAGACACCTATGAAATGTATTTCTCGGCAGGTGGAAACAACGGTACTTTTGAATATGAAGGTACTGACTATTCAGCTGGGGAAAGTTTTGAAGTACCAGTAGGGGCATTTTCGGGAAAATATCTCGGAACGACCGAAGGCAACCATAACATTACGTTCACGGTGCGCTCATCCTCCGATGTGGAAAAAAGAGCAAACGTCAATATCAATTATGAAAGGTATGAGGAACCATTCGAGTTGACCATCAGTCAGGCTCCTGGGGAACGTTTGGAAGGAGAACCTTTTAACATCACGGTGATCACAAATGCCATTGGCACGCATAATCCTGCTGTAACTTATCAAATGACATTCTCTTTCAGTGGAAATCGTGTTGGTTACTTCTTTTATAGTGGAAATCGATATGATGAGGGGGAGACAATTCCATTGAATTATGGGAGCACTAACCTTACTTTTTATCCTGAGACTCCAAATACGTTTACAATTGATTTTGAGGTAGAGAACTCAACAGGGCATTCCAAAAGCGGAAGCACATTTGTTGAAACTTTGGGAAGACCTGTGGCATTGGTAAAAGGGGAAAAGCACAATGTCAGTTGTGGGGGATTGAACGGTTGCGATTATCAAGTCCGAATTTATACCTGTTTTGATATTGGGTGTTCGGAAGCCTATGGAGGTGCCACTTTGGACCAAGTGGAAATCAGGATATTCAACAGGAGTACCAACCGATGGGATACGCGTATATTCAATTACAATGAAGCAACGGGCAATGGAGTGGATCGATATTTCATGTTGGAAGAGGAACCCCGTGAAAGCCGTTTAAAGTATCTTGACCAAGACTTTGAGGTAAGGGTAAGGGATACGAACGGCCAATGGAGTGAAAGAGTATCGGGAAGAGTCGTCAGAGTTTGATGTCCTAGGCACTTTTAACGCTCTAGGCTAAGCATAACGAACTAACTTCTTTTAAAAGTGTAGGTAATCACTACATCTTGATCGTCCAAAAAATCATCTTGGTCGACCACCAATCGGTTTTGGGTAAACTCCACGATAATCCAATCGTTGCGGTTATCAAATCGTATGATTCGGCTGTCTATTAGTTCGTACCTATCGTCCTCGACATTTTGAAACGCGGGTACTTCCCCACAGGACAGTCCGTTCTCGTTAATGGAAAAAGCACCTTTTTCTTCAGGCCCCCGAGAGCTGAAGAAAGTGAGATTGTCCTTTAAGCATTGACGTATTTCATTGGTGTTGAACAGGTCTACATTTACCGTACCGTCGCCATTGATGTCCACGGCTGTATTGGAATCGATAGCCTCATATTCCCATTGGCCCAACAAGGCTTGGTTCCTATCCGATTCCGCAACACCGTCATCATCACTTTTACACGAAAAAAATAGCAGCATGTGGAATGCAAGAAAGATGAAAATATTTGGTTTCATTGAGATCGGATATGTAGAAACATAAAATTAAGGATTACATATTTTTAAACAAGAATTCTCGAAATTAATTGTGCGTAGGGCAAAACAAATGCATGAAGGGCTTTTTCGAAATCAATAATATTATGAGTGATTACAAGAGGACTAAATAGTTCATATTAGAAAATACAATTGAATCCAAGCGACTGGAAGGCAACCGTTGCATCAAATCTGCCGGCATAATTCATTGAAGCAAGGAAAATAGGGATTGAACAACTTTTTTCAATTTGTTCAAGTTACTTTCGAAATGAAATCGACTTTCTGGACAGAAGGTCTTTGCCGAAGGTTAGCGAGTAAACCTATTGTAACATGTAAAAGAACTGAAAGAAACTTACGTATAGTAGTAATCTTTTTGTAAAAGCTACTTTTTAGACCTACAAATTGCAGAGGATATTTGTTAACCTGTTTAGTATTTATATTTAAACCATTATCCATGTCAAAATCTAATGAAGAAATCTACGACGAGTTTTATGATGCCGTCAATATGACCCCAAGCGAATTGGAAGATTGGCTAAAAACCGATAAGTCCAAAGATGTTGGTCAAGATAGTGGCGATGGCGAGGCCATCGGCCACAAGAGTGGTAAAAAAATCATCGAAATCAAAAATAAGAATAAAGCTGACCTGAACGATGCTGATTACGACCACATGAACAATGTCGTTGGTTACGTAAATCGGCATAAGGCGCAAAAACCTAAGAGCGATATCAAAACATCCGATTGGCGATATAGCCTTAAAAATTGGGGACATGATCCTTGTAAAGAATTGGATTGCGATTAGTTAAGCCGACATAACATCTTAGACGTTTAGGCTTCAACGTGACTTCCTTAATTAAGATAAACGAATTAATTGAAAAATGAAAATCGCAATTTATAGCTGTCATGAATTCGAAAAAAAATATCTCAAAGCTGAAAATATGGATGGTCACGAGTTGATTTTCATTGCCGAGACTTTGAACAGAACAACAATCGACAGAGCGAATGGTTGTGAGGTCGTAAGTATTTTCTCTTCTGATAAAACGGATAAGGAAATACTAAAAAAACTGAATCAGATTGGAGTCGAACTTATAGCCACACGTTCTGCAGGAACCGACCATATTGACCTAAAGGCCGCCGATGAATTCGACATGAAAATAGCCAACGTGCCAGAGTACTCTCCCCATGCGATAGCTGAACATTGCATTGCCCTGTCATTGGCACTCTACCGGAAATTAAAACCCTCGTTCAATCGTATTGGGAAGTATAACTTCTCATTGGAAGGGCATGTAGGAAGAGAAATCCACACTAAAACTGTTGGCATTTGTGGCACTGGCGATATCGGCGAAGTTTTAGTAAACCTTTTTCATGGTTTCGGTGCAAAAGTTCTTTTATTTGATGAGAAAAAAAATCCAAATCTGACTGATAAGGATTGGGCGAAGTATGTAAAAAAGGAAACCATCTTAGGAGAATGCGATATCATTTCGTTGAATCTTCCGTTAAATGAAGATACTAAAGGATTTATCTCTGATAATGAACTAAAAGCTATGAAGGATACCGCTATATTAATTAATACCGGGCGGGGTGGTTTGGTAAATACCGAGGAAGTGTATAACGCTTTGCGTAATAGAAAATTAGCAGGCTTCGGAATGGATGTTTACGAAAACGAGAAAGGAATTTTTTATAAAGATCTTTCCGATAGTACAAGCAAGGATGATTTATTGATTTCACTAATCGAGATGGATAACGTGGTGGTTACCGCTCATCAGACTTTTTTGACCGATACAGCATTGAGCAATATGATGCGGACAACCCTCGATACTATTAGAGAGTTTGATAAGAATGAAAATATCGAGAATTTGGTTTCTTCAAAATAGCCTAGTATTTCTAGAATCTGTTTTTTTTCGCGGTAATAGTCAGTTTTGGCCTTACTTAGTTCTAATCCATTTCGTAGAAAATTAGAAAGGCATTCTAAAAATGCCATGAAATCGATTGTGTTAACAATCCGATTTTTTGCATCCGTAAATCCTGTTGTAAAAATTCAAATTTGTAACTCATAAGTAGGTTAAGTAACGATTACGAATATTCAATAATCGATTACAATAACTTCTAAGGGAAGCGTTGGGGAACGCTTCCTTTTTTTGTTCCAACCTAGTTGGAATAAGCTATTTGACGCGAGATTTTGATTAAAGCTAATCAATTTTTGCCTTGACCGGTATCGAGACTTTTAAGCTTTATCATAATCGGTACTTATCAGGTTAAAACCTTTTCCGATAGTGATAATTCCCAATTGTCGGATTCAATAATTTCCTAAAAAAGCGTGAGGTATCACGATTCCCTTGTGTGCTGTTTAAAATGCATTAGTTCATGGATGAAGATAGAATAAATAGAAAACCGAACTGGTTACCTTGGATTGTCATACCATTAATAGTATTTGCTTCATTGATCTACTTCATGTTTAACTCCGACCGTATAAGCGTTATCGATGAAACCCCGAATATTTCAACGGAAGAAGTCGAACCGATTTCAATACAAGAGGACTTTACCGATAGCGAATACACGAAAGCCGATTTGGAAGTCACGAAGTACACCTCTTTTATAGGAAACAAAGATAAGTTGGGAACCGATTTCGACTACACAAAAGATGCCCTCGTGCAATTATCGAATGCCGTACGCCAAGCAGCCACCGAACATCATCTAAACATGGAGGAGACCTTGGAGACCATTAAGTTCGATGCCGAGAAAGCTCAAAGAAATCCGGATACGCTACAACTTGCCACAAATATCAAGAATGTGGGAAAGGATGTTGCGATGATATTAAAACAATTACAACAGGAAGATTTTCCATCTCTGGAGCATCATGTAGCCAAGACAAACGCTGCGTTGGAATCAATTCAGCCTGAAATACCGATTGAAAAACAAAAAGAACGGCTCCAAAATTTTTTCGATGTGTGTGGCGATTTTCTGAAGGAAATGGAACTCAATACAGACCATAATGAGAATTGAATGGACTATTCGGACCTTGTAACATTGGGCATAGCCTTTGGGCTGGGATTGTTGGTAGGCCTACAGCGCCAACATACGGATAATAAGATGGCGGGCGTACGAACATTTACCCTAATCGCCATTTTGGGAACGGTCACGGGGTTTATGGCACGTGATTTTGATAATCCCTTTATATTGCCGGTCTTTGGCATTGCGATTACGGCCTTCCTCGTCATCGCCAATATCGTAAAGCTAAAAAAATTCGATAATCCCGATGTCGGCCAGACCACCGAGGTCGCCGCCCTATTGATGTTCGCCATTTGCGCTTACATCGTCATGGGCGATCGGGTAATCGGCATCATCGTGGGCGGTGCCATGGCCGTTTTGCTCTACATCAAGGAACACCTACACGATTTTATCGAACGATTAAAGGATAAGGATTTAAAGGCCATCATGACCTTTACCGGTATTTCATTGGTAATCTTACCGATACTACCGGACGAAACTTTCGGCCCTTTGGACGTTTTAAACCCCTATAATATTTGGCTGATGGTCGTATTGATTGTGGGCATTAGCGTCATCGGGTATTTCATCTACAAATTTGTCGACACTAAAACGGGCATTATCTCAAACGGAATTCTGGGAGGTCTGATCAGTAGCACCGCCACCACCGTCAGTTATGCTCGAAAGACCAAAAATGCAAAAAACCTCGACATGATGGCCGCGTTCATCATAACGACCGCATCGGCCATCGCCTTGGTACGGGTTCTTATTGAGGTCGGTGTGATCATTCCCAAAAAATTGCCTGAGATAATTCTTCCATTGGCCATAGAATTTATAGTGATGGTCGCACTTTGTGCCGCATTGTTCTATAAAATCAATAAGGATAATGATGATGATGAAATGCCCGAACCCGATAACCCGGCGCAGTTCAAAAGTGCTTTGATATTTGGTCTTTTATACGGTCTAATCTTATTGGCAGTCGCTTTTACGAAGAAGGAATTTGGCAACCAAGCCCTATACATAGTAGCCATTATCAGCGGACTTACCGATGTGGATGCCATTACGCTATCGCTTTCTCAACTCATGAAAAACGGAGGCTTGGAAACCCATACCGGATGGCGACTGATTCTCTTGGCTTCTTTGGCTAATTTGTTATTCAAAGGGATTATGGCGGGCGTTTTAGGAACAAAGCGATTGCTAAAATGGGTCGGTATTACCTTCGGAATTTCCATCCTTTCAGGATTGACGATCATGTGGCTCTGGCCGGAAACGTGGCATTTTTAAAGAGGAGAATCCGAGCGTGGGCAGAATAAATGCAAGAAGGGCCTTTTCGCCCTTCTTGCGTTTATGCGCGGCTCCGAGGGGGTTGGAAAATCTGGAAACGGAAAGGTGACCGAGTGCGGGCCAGCGCAGCGTGCCCGCTCGGTCTGGCTTGGAGGTGGAGGATTTTTCAACGTCCGCAGGGGCATGGGTTCATGAGTTAAACCAAAACCACTACACAATCACAATAATGGGCTACAAATCTTGGCAAACCCTTCAACGATTCGCTGTCGCACACCGCGTGCTTTGAAAGTCTCGTAATCTAGGGGAAAGATATCTTGACTAATTTTTTGAAAGTCATCGCTTACTTCCTTCGCAATTTCCATATCATAAATGATCGCATTGACTTCAAAATTATGCCTAAAACTTCGCTGGTCGAAATTGCCCGAACCAATGGAAACAATTTCATCATCCACTATGATAACTTTACTATGCGAGAAATCCTTTCTTAAATAAATCTTGATGCCTACCGCCAACAATTCTTGAAAATAGGCATACATACTGTATTTCGCCAAGAACGAATCAGAGTCTTTTGGCACCAAAAGTTTGATTTCAACACCCGTTAAGGCCGCCATTTTGAGGCCTTGTAAAATGGCCGTTCCGGGAATAAAGTAAGGGTTTACTATATGGATACTCTTTTTGGCCAAATTAATCATCATAAGATATTGCTGCATAATGGCAGGTTGATTCGAGTCTGGACCGCTAGATGCTATCTGGACAGTCCTTTTACCAAATTTATCTATTTCTGGAAGGTATTTTTCCTTTAACAGCAAAGCCTCCTCTTCCTCATGGGCGAAGTGGTAGTCTTTGATAAATATCCTATGTAACCCATTGACTACGGGCCCTTTTAAATAAACATGGTAGTCCTCCCAAATACCCAAATCCGAAATCGGTTTGATATATTTATCCGAAATGTTTACGCCCCCCGTAAAACCCTCATGACCATCTATAATGATGATTTTTCGATGGTTACGATAATTCAAAGTGTACAATAGATTTCCAAAGCGAATGGGAAGAATCGGAAAAACTTTGGCTCCCATATCCCGAAACCGTTCTCTTCGGTCCTTTCGAAACGAGAAACTGCCCAAGGAGTCGTAAATAATTCTTACCTCGACACCGTTATCAACTCGATCTTTCAAAATCTTATAGAGTTCATCCATCAGTTCGCCTTCCTCCAAGATATAATACTGCATGTGGATAAAATGCTCAGCTTTTCTAAGTCGTTCGAAAATTTTGTCAAAAGTCTCTTGACCATCCTTTAATAGAACGACCTCGTTACCTTCATGCGGCAAGAGCGAAGCGTTTTGTTTTACTAGGCGGGCGAGCTTAGCACATTTTTCATTTAGGCAATCTGCAGGAAAGTCCTCTTCATGCGACTCGTTATATTTTTGATTGTATAGTCTTCGTTTAATGGTGTGCTTCAACGTAAAGAATTTGAACTTGCGCCGGTTCACACCGAATAGATAATAGATTAAGGCACCAAGAAAGGGTAAAATAAGTATGACCAATATCCAACTTAAAGTTTTTGTTGGTCTAGCACCATAAAGCAATGCACTAGCCGAGGCCCAGAGCGTCACGAGTACATAGATAATTATGGTAAAGGTCATCATGGCATTAGAAATTCTTTCCGTTTTGTCGATGGTATTAAAAATCCAATTTTCAAGATAAGACAATCCATTTTCAATTTCTCCTTTGCTCCGTATTAGGGGTAATCTTAATCCGTATTGAGACAAATTGAATTGTTAGCAATCGAGATAGCTTTAGAACTTTTGAAGTCAACAAAGGCTTGGCGATTGTTTTACTTTGCTTGGACTTAAGTTTTTAATATAAAAATCGAGATATGCCTAAGGACGAGAAAGAAATTCAAAAAGAGAAGCAAGGGCTTAGCGAGCAGGCTATTAACCATAGAGAAACTGACGGAGTCGATATAAATCATCAAGTGAAACAACGTCGGGAAAAACATCAACCACGTGACAATGCTTAAGCTATAATTGTAGTTTGAAATTGAGCGCGATTGAAAATCGCGCTTCTGTGTATCCTACATAAATTAGCAGAATCCACGATGTGTATATGTCATTGCCACAAAACGATAACAAGAGAATATAATTTGAAAAATAGAATTCAATGGCCTCAGGTTTTTTCGCATTATTGGATGATGTCGCCACATTAATGGATGACGTAGCCGCGATGAGCAAAGTTGCCGCTAAAAAAACAGCGGGAATACTTGGCGATGATCTCGCTGTCAATGCCGAAAAATCCTCAGGTTTTGTGTCTTCAAGAGAACTTCCTGTTTTATGGGCAATAACAAAAGGCTCATTTCTAAACAAAGTGATTATTCTTCCCGTCGCCTTCCTTTTGAGTGCATTTCTGCCAATAGCCGTAACGGTCATCCTGATTTTAGGCGGATTATACCTGGCCTATGAAGGGGCCGAAAAAATTTATAAATTTATAGTGCCCCATT